>NZ_BADK01000766.1 GCF_000333595.1 Azospirillum sp. B506
GACCCAGCGGGCGAGCTGGGCACGAATGACCCGCTCGTTGGGCACATAGATCTGATCGGCCGCCCGCACCCCCACAGCATAGCCGAGCTTGTTGGTTTCCACGACATAGGGGACGAGGCGGTTCTGGCTGCCGATCCACACCACACCCCCGACCGCCAGGGCGGCGATGGCGAGGCTGGACAGCGCCGTGAGGCGCCATGC
The DNA here is from genome assembly GCF_000333595.1 of Azospirillum sp. B506. Lineage (GTDB taxonomy): Bacteria > Pseudomonadota > Alphaproteobacteria > Azospirillales > Azospirillaceae > Azospirillum. Next base: position 202 of record NZ_BADK01000766.1, read on the forward strand.
GTTGGCGCGGGCGATGTAGGAGCCATACCGCTCGTTCCATTCCCGCCGAGCCGAGAGGTAGGGGGTTTCGGCCGGCGGTTTTGCTGGAGGTTTCGGCTTGCGCAGGGCGTGGGTCTTCATAGTCGATTGCCTATAGATCGAAGGAATCCCTCCCCCTGGCGTTCAACACCGAACGCCTATTCGGGGCGGATCACGTTGTTGGGTTGGCCCGGCGACTGCCCCTGCTGAGGAGCTTGCGGCGCCTGCGGCTTTTCGGCGGCGGCCCGCAGCTCGCGGGCCTTGTGGATCATGCTCTCGCCCATGCGCCCGCCCATGGTGCCATGGTGGCGACCGGACAGGCGGCGGCCCACGTCCTGCACCGCCGCTTGGCCAAGATTGCCGGCGGCGCGGGCGGCCATGCGGGCAGCGAAAGCGGGCGGAGGGGACGAGGACAGGCCGGAGCTGGCGAGCTGGGCACTGGCAAGCTTGGAGGCGCCACCGACCGCCATTCCGGCACCGGCCGCACCTGCTGCGACACCAGTCACGGCGCCGCCAACAGCGGCGGTAGCCCCGACCAGGGCGCTGCCACCGCTCGGGCCAGTGCCGTTCACGAGGCTCTGGACCATGTCCGGCACCACCTTGGTAATCGCCAGCATGACGACAGCAGAGCCCACGATGACGAAGATACTGGCGGTGTTGGTCACCATCTGACCTGCCCATCCCATGATCATGGATTGTCCCAAACCGATGAGCAGCTGAAGGACAAATAGCTTGGCGCCGACCGCCACGGCGTAGACCAGAACCTTGACGGCATAATCCTTGGTCCAGCGGGAGCCGCCGAAACCCATCAGCAGAACACCGGCCGAGATGACAATGTAGCTCTCCACCAGAGCCAGGATCAGGAAAGCGGCAATCAGCGCAAAGCAGATCAGGATAATCAGAGCGGCAATGACAATGCCGGCGCTGTCAGCGAGCTTCAACAACGTGACCTGTTCCGCGACCCTCATTGCCAAATTGAAACCAACTTCAAAGACATCGGACGGCGAGATCGCCGTTGATCCCCCACTTGCCACGGTGGCTTCGTTGGCCGCTTGCCGGAAGCTGTTCACGACAGCAGTTGCGTAATTGGCCGAGTTGAGCAGGAGCGTAAAGAAGAAGCCGATGAAAAGGACCTGGTTCGTGACCTCTGCCACCCACTCCCCGAAATCGGCCCCTTTCAGAGCAAGACGAATAGCCGCCCAGGTAAACTCGATCGCGGCTAGAAGCCAGAAAAGCGTGATCGCAAAATCACGAAGTGTCGTCTGCCATCT
>NZ_BADK01000765.1 GCF_000333595.1 Azospirillum sp. B506
GATCCGTTGCAGGTGGGTTCCAGCAGCCGGTCGAGCCGCTGGTCTTCGGGTTTGGCTGGGCGAAGGTCACCGTCTCACTGGGGAGGGCGAGCGCACCACCGCCACCACCCGGGACGGGTCGCCCCCTTCCGGCAGAACCACCTCGGCCTCGAAGGCATGGGCGCCGTCGCCGATGCCGCCGCCGGCCAGATCGGGCCGCGGCCGGTCGGCCGCCACCCGCGCCAGGATCTCCGGCGGGCCGCCGTCGCGCTCCAGCCGCAGTTCCACCTCCAGCCGGTCGGCCGGATGGTTGCCGTCCCAGGCCCAGCCGAAGACCCGGCCCCCCTGAAGAGCGTCGATATGCCCGACGATGGCAGCCGCTTGCGGGGCGTCGAGGGGATCGGCCACGGGGGTGGAGTCGCGAAGCTCGACGATCTTGGCAGTGGCGGACATGGGACGGCTTCCGGTCGCTGGAGAGAGGGCGTTATCGCTTACGCTGCCTTGCGGTCGGCGGTGCGGCACAGGGTGTGGCTGGGCATGCGGTGGGGGACGTAGTTCTCATCGAGGAACTCCCGCATGTCGCGATAGCGCTGGTAGTAGGTTCGGTTGAACTTCTCGAACAGACTCTGGTCCCAATATTCCTCAAGGACAAAGGGCTTGTCCGAATAGACGTTGTAGCAGGGGATCGCGAAGGTCTCGGCGAACTCCGCCGTGCGGCTGTCATAGCTGAAGTAAACCGACGGCGTGGCGTTCGACAGAGCCATCAGGTTGCCGTGCAGGCGATAACCCAGCACGAGATCCTTCGAACGCACGAGGTTTTCATAGTCGGCGACGACGTCCGAATACCATAGGCGCTCACGGTACAGCGCGTCCATCTCGTCGTCGAAATACCACTGCTTCAGCCAGGCGCTGTCATGCAGCTGCGCCCAGGCCTCCGCCTTCTGCTCCTCGGTGCCCCACAGCAGCTTCTTCTCCTCCACCTCGCCCTGCATCATCAGCACGGTGTCGAAGCGGCGGGAGATGTCCTTTACGAAGTCGCGATGACGCTCCAGATATTTCCGCACGTCGGGCGAATAATGCTTGGAGACCTCGCGGCGCATGGTGATGCCGACCTTGCGCACGCTGTCGAGCGCCGGCAGGTCGATGCGCAGCTCCGGATCGCGGTTGCGGAAAGCGGTCGGGCAACCGACGATGCGGGTGTTCTTGATGCCGAGATCCCACAGCACTTCGGCAGTATATGTGCCGCGCACACCAAGCGTGGCCGATCTGTCGGCGATCATCCGCCAGATGCGCTTGCTTTCCTCGGTCAGCGTCAGCTTGCCGGTGGCCGGTGCCTGGGCGCCGACGCCGAAGGCGATGACGGGAATGCGCAGCTTCGCCAGCACCTGGATGGTCGCCACCGGCCAGTCCATCGAATCGTGGATGTAATTGCTGCCGCGCAGGAAGACATAGTCGTATTCCGCATTGATCCGGTCGACGACCTCCTGCCGGAACTCGCGGATCTCCAGCACATCCAGCTTGTCGTAGGTCAGCAGCTTCAATGAGGAGTCGAAGACGAAGGCGTCACCGATGTTGTGGTAGTGGTTGATGCTGCGCTGAATGTCCTGGTAGCTGTACCAGCGCACGCAATCGTGATCATAGACTTCGCCCGACGGAATCATGACGAGGATGTTGGCCACGGCGGCTCTCCCTGGGTTTGGGCGATGATGGGGATGGTGTGCGGATCGGCGCGGAGCCGGGTGCGGGTCGGTCAGGATCGTTGCGCCACCGCGCGTTCCGGGATGGAGGGGGCTGCACCACCGGCGGCCAGCAGAGCGTCGAACACGTCCGAATGCTGGCGGGCGCATTCGGCGCGGTCGATCGGGCGGCGGATGCGCAGGCGCAGACGGTCCCACAGGTCGGGCGTGGTCAGCGCCTCCGTCATGCGGTCCACCAGATCCTCGACGCTGCCGTTGCGGAAATGCAGGCCGTCGACGCCGTGGGTCACTTTCTCCGCCATGCCACCAATGTTGCTGGCGATGATCGGCCGCCCGTGCAGGAAGGCCTCCTGGATGACGACGGGAGAGTTCTCCCACCAGATCGACGGAATGATCATCCAGTCGACGTCCTTCATCAGGCCTGGCAACTCGGCCGAACGGTAACTGCCATAGAAGCGCACCCGGTCGCCCGCCTTCTCCACCGCGTCGTTGAAGCGCTTCTGGTAGGCCTCCGGCTGCCGTTCCAGATTGCCGCCGAAGATCATCAGCGCGCCGTCCTCGCCCCAGGCCTTGTCAGAGAGGCGCGACACCGCCTCCACCAGCAGATGGGCGCCCTTGAACTCGGTCAACTGGCCGAAGAAGGCGAAGCGGTTGCGCTTGCCCCCGCGGGTGACCGGGCGCGGCGGTGCGATGCCCTCGATGGTCAGGCCGTTCTCGATCATGCGGAACTTCTCGCGCGGCAGCCCCCAGTCGACATAGCGATCGATCAGGAAGTTGGACGGGCTGATGTAGAAGTCCGCCTGTTCCAGGAAAGTCTTCAGGAACAGCTCGCGCTTGAAGAACTCCGCCTCGCCGATATGGGGAAAGCAGCCGGCGCAATCGGCCGGGCTGGCGCGGTAGCACAAGGTGTTGCGACTGGTCTTCACCATCTGGCCGTGGTGGTGGCAGATCGACAGGTACTCGTGCAGCGTCACGACGATGGGCACGCGCGGCAGAGCACGGCGCACCGCCTGGATCGTCTCGATCCCCAGCCCCAGGAAATGATGGAAGTTCACCACGTCCGGTTGAAGGTCGCGGACATAGCGGACGAAGTCCTTCTCCAGCCCCGGCAGGTTACGATTGGACAGGCGGAAATGGTCGTAGTCGTTGGCATAATACAGCACCTCGCGTTCCTTCTGGCGCAGCGCCATCAGGGCGGAGCCGCGATGCTGGGCGATGGGCGGCGCGACACGGGCCAGATAATGGCTTTCCCAGCCCGGCAGGTCGTGCAGGCCGTTGTGCAGGTTGTACGAGGCGACCTCACCCCCGCCCAGCGAGAAGGAGGGGTGGCCATGGCTGATGATCAGCGCGCGCTTGGTCTTGCTCATGGGGTGACCGTCTGTCCGAGTCGAAGGGGGGAGGAAGCGGGCGAAGGCAAAGCACTAGGCCGCGATGGACGCCTTCCAGCGCTCTGCGAAGCTCCATTCGTCGACCAGGGCGCTCATGCGCTCCAGCCGGGGATCGCGGGCGCTCCGGGGCTGTTCGTCGACCGCCACCAGCCGGACCTTCGGCAGCCACAGGCAGGAACCGCCGGCCGCCCGCACCCGCAGGCACAAATCCAGCCCCTTCGGTTCAAGCCCCAGATAGCGGCCGCCCTCGGCCATGGCGCGGACCAGAAGCTCGCGCGGCAGCAGTGCGCAATCGGCCGAAGCGGCATCGACCGCCGAGGCCTCCTGCTCCTTCAGCCAGTCACGGGGATAGCCGGCGAAGCGCCGCTCGTAGGTGACGGCACCGCCCGGCCCTTCCACCGCAACGATGCCGGCAAAGCGGACCGAGTGATCCTCGTACAGCAGGGTCGGGCTGACCATCACCGGCGCCAGGGCGGCGGAGCCGACGGCGTTCGGCTTGCGAATCGCCCGTTCCAGTGCGGATAGCCAGCCGCGCTCGGTCGGCAAAACCGACGGCGACAGCAGCAGGATGCGGTCTGCCCTCGCATGCGCCAGAGCCGCCGCCACCGCCTCGAACGGATCGGATGCCGTGGGGGCGGCGACGAAGCCGACCGCCAGCCGGTAGAAGCCGGCGGCCTGCCGGACCATGCCGGCCAGACGTTCATGGGTGCCGGCACCGGCGACCACAAGAATCTCCGTCTCGGCAAAGTCCGGGTCGTTCGCCATGCGGGCAAGGTTCAAGTCGACATCCTCGCGCCCGTCGCAGACCGGCAGGATCACCGAAACACGCGGGGTCTTCAGCGTCCGGCCCATCGGGTGCAGGACGGAGGACGGGGCAGCCCGTCCCGACGCGGCGGTGCGCAGCATCGGCCCCAGATGGGTGGAGACGACGCGGTCGATGGCCGGACTGTCAGGATTGACCGCTCCCAGCATGCGGCGCAGCGAATCGCCGGTCGGCGGCTGGCAAGGCAGCGGCAGGAAGGCGATGCCATCGGCCAGCGTCAGCTCCAGATGGAACTCGGCGTCGGCGGCGATGCCGGCCGGCTCGCGGGCGAAGGCGGTGAAGCCGTGGCCATTGTTGCCGGGGAGCAGACGGCCGGCGAACAGCGGGTCATGGGCGAAGGCCTCGGACACGTCCTTCCGGGCCAGCCGCGACCAGTCGCTGTCCAGCCGCGCGGTCAAGCCGCCGCCCTTCACCGCGACCCCGCGGACCGCCTGGGTGGGATCGAGCAGCCAGCCGCAGACGAACAGCCCGGCGCCCGGAACGCGCACCGCCATGTCCAGCCCCATGCGTACCGGCGCCTGGATCTGCGAGACCGTCTCCACCCCATTGTAGCGGGCGGCGATGGCGGCGATGACACCACGGCGGGCGGCATCGCCCTGCAGCTGACTCAACATGTCGCGGGCATGGGCGGAAGCGACGCCATCGGCCAGCAGTTGCCGGCGCTCGAAGATCGCCAGATAGCGCCAGCCTTCGACCGCACGGAAATGGATGCGGCGGATGGTTTCGGGGGCGGCGACCGGTCCTTCCAGAACCGTCAGCAGTCCGGCGGCATCGTCGGGCAGGTCCGGACGGTGGAAGGGAGCTGCGGCCATCGCATGGGAGCGCAGGTCCTCGGCCTCGACCAGCACGGTGGTGCTGCCGGCCGGGAAGCCATGCGACCAGCCCTGCACCATCAGCGCGCCGTCGCGGAAGCGGCCCAACACCTCGGCGAAGCCATCCGGGCGGGACGCTTCATGGGCGAGGCCGGACAGCAGTCGGGTCCGGCGGTGACCCTCTCCGGCTTCGCCCTCGCCCATCGCCGGGCCGGACAGCAGGGTCAAAGCGACGTCCAATGCGGTATCGAGCGACTGCGGCTGCACCTCGCGCAAGGCGGCGACCAGATGGGCCGGATTGGTGCGGACATTCGACAGGCGGGGAAGCAGCAGATGCTTGCCCCGGGCATCCTCGATCTCGATGCGGGACGGGCGCATGTGGGCCAGTCCGGGGACGCGGATGGCCCCCAGGAACCAGCGCTCCCCCGCTCCATCGACCCAGCAGCCACCGCTGAAACGCCCGTCGATCATGCCATCCAGCAGAACGGCGCTGTCGGCCGGCAGGGGCTGGTCGATGGCACCGAACAGCATCAGCGTGTCCTCGTCCAGCAGGACGGCGGCGGTGATGTCGGCCTTGGTGCTGCGATCCTTCATCGGGTGCGATTCCCTTGGGTAAGAGCGGCGGAAGCCGGTGACAGAAGTTCGCCATAAAGCGCAAGGTGGAGCGACGCGGCCTCCTCCGTCGGACGGACGGCGGGGATGTTGGACGACAGCCGATCCCACAGGCCGGGTTCGGTCATCGCGCGGGTCATGACGCGGGCGAGGTCGGCCGGGTCGTTGGGGCGGACATGCAGACCGTCGACGCCGTCGCGCACCGCCTCCGCCATGCCGCCGATGCCGCTGACGATCACCGGGCGGCGGTGCTGGAAAGCCTCCTGGATCACCAGAGGGGCGTTCTCCCACCAGATCGACGGCATCACCACCCAGTCCGCGGCGGCGATCAGGGCCGGCATTTCCTGCGGCCGGTAGGGACCATGGGCGGTGGCAAGACCGCGGGCCGCCTCGAAGCCGTCGGCCACCCGTTGGCGGAACTCCGGCGTCTGGTACAGGCTGCCGCCATGCACGGCCAGCGAGGGGGCAAGCCCCTGGCGCGCCATGCGGGCGACGGCGTCGAGCGCCACGGTGATACCCTTGAAGGGGTTCAAATTGCCGAAATAGGCGAAGGCGTCGCGCGCCGCGCCGGGATCGAGGTCGCGCGCCGGGGCAGGCTCGACGGATGGCCGGCTGTTCGCCATCACCTCGATGCGGGCTGGATCGAGGCCCCAAGCGACATAGCGGTCGCGCAGAAAACGGCTGGGCGCCAGGAAGCGGTCGACCAAGCCGAACATCGCCTTGATATGCTTCTCGCGCAACAGGAACTGGTCGGCCGGCCGATCGGGGAAGCAGCGGTGGCAGGCGTCCGGCGACGCCTTCGTGCAAAGCGTCCGCCCCCCTTCGCCACGCGGCGGGGTGACCATCTGACCGTCATTGGCGCAGATCGGATAATAGTCGTGCAGCGTGTAGATGATCTTCGCGTCCGGGCAGACGCGGCGGATCAGGAACAGCATCTCAACGCCCAGCAGAAGCGTGTGATGGACATGCACGATGTCCGGCCGGAAGGCGCGCAGCAGATTGGACAGGTCGGGCACCAGCCCATGCAGGTCGATCTGGCTCTGGTGGAAATGATCGAAATGGCCGGCCCACAGCAAAACCTCGTCGGCGCTGCGACCCAGCGTCTGGAAGCCCGTGCCGGGACGCGGCGCGCGGTGGATGTCGTTGGTGCAGGCGAGGAACAGGCACTCGGCACCGGCCGCCTTCAGGCCGCCGAACAGCTCGTGCGCGAAGATCTCGGTGCCGCCCGGATGCAGGCTGGGGTGGTTGTGCGCGATCAGCAGAACCCGCTGCGGACGGGCGGCGACCGGACGACGGGCCGGAGGGGGCGCGGACGGGCGGACGGGCGGACCGGCGCCTTGATTGGCGGACAAAAGAGGAAGACGGCGGCGGCTCATGGCGTGGCCCCTTTCTCCAGAACCAGCAGGTCCTGGAAATTCTCGGTCTCGCGCTGGCCGCTCCAGTGGCCGCGCATGACGACACGGGCAGGACGAAGGCCATGGGCGGCGAAGCGACCGAGCAGGAACTCCTCGTCATAGGCGACGGCGGCGTTGGGATGCGCGGGATCGGCCAGCAACTCCACGCCCGGCGCATCGCGGCCCAGCGCGTCGCGGAAAGCCGGGCGGGCGGTGCCCTTGGCAATCCCGGCGCGCGCGGTGGCGTCGGCCAGGAACAGGCTGAGAAAACAGCGCCCCCCCGGCTTCAGCACCCGCCCGATCTCCGCCGCGTAGCGCTCGGTGTCGGCGGTGCGCAGGTGGGTGATGACGGAAGTCAGGATGACGAAGTCGTAAGTCCCGGACTTGAAAGGCAGCGTCGCCGTCTCGCCCTCGATCCGGCCATCGGGATTGTAGAGGCCGTTGGCGACGTCGAGGTGATGGAAGCGGAACTCCGGATAGGCCGGCGTGATGGTCGACGCGCACCAGCGGATGCCGTCGAGCACGATGTCGATGCCGTCGTAGGACCCGTCCAGATACTGGGTCAGCGGCAGTGCCATGCGGCCGACGCCGCAGCCGATCTCCAGCACCTTGTGGTCGGGACGCAGACCGCCGAGACGGACGAAATGGCGCAGGAATTCCGCCCCGATGGCACGGAAATCGCCGTCTCCGATGAAATGCAGTTCGGGTGGCGGCACCGGCAGGAAGCGGTTGCGCGCGATCTGGGCGCAGAGCCATTCCAGCCGCGGATCGGTCTGGCGGCGCAGGACGGCGAGCTGCGGGGTCGGCAGAATCGCATTCATCGGGTCACCTGTGCGGTCTTGCGGGTGCCGCCATTGCGGGACGGCGGCAGCGCGTCGTCGTGCCAGTCGCGGGCCATCAGGTCGGCCATGCGGTCGGACCAGCGGCAGCCATGGAGCCAGCGGTTGTATTCGGAGGCGACTCCGCGGGTGTAGCCCTGGTGCCGGCCGATGGAGCGGCGTTCCAGATGGTACAGCTCCACCGACGGGGCATAGCGGATGTCGAGTCCCTGGCCGCGGATGCGCAGGCAGAGGTCCGAATCCTCGAAATCGCCGATGATATAGTCTTCGCAGAAGCCACCGGCAGCGCTGTAGACGTCGCGCGTGGTCAGCAGGCAGGCGCCGGTGACGCCGGGAACCGGGCGAGGTCGGCAGGCGGCAGCAAAGTCGCGTGGCAAACCCTTGAAGTAGTGATGATTGTACCAGGCGCCCTGCAGATCGCGGTCGAAATAGAGGCCGGCATGCTGGAGGCTGTCGTCGTCGAACAGCAGCTTCGGACCCACCGCGCCGATGCCCGGACGCTCCTCCAGCGCCGCGACCAGCTGTGGCAACCAGCCGGCACGGTCGGGCACCACGTCGGAATTGAGGAACAGCAGGCGGTTGCCGCGGGACACCTCGACACCGGCATTGTTGGCGGCCGAATAGCCGTAATTGGCGCTCTGCACCAGCAGCAACATCGGCAGCCCATAGAGGGCGTGGAAGCCGCGCAGCAGATGCACCAGCTCGTCGCGCTGCTCCGGGCTGTCGAGCACGAAGACCAGTTCGGCCTCGGCCATCGCCGGATCGGTGGCGAAGCAGGCGATCTGGAAGCGCAGGAACTCCAGTGTGCGGTAGAGCGGGATGATGACCGATATCGCCGGCTTTGCCTTGCGCTCGCCATAGACGACCACTTCCGGCTCGCCGCGGGTGGCGAGATGGGCGGCATGCAGCGGGGCGACGGCCGGGCCGATGACAGTCTCCAGCAGCTCCGCTGTGGCGAAGCGCGGCGGCAGGCTTCCCAGCACAGCGGCACGCGCGTCGGCATGGGCGCGCGGACGCGGCGGCGGGACGAGGCGCAGGGAGCCGCCGGACGCCAGCCGAAGCTCTGCCGTCACCTGGAGCGCCTCCGCGGGTTCGGGAGTGCCCGACAGATGCAGGACGAACCCGCTGTGATCGATGCCGCTGGCGCCGTAGAACTTGGCGACATCCTCGCGCGGGAAGCGGTTGGCGAAGCGCTCCACCCGGCGTTCGCCACCGAAGGGCATGCGCACCACCAAATCCGCCGCCAGACCATGCGGGTCGTGCAGCCAGCCGGCAAGGAACAGGCCGCCATCGGCCGTAGGAACAGCGAGGTCGAGCGAGGCGCCGATCGGCTGCCTGGCATTGGCGGCCTGCCGGCGCGGCAGCGGCGCCAGCGCCTGCAACTCGCTGACCGCGGAGGCGGCGGACGTATCGCTGAGGCCGCGCTTGGCAAGGCTGGTTAGCAAATAATGGCGAAGAGCGGCCGGCGTGTCCGGCCGGGCATTCAGCCGCTCGGTCAGAGTCGGCAGGCCGACCGGCTCTTCGGAAAAGCGGCGGCAGGCGACACCGTTGGCGCCCAGAACCACCAGCAGGTTGCCCGGCGCGCACAGGCCGCGGTCGACCAGCAGGTCGAAGGCGATGCGCCCCATCCCCGCCGGATCGGGTCCGATGACAGCGTCGAAGGGCGCCCGCACCACCGCCTTCGGCGACAGCACCACCAGACCGCTGATGGCGCCGAAGCGACCGGACAGCGCGCCGGCGCAGAGCAGAAGATCGCCACCCGCCGTGGCGCGGACCGCAATCAGGGCCGGCTCTGCGGCCCGGTCCAGCACCATCCGGCGGCACAGTCCGGCAAAAGCGGCATCGCGGCGCAGCGCCGGGGTGGAGCAGGCGAAGTCGAACAGGAAACGCAACACCCGCAGCCGGGCGGCACCGTCGAGGCTTCCCAGCAGCCCGGCGGGGTCGAGACAGGCAGCGCCGGCTTCGGTGCGAAGCTCTGCAATCACGCGATTGTTGGCGATGAAATGAATGGGCATCCGCGGATCGCGCGGTGCCGGAAGGATCGACAGCACGCGCCGCCCACCCCAGCCGGTTTCGATGGTCAGCGTGGTGAAGGGCGGACGCACCGGCTGGCCGTCGACACTCGGCGTGATCGGGCCGACGGTGGCTGTGTCGTCCATCTTGCCATCCATCGTCCAGGAGACGAGGAGGAAGCGGCGGCCCAGCGCCAAACCTTGGGCGGGGGCGATCGACACCGAATTCGGCAGGACGGCGATGACGGTCATGGATGGGATTCCGGCAACGTCGATGGGTTTGAAACTCGGGAAGGCCGACTTTGGGCAAAGGGGGACCGGCGGCGGCTTTGACACCACCGGTCCGTCCTGCCCGTCAGTCGCTCAAGAAGCGTCAGACGGTCGGTGTCCGGTTAGTGGATGACGAAAAAATCGTTCGGGTGGTTGTGGATGTCCGCAGCCGAGACACCCTTCAAGGTGATGCTGTCGCCATGGCCGAGGTCGATCACGGCGTCACCATGCTGGTCGGTGACACGGGCCGCCAGATCGGCGGCATCGGTCACCTTCAGGCCATTGATGTTGCGGGAGATCTGCAGAACGTCCTCGCCGGCCTTGAAGTCCAGGACCACGTCCTGGCCGCCGCCACCGGAGAAGATGAAGACATCGTGGCCGGCGCCGCCGATCAGCAGATCGTCGCCCTTGCCGCCTTCCAGGCGGTCGTTGCCATCATCGCCGAACAGGGTGTCGTCGCCGTCACCGCCGTTCAGCACGTCGTCGCCGGTGCCGCCGCGCAGCAGGTCGTCGCCCTTGCCGCCGTCGAGAATATCGTTGTGGCCGCCACCGTACAGCGTGTCGTCACCGGCGCCGCCAGTCAGCACGTCGTCACCGTCGCCCCCCGACAGCACGTCGTCGCCCTTGCCGCCATCCAGCAGATCGCGCCCGGCCCCGCCGACCAGGACGTCGTCACCATTCCCCCCCAGGATGATGTCGTCGCCCGAGCCGCCGTCGATGACGTCGTTGCCGTTGCCCCCCAGCAGCATGTCCGCCGAAGCACCGCCATGGATCACGTCCGCTCCGTTGCCCCCCAACAGAAGGTCATGTCCATTGCCACCGAGCAGAGTGTCGCTGCCGTTGCCCCCCAGCAACAGAGAGTCACCCTGCCCGCCGACCAGAAGATCGTCGTGATTCGTGCCGATATGCACGTCGTAGCTGCCCCCAGGAACCGTAGCCATCGTAGGTGTCTCCTTGCGATGTGATTGGGATTTTTGGGCCTTCTTTCGGCCTCGCTCGAAAGGCTGAGCTCGCCTTTCGGTGTAACCAAATCTATCGGGCGGATAGTGTGATAAAACTCGGGCACATGGAAGAGAAAGTTGAGTCTAGACAGCGAATTTTCGCAGAGAAATACATTATATATATTTTCAAAAAGACAGTTATTTTGATTTACGTCGAATTTCTAAGCATTTTTCATTTTAAAAAATGATGGCCATCCCCACTGTTTCGCTGTCGAAAGCCGCGAATCGGGTGAGTTTTCTGGGAAAAATGCCAAAATCGTTAAAGAAAGATTTTTAAAATCAGGCGGCCCGCCCCGATCCACAGCGGTTTCATCGGCGACGGCCCCGCAGTGCCGGCCGGCGCCGAACCGTCACCGGCAAAGAGAAAAGGCAGTCGTTTTATATGCGCCAGATAAAAGCACCTCCCAATACTCACATACACAATCATTGTCCGAATCGGCAGCAATAAAACTGCCTCACATCTGTCCCCGATGTGCAAAAGGGCCGGCGTGGGGGACGCCGGCCCTTCCGCGGGGCCGCTTGCCAGGGATGGCCCAGGCAAGGACCCCAGCCCGCACCGGTCCGAACGGGGAGGACCGGGGGGATGGCAATTCCGCTTATTTCTCGCGGAAGGCCCGCTGAAGGCCGTCGGTCAGCGGCGTCAGGAAATAGTCGATGGCGCGGCGGGCATGGCCGTGGATCATCACCTCGGCCGGCATGCCGGGATGCAGCTCCACATTGGGCAGGGCCTTCAGTTCCGCCGCATCCATGCTGATGCGCGCCGCAAAATAATAAGTGCCGGTGCGGTCGTCCTCCAGTTGATCGGCCGACAGCGACACCACCTGCCCGGCCACCGGCGGCACCGCACGCTGGCGATAGCCGGTCAGCTTCACCATCGCCTTGCTGCCGACCTCGACATTCTGGACGTCGTGGGGGGAGACGCGGGCCTCCACGATCATCGCGTCGTCCTGCGGCACAATGTCGAGGATCCCGGCACCGGCGGGAATCACGCCACCGGAGGTGAAGAACTTCAGCCCCGTGACCCGCCCGGCCTGCGGTGCGGTGACGGCCTGACGCAGCAGCACGTCGTCGGCCCCCCGCAGCCGCTCGGACAGGTCGGCGACGCTGGCCTGGGCGGCCTGGAGGTCGGTCGCGACCTCTGACCGGCGGGTATTGCCGATGTTGATCATGGTCAGCTCGGCAGCGGCGATGGCCTGTTCCGCCTTGGACTTGTTCGCCATCAGCTCGCCCAGCCGGCCTTCCGAATCGGCGACATTGCGCTGAAGCTCCAGCAGGCGAGGTTTGCGCTCGTAGCCCTTGGCCAGCAGTCCCTGCACCACCCGCAGCTCGTCCTGGGTGTAGCGCAGCCGGTCGGCGGTGGCGCCCCGCTGGGAGTCCAGCGCCACGATCTCGTCGCGCAGCTGGGAAATCTGGCGGCGCTGGATGCCCAGCTGCGCCTCGTAGCTGTCGTGGCGGGACCGGAACAGCCGTTCCTCCACCTCCAGCGCCTCGGCCGCCACCGGATTGTCGCGCGCAGCCTTGACCAGTTCATCAACGAACAGCGGATTCGGCGCGTCCGACTGCTCGGCGCGCAGCCGTCCCAACCGGGCCAGCGCCGTCCAATATTGCCCCTGCAACTGCGACACCACCGCCTGGCTTTGCGTGGAATCGAGCCGCAGCAGCACCTGGCCGGCGCGCACGAGGTCGCCATCCTTGACCAGCAAATCGCGCAGGATGCCGCCTTCCAGATGGGAGACGGTCTTGCGGTGGCTTTCCACCATAACCGTGCCGGCGGCGAGCGCAGCACTGTCCAGGCTGGCGGTGAATCCCCAGGTCAGGAAGCCGCCGAAGCCGACCAGAACGGCCAACGCCCCGGCAAGCGCAGTACCGCGCAGGGAGGGCTCGACCGGGACGGCGTCGAGGGTCGCAGTCCAGGCCGGCTGTGACGACAGGAGAGGCGTATCGCTGCTCATTGTTGTCCTCCGCTGCGGACGAGGCGGGCCACACCGGCGGGAGCGCCAGTCGAGATGCCGGTGGGTTGCACCAGTTTCAGAACGTCACTCCGGGTGCCGAAATGTTCGACGGCGCCGTCCTTCATCACCACCAGCTTGTCGGCGATGGCGACGATGGACGGGCGGTGGGCGATCATCACCACCGTCGTACCGTCCGCCTTCACCTTGTGGACGGCGTTCAGCAAGGCCTGCTCGCCGTCATGGTCGAGGTTGGAGTTCGGCTCGTCGAGCACCAGCAGGCGGGGGCGGCCGAACAGGGCGCGGGCCAGCGCGATGCGCTGCCGCTGGCCACCGGACAGGGAAAAGGCGCTGTCGCCCACAGGCGTGTCGTAGCCGAAGGGCAAGCGCCCGATCATCTCATGCACGCCGGCCAGCCGGGCGGCGCGGACGATCTCCGCCGGATCGGCGCTGGCCATGCGGGAGATGTTCTCGCCGATGGTGCCGTCCAACAAGGCGACCGACTGTGGCACATAGCCGACATATTTGCCGAAGCTCTCGCGCTCCCACAGATAGGTGCTGGTGCCATCCAAATAGATGCCGCCGGCGGTCGGTTGCCAGACGCCGACCAGCAGGCGGGCCAGCGTCGATTTTCCCGCTCCCGACGGGCCGATCACGCCAAGCACCTCTCCCGCCTGGACAGCGAAGGAGACATTGCGCAGCACCGGGCGGCTCAGGCCGGCCGGCACATGGGTGACGCGGTCGACCGTCAGCGCGCCCTGCGGCTGCGGCAGCGGCATGGTGGAGCGGGCCGAGGCGCCGTTGTTCAGCAGGTCGCGGATGCGGCGATGCGCCTCCAGCGCCTTCACCCACTGGCGCCAGCCATCCACCAACTGCTCGAACGGGTGCAGCAGGCGCCCGGTGATCAGGCCGGCGGCCATCATGCTGCCGGGGGTCACCAGATTGTCGATCACCAGCGTGGCGCCGGCGGCGATGACACCGACCTGCAGGATCATCCGCAGTGAGCGCGAGGAGGCCGCCAAACCGCGCGACAGGGTGGCGCCGCGGTCGATCATCCCGGCCGATCCGCTCTGCGCCGACTGCCAGCGCCGGGCCAGCGCCGGCAGCATGCCCATCGCCTCGATGGCTTCGGCATGGCGGACGGTGCCGGCGATGTCGGCGAAGACGCGGGCCGAGGCCTCGTTCGCCTGGGCCATCGGCCGCCGCGTCAGCATGTCGGTCAGCACGCCCATCACCAGCAGCACCAACGCCGAGACGATGGCGAGCACGCCATAGACAGGATGAAGCAGGAACAGGATCGCCAGGAAGATCGGCGCCCAGGCCAACTCCAGCGGGGCGGTCACCGCGCTGCTGGTCATGAAGCTGCGCAGGTCGTTCAGGTCGCGCATGGTCTGCGCCGCGTTGCGCGGACCGCCCGACAGCGCGTCGACGATGGACGCCTCCAGCGCCGGGACGTTGAAGCGGTGGGCGATCACGGCGCTGGTCACCAGGAAGGCGCGGGCGCGGATGAAGTCCAGCACGCCATACAGCGCCAGCGCCCCCACCGCGATGATCGCCAGCATCGTCAGGGTTTCCAGGCTGCGGCTGCTCATCACCCGGTCATAGACCTGCATGGTGAAGAGCGGCAGAACCAGCATCAGCACATTGACGAACAGGCTGAGGACGCCGGCCAGCAGCAGTCCCTGTCCGATCTTCCGGTAGGCTTGGGTCAGCAGGGGCCGATCCACGGAACTCATCTTCGATCCTTCCCAATGGAGGACTGGCCGGCTGCACGGCGCTGGAAATCGGGGAAAACAAAGACAGCTGCCGGCGGCGACGGACGCGGGACAGGAAGCCGGCTGGGGGGCGCCGGGTGCAGCCGGACCGATGACCGGGGGCCGCCTATGACGGGACAAATCCGGACGCGGGGGGGGGAAGCGACGGCAGACTTGGCAGGCTTAAGCTATACACCGGAGACATTTTAGAGACGTGTGACAAGTTTTGGCTCTCACCCCTTTCCAGCATTCGAAAAAGGGGTAGCCCTCCATCATCAACGCATTGATAAAAAACGATAATACTCCACTTCGCCGAAGGTCTTAGGCCCTTCGTGCCGTATTTCGCAGCCGTCTGGTCAGACGCAGCAGACATCGTGCATGCTGCACCGCATGAGTTTTCGCATGGCACTGCGATCCCCCCATCCGGTCCGCCCTGCACCGCCCCCCGCTTTCCTTCCACCACGCCGGCCGCCCTGTTCAGGCTGCGGCCCGATAACCGGTTCAAGGAAACCCAATCGATGACGACCACCCAAAACATGTCCGGAAAAACCATTCTCGTCACCGGCGGCGCCGGCTATGTCGGCAGCCATTGCGTGGCGGAACTTCTCGACCGCGGCCACCGGGTCGTGGTGTTCGACAACCTGCGCCAGGGCCACGCCGCAGCCGTTCCCGCCGATGCGACCTTTGTCCAGGCCGACCTCGCCGACGACGCGGCGCTGGCCCGCGTGTTCGGACAATGGCGATTCGATGCGGTGTTCCACTTCGCCGCCTTGTCGGTGGTCGGCGACTCGATGCGCGACCCGCACGCCTACCTGCACGGCAACACAGTCACCTCGCTGAACCTGATCCGCGCCGCGGTGAGGGCCGGGGTGATAAAGCTGGTCTTCTCCTCCACCGCCAACCTGTTCGGTTCGCCCAAGCGCATCCCCATCGACGAGGACGAGGCGATCGATCCCGGCAGCCCCTATGGCGAATCGAAGTTCATGATCGAGCGCGCCCTGCATTGGGCCGACCGCTGCCATGGCCTGCGGTCCGCCTGCCTGCGCTACTTCAATGCGGCGGGCGCCCATCCCAACGGCAAGCTGGGCGAGGACCACAGCCCGGAAACCCACCTGATCCCGCTGGTGATGGACGCCGCCACCGGCAAGCGTCCGCACATCGAGATCTTCGGCGACGATTACGACACCCGCGACGGAACCTGCATCCGCGACTATATCCATGTCTGCGATCTGGCCGACGCCCATCTGCGGGTGCTCGATGTGCTGGACGAGCGGTCGGTCCGCTACAATCTCGGCAACGGCACCGGCTACAGCGTGCGCGAGGTGATCGCGTCGGTGGAGCGCATCACCGGCCGCAGCGTGCCGGTCAAGGTCGGCCCCCGACGCCCCGGCGACCTGCCGGTGCTGATCGCCTCGTCGGAGCGCATCCGCCGCGACCTCGGCTGGCAGCCGCGCTTCCCGGAACTGGACAGCATCATCGGCAGCGCCTGGGCCTGGCGCAGCGCGCATCCGCAGGGGTTCCGCGGCCTTGCCGCCGCCGCGGAGTGATTTGTGAGCAGAAAGGAAACAGCAATGATCGAGCCGGCAGGATCATGGACGCGATGAGCAACCTGAACTGGGACGACGACGACGCACCCGAACCCGGTCCGGACGACAGGGCCGCGGACCGGGCGGGAGGAAAGCCGGGCGAGGATCTCGACCTCGCCGACTTCCATGGCATGGCGCGGCTGATCGAGCGGATGCACCGCCGCTATCTCGACGTCGTCCGCGTCGGCCTGTCCAAGCAGGGTGTGGAGGACATCGGCCCGGTTCAGGCGCTGATGGTGATGCTGATCGGCGAGGACGAGCTGTCGGTCCGCGACCTGATGGAGCGCGGCTATTACCTGGGATCCAACGCCTCCTACAGCCTTAAGATCCTGGTCGATGCCGGCTACATCAACCGTGCGGCCAACCAGCGCGACCGCCGCACCGCCCGCCTCCAGCTGACCGACAAGGGACGGGAGCTGTGGGAGGGGCTGCGGCGGATGGAACAGGCCCAGGCCGAGGCGCTGGTGCGCAACGAGACCGAGGTCCGCGACCTGAAGGCCAGCTACCGCACACTCCGCCGGCTCGACCGGCTGTGGGGCGACATGGTCCGCTATTCCTGCCTCGATTTCGATTGAGGCCCCCAGTCCGATTGAAGGTTTTGCTCCGATGCCGCAGCCGGGTGCCCTGATGCCACACGCCGCCGCCAACCCAGATATCCCCCATCCCGATGGCCTGTCGTCCAAGGATGTGGAGCGGCTGCTCGCCTCGCCGAACGCGGAAACGCGGATCGAGACGATGAACAAGCTGTTCCACGACCTGGAATCGGGCGCGCTCAGCCCGGCCGAACGGTCGCTGGCCATCGAGGTGGTCCATTGCTTCGCCGGCGACGCCCAGGTGGCGGTGCGCGAGGCGGTGGCCTGGCAGTTGCGCAACAGCCCGCTGCTGACCGAAGATCTGGCCGAACGGCTGGTGCGCGACGTCGGCCGGGTGGCCTTCCCCATCCTGCGCGATGCCGCCGGCCTGACCGACGACCTGCTGCTGGACGTGCTGTCCGATCCGGATTCCGGCAAGCATGTGGCGGTCGCCAGCCGCTCCAGCCTGTCCGCCCGCGTGTCCGGCGCGATTGCCGAGAGCGGCAACGTGATCGCGGTGACGGCCTTGCTGCGCAACGACGGCGCCGCGGTGCCGGACAGCGCGATGAACCGTGCGCTCGACCGCTTCGGCCGTGTCCGCATGGTCAGCGAGGCTGCGGCGACCCGCCCAGGCCTGTCGCTGGCGATGGTCGAGCGGGTGGTCGCCTTCGTCTCCGACAGCATGCGCACCACGCTGATGCAGGCGCATGGCCTGTCGCGCGAGCTGGTCGAACGGCTGGTCGAACGCGGGCGGGAGGCGGCGACCATGCGCATGCTGCGTCCGGTGCTGCGGGGGGCGGAGGACATCGACGCGGTGATCCAGTGGCTGCACACCAACCGCCGCCTGACGCCGGTCCTGCTGTTCCGCGCGCTGTGCGCCGGCGACCTGTCGCTGTTCGTCGCCGGCATGGCCGTCCGCGCCGGCATCCCGGCGCAGAACGCCCGCCGGCTGGCCTGGGACGACGGGGAGCTGGGCATGGCGGCGCTGCTGAAAAAGGCCGCGGTCGCCCCCGGCCTGACCCAGCCGTTCCAGGTCGCGGTCGGCGTCGCCAAGCGGATGGAGTATGAGGGCGGTGAAGCGGGGCGCGAGGATTTCCAGGCCGAGGTCATCAGCGACCTGTTCACCGCCTGCATCCCGACCAACGACTGGATGGTCGACGACCTGCTGCTGCAGCTGTTCGACCAGAAGTCGGAAGAGGTGATCAACCGGGCGCTCGATCAGGCGGGTCTGCCCTTCTCACCGGTGCGCACGGTGCAATAGTCAACTCATCCGCCGGACGATCCTCCTCCCGCCGTCACACCGCGGAGGATGTCGGACATGCTGAGGATCGCCTCCGCCACCTCGATGATGCGCTTGTTCTGGTTCATCGCCGTCTTGCGGATCAGCTTGTAGGCGTCCTCCTCCGACAGGTTGCGGGCAGACATCAGCAGGCCCTTGGCGCGGTCGATCACCTTGCGCTCGTTCAGCGCGGCCTTGGCCGTCTCCAGCTCCAGGCTGACGGCGCGCAGGCGCTGCGACTGGGCCTGGACGACGTCGAGGACGGAACGCATCAGCTTCGGCCTCAACCCGTCGGGGGCATAGAGGCCGGCGCCGTCCTGGCCCGCCAGCAGGGGATCGGCATCGACCAGCACCATGGCGACCGGCATCACCGCGTCGGGGGCGCGGCCGTCCGCCTGCTCCAGATCGGCGCGGGCCTCGGCCAGCTTGGCCTCGCACAGGTGGCGAAGATCCTCGGTCAGCCGGTCTTCCACTGTCTTGAACAGGTCCATGCGGCGGGTGGCCTGCTCGAACCAAGCCTCCGGCGTGATGCCCGACAATTCGCCGTGGCGGGCATCGTCGCTGAGCGCCAGCCCCCGCATCCGCTCCACCTCCGCCACTGCCGGATCGGCCAGGACGGAGCGGAAGGCGGCGGCTTGGACAGGATCGGCAAACTCCGCGAAGATGCGGAAGGCGCGGTTCTGGGCGTCGATGAGGTGGACGAGACGCGCATGCTCCGCCCCGTCGAAATGCCCGCGCGAGAAGCCGGCGCTGGCGGTCGCCCGCTCCTGCCCGGCGAATTCCTTGCCCTGCACCACATTGAACAGGGCGACCAGCGCGCGGGAAATCGCCGGGTCGGCGGCGATATCTGCCGCCTCGAACACCACGGCCAGCAGATGGCCGACGATGTCGGTGAAACACTTCACCGAATCCTGCGGCACCAGCGCCAGCGACGACACCTGATCGCGCAGTGCCGGCAAGCCATCGAGCGCATGCAGCGCGATGGCGACCCGGTTATAGAACTGCGCCCCGGAACTGAGACGGTCCAACTGCTCGTCCACCAGGTCCAAGCGGTCGCGCAGCACGGACTCCAGCGCCCTGGCGTCGGCCTGCCAGCGGGCACGATCACCGGCGAAGCGGCTGCCGCCGGAGCCGAGATAGACGGCCGACGCGCCGCGTTCCTTCTGCAAGGCATGGATCAGGGCGCTGAGATCGCGGACCAGGGCGCTGACCGCCAGAAGCTGCTCGACGTCGCGGATGCGGCACAGCTGGCGGTGCGCAGGAACGCGCCGCGC
>NZ_BADK01000764.1 GCF_000333595.1 Azospirillum sp. B506
GCAGCCGGCCTCGGCACCGGCGCCGCCGCGCGGCAGACAGCCGGTCGTCCTGGGCGCGCAGAAGGCCCTTGGACCGCTTCGCCAACGTCGCCGCTTTGGCCGCGGCGCGTTCGCCCCGTAGCCTGACGGCGACGCCTGCCGGGCCACAGCCGAGTGACGCGATGCCCAGCGCCCGGCAACGGCAGCGCAGTTCGGCGATGGACAACAGCCGTTCCACCAGGGGCGGCAGGGTACCGAAACGATCCTCCATTTCCTCGCGCAAGGCGTCCAGTTCACCGGACTCGCGGGTGCGGGCGATTCTGCGGTGCAGGCCGATGCGCAGTTCCTCCTCGGGGATGTAGGAGGGCGGGATGCCGTGCGGCACCGCGACCGCCACATCCGGATCCCAACGCTCGTCGGGCTGGCGGCGCAGCGCGCGCAGCGCATCGGCCAGGATGCGTTGGTAGAGTTCGGTCCCCACCGCGCGCAGATGGCCGGTCTGGTCCTCGCCCAGCAGGTCGCCGGCCCCGCGCTGGTCAAGGTCGAGCATGCTCAACACAAAACCGCCGCCCAGGCTTTCGATCACCTCCAGCGAGCCAAGGCGGCGGGCTGCCCGCTCCTCCAGAGGATGGTCGGGGTCGGTCAACAGATAGGCGTAGCCCTGAACCGAACCGCGCCCGACCCGGCCGCGCAGCTGGTGCAGCTGGCCCAGCCCGAACAGATCGGGACGGAACAGCAGCAGCGTGTTGGCGCGCGGGATGTCGATGCCGGATTCGATGATCGGGGTCGCCAGCAGGATGTCGCTTGCGCCATCGACGAAGCCCATCACCGCATCGTCGAGCGCCGCCGCCCCCATCCGGCCATGCGCCACCGCGATGCGCGCCGCCGGAACCAGCTCCCGAATCCAGACTTCCAGCTCCGCCAGATCGGCGATGCGTGGGGTGACGCAGAATGCCTGCCCGCCGCGCCCCAACTCGCGCAGCAGGGCGGCACGGGCTGTGACGGGATCGCGCGGGGTGACGACGGTGCGCACCGGCCGGCGGCGGGCAGGCGGGGTGTCGATGATGCTGAGGCCACGCAGGCCGGCCAGGGCGCCTTGCAGGGTGCGCGGGATCGGCGTGGCGCTGAGCGCGAGGCTGTGTACGCCCTTGGTCCGCCGCTTCAGCGCCTGCTTCTGCGCTGCACCGAAACGCTGTTCCTCGTCCACCACCATCAGGCCCAGGCTCTGGAACCGGACCTCCTTGGACAGCAGGGCATGGGTGCCGACGACGATGTCGACCGATCCGTCGGCCAGCCCGGCGCGCACGCGGTCGCTTTCAGGCTTGGTCATTGCACCGGTCAGCGGCTCCACCGTCACACCGAAGCCGGCAAAGCGGCGGCGGAACAGGTCGAGATGCTGGCGGGCGAGGATGGAGGTCGGAGCCATCACCGCCACCTGATGCCCGGCGAAGGCGACCGCCGCCGCCGTGCGCAGAGCCACCTCGGTCTTGCCATATCCGACATCGGCGCAGACCAGATGATCCATCGGTTGGCCCTTGCCCACGGCGTCGAGCACGGATTGGATGGCTCGGTGCTGTCCTTCGGTGGGGTCGAAGCCGAAGCGGGCGCCGAAGCGGCGCATGCGGTCGGCCGGTGGATCGATGACCGGCGCCACCTCCTGCGCACGGCGGCGGGCTTCACGCAGGATGCCCTTGGCGGTCTCGCCGATCTCCGCCTCCAGCACGGAACGGCGTTCCAGCCAATGGGCATTCTTCAGGCTGTCGAGCCTGGCACCGGTATCGGCAGATCCGTGGCGCCACAGCCGGTCGAAGTCGGCGGTCGGCACCAGCAGCCGGTCGTCATGGGCATAGTCCAGCACCAGGAAATCGGCGGAGGCTCCCTCGCCGTCACCCTGTTCGGAGGCAATGGTCTCAAGCCCGATCAGGCGCCCGATGCCGTAGTCGAGATGCACGACAAAGTCGCCGGTCGCCAGTTCCGACGGCGCCAACGGCGGACGGCTGGGAGCTTCCCCGACACGCTCCTCGGTTTGGCGCGGGGCGACCAGCACCGTCACGCCGTCGCAGAGGAAGCCATCCCCCGCCCGCAGTTGCAGAACGGCGCAATTGCCGGCTCCCAGAGG
Organism: Azospirillum sp. B506; assembly: GCF_000333595.1. Lineage (GTDB taxonomy): Bacteria > Pseudomonadota > Alphaproteobacteria > Azospirillales > Azospirillaceae > Azospirillum. The sequence goes on from NZ_BADK01000764.1 coordinate 2,099, forward strand.
CGGATCGGGCCAGCGCTCCAACCTGGGTACGGGGCGCCCGAGTGCCGCCGACGCCCGCCCGGCCAGCCGGTCGGCCTCGCCGGGGCGGGCGGCAAGCAGAACCGAGCCGCGGTTCTCAAGCACGGTGGCCGCCCGGCGCAGCAACGTGCGCTGCGTCCGCACCGGTTCCGCGGCAGCGCCGGCCACCAACTCCACCGGCAGCAGGTCGCGGGCGGCGAGCCTGTCCTCCAGCGCGTCGGAGCCGATCAGCCGGCGCTCCAGCACGGGGACCGGCAGGATGCAGGACTCGTCACGGCGGATGCGGCGCTCAAGACCGGCAT
>NZ_BADK01000763.1 GCF_000333595.1 Azospirillum sp. B506
CACGCCCCTTCTGGAGATCTGGTCGAAGACCCACCGTCCGAGAAGTGCTTCTCCTGTGCGGCACGCCATCCCCCGAATTGGTCGATGGTGACCAGCTTAACATCGGCGAAGCGCCCCGCATACTGGGCAGCCAGTTCCGGGAGGCGCGGGCGGTAGAAGTTCTTGGCGGCGATCTCCTGCCCTTCGCGGGTGTAGAGGAACTGGAGATAAGCCTCCGCCACCTTGCGGCTTCCCTTGCGGTCGGCGACCTTGTCGACGACGGCGACCGGCGGTTCGGCCAGGATCGACAGGCTGGGCGTCACGATCTCAAACTTGTCGGCGCCGAACTCCTGAAGCGACAGGTAGGCCTCGTTCTCCCAGGCCAGCAGGACGTCGCCGATGCCGCGCTGGGTGAAGGTGACGGTGGCGCCGCGGGCGCCGCTGTCCAGCACCGGGACATTCTTCAGCAACTGCGACACGAACTCCTTGGCCTTGGCCTCGTCGCCGCCGTTCGCCTGGAGGGCATAGGCCCAGGCGGCCAGATAGTTCCAGCGGGCGCCGCCCGAAGTCTTCGGGTTCGGGGTGATGACCTGGACGCCCGGCTTCACCAGGTCGTTCCAGTCCTTGATCCCCTTCGGATTGCCCTTCTTCACCAGGAACACGATGGTCGAGGTGTAGGGCGAGCTGTTGTTCGGCAGGCGGCTCTGCCAGTCCTTCGGCAGCAGGCCGGCATCGGCGATGGCGTCGATGTCATAGCCAAGCGCCAGGGTCACGATGTCGGCATCAAGTCCGTCGATCACCGAACGCGCCTGCTTGCCGGAACCGCCATGCGACTGCCGCACGGTCAGGGCGCGGCCGGTTTCCGCCTCCCACTTCTTGGCAAACGCCTTGTTGAACTCAACATAGAATTCACGGGTGGGATCGTAGGACACGTTCAGCAGCGTATCCTTGGAATCGGCGGCGGCCACACCAAGCCAGGCCAGCGTCAGGCCGGCGGCGAGAAGGGTCAGACGACGAAGCGACATGACAGGGGTCTCCTTCGGTGGCTCCTGAATTGCACGGATTTTTTTAGTGGTATCCGCGCTATCTTTTCTATTTCTTGTGTAGAGTTTGCCCATTGGCCGGGCGCTTGGGAAGCGGTTTTTTTGGCCTTCTCCCGCGGGAAATTCGCAACGACCTATCAACCCATTGGCGGTAAAGCGAAAACCATCCGGCGGCCCTTCGCATGGCCAAACCCATGCCGGACAGGGGATCATGACCGGAACCGGCAACTTTACCGGATTTGCCCTGTTGATCTCCGGCATATGGACATTGTCAGGAGCAAACACGATGGCTGGCCGCTTCAGGAAAATGGACGCCGAACTCCCGAAGGCCGGCACCTCGCGGGGCATGGGGCGCCCCGCCATGTGGAGCATTCTGGGTATCCTTGCGGTTCTTGCTCTGCTGCTGCTGTTCTTCCCGACCTGGTGACGGCGGCCGGCGAAGATTCTGGTCTATGGCGACCGGGAGGGGCATGAGGATCCCCGCCGCCGGATCGAGCGGCTGAAGCGGAGCCTTGCCGGAACCGATCCTTCCGCACTGCGGTTCGAGCGGCACAGCGCCCTGGCAACGCTGTTTACCGAAGCAGCCAAGCTGGCACAGGGGCTGGCGGAGAGAAATTCAGCGTGCGGGTCGTTACCGACAACCGCCTGTACCGCTGGGAATGGCTGCGGCTGCCCGACGACCGCCTGATGACGATGGATGCGCTCGACCATGCCGCCGCGCATGACCTGATCGGCGGCCAAGGCATCGCCTGGGACGTTGCCGGGGGACTGGAGGAGTTCGATCTGTCGAAGGCCCAGGCCGAAACGCCGAAACGCTGTATCGGGTGGTCGAGGGCGACGTACAGCTCGACCACCGGCTGCTGGCCTTCTGCCTGCCCTGCTACATCGCCTTCCAGATCGGCTATCGGACCTTCGCGACCGGCAGCGCCCCGTCGGCGGCCGGCGAACGCCGTAGGTACGAGGAACAGTGGAATCGGATGCAGGGGAAATGCATCGGGGGTTGAGTGGATTGACACCCGCCGGCATCGATCCTATCCGTGGACAAGGATGCCGGCCAAGTCCCGCCTTGTCGCGGCGCTGCCGGCTGTCAATGCGCCAGCCAAGCACCAGTCGGAACCGTTGAACCATGCAAGCGCCAGCCGTAATCCAGCCCTCCCAAGACGCGGCATTGTCCGACCTGATCGCCAAGCTGTTGGGTCCGGCTGGGACCGGAGAGGCGCTGAAGGCAATTTCGGACTCCTGCGAAGCCGCAAGAACGGCCGGGCTGGGGCAGGATGCGGTGGCGATGGCACAGTTGGACGGCGCGACCGCCGGCCTGGACCCCATCCTGAGGGAATCGGCGCTGGCCTATGTGTCCGGCGACCTGCGCCGCTACCTGCACATCCTGGACATGCTGGACAATGTGCTGGATCTGGCGCCGCTGGACGGCATCAACCAGATCTATTGGTCGATGCAGCGCCAACTGTTCCTGGTGCGCATGGACATGGGCTCCGTGCCCGATTTCGTCGCCGAGCACCTGCTCTCGTTTTATGAACGGTTCCTGCGGCAGATGGCGGCGCGCCTGGAACTTGCTCCGGTCGCGAGGACGGCGGGGCAGCCCGACACCGGACGGGTGGTGATCGTCACCAACCAGTTCCTGTCGGCCGAACACCAGCCGTCACGCGACCTGCTGGTGCTGGCGGTGCGGTTGCAACGCGATCTCGGGCGCACGGTGCTGGTGCTGAACACCAACATGATGCCGGACCGCTATTACAGCCCCTTCGTCCCGCCCTTCGCCGCCGCGGTCGAAGACAGGCTCTCGGGAGAAAAGACGATCCGGTGCGGCGGCGAGCGCATCCGCATGCTGTCCTCCACCGCGCCGGGCATCACCGCCGAGAAGTTGTCGGGTTTCCTGTCGGCGGTCGAGGCGTTCGACCCTGATCTGGTGATCGCCTTCGGCGGTTCGGTGATCGTCGCCGACCTGCTGGAGGGCGCGCGTCCGGTGATGTGCGTCCCCACCACCAGCGGGCAGATCGTCTCGCTCGCCGACATCGTGCTGGGTTATGGGGGCCAAGCGCCGCCGTCGAAGAATGGCAGGCTGGCGAGGTCCTGGCGCCCCTACCGCTTCAGCCTGTCGGTGCGCCGCACCGGAGAGACGGCGACGCGGGCGGAGTTCGGCTTGCAGGAGGGGGCATTCGTCTGCGTCGTCGTCGGCAACCGCCTGGATGCGGAGATCGACGGTGCCTTCCTGACCCTGCTGGGCCGGATTCTGGATGCGATCCCGCGGGCCCTGGTGCTGTTCGCCGGCGGAGTGGAGAGTCTGCCCGGACGGCTGGCCGCAGACCGCCATGCCGGACGGCTGCGCAGCTTGGGCCATGTCGACCGCATGGAGGCGCTGATGTCGGTCTGCGACCTGTTCGTGAACCCACGCCGCACCGGCGGCGCGGGAGGAGTGGCGCAGGCAATGGCGGGCGGCGTGCCGGTGCTGTCCTTCGAGGGCGGCGACGTCGCCAGCGTGGCTGGCCCATCCTTCCTGGTCGCCGACGAGGCGGCCTTCGTCGCCCGCGCCGTTGCCTTGGCGAACGACCCGGCGCTGCTGGCCGAGGCGCGGCAGGAGGCCCGCAGCCGCATCGCGACGGTTGAGCGGGAGGGCGCCGACGATGGTCGGCTCTCTGCCTATATGGCCGAGGCGGCCAGTCTGTTCGCCAAGCGGAGATAGAAGCATGCGCTTCCTGCTTTGTGGACAGGGCACGTCGGAAATCCTGTGGTCGATCCAGGCGGCACTGGTCGATCTCGGGCATGAATCCGTGCTGGCGCTGCCCGACATCTCGCAGGAGGTGATCGACCGCCGGATCGACGTGCTGTTCGTGCTGAACCTGTTCGAGATTCCCCGGCAGACGGTGGAGATGCTGCGCGCCTACATCGCGCAGTTCGGCACCCGCCCCGCCATTGTCCACATCTGCCTGAAGCATCCGCTGGAGGAGATCGGCGCCGGCACGGCGGAGGAAATCCGCGGCGCCGACCGCTGGATGGCGGAAAACGATGTTTCGATGTGGTGCATGTGCCAGGGGTCGGCGGAACAGGCGGTCCGCCTGGGGCTGAGCCGGGTCTTTCATGAGCCGCTGGGCGTCCATCGCTGGATCTGCACCGCCCCGGCGGCGGATGGCTCGGTCGATCTCTACAAGCGCTGGATGGCTTCGGACACGCCCGGCCTGCAATGCCACCCCTATGCCGCGATGAAGGGGCCGTCGGATCCGGGCGCGGAGGACTCGGTGCGAAACCGCATCCTCTATCTGGGGCAGGGCTGGCCGGAGCATCTCGAATCCGGGCGGGAGCCGGTTTCTCCGGCGGTCCGGCGCGATGCGGAAGCGGTCGCCGCGGCCATGATGGAACGGCCGGCCCTGCACCGGCTGCAGGCCATGGACGGCTGCGGGCTGACCGACCTGTCGGCCGACCCAGCCTGGACGCTGGAGTTCAACCGGGCCTTCACCATCGCCTTCGCGGTGGAGAACCGCCGCCGCTTCGCCGCCGCCCTGCGCCATGGCTTCGGGGAGGGCTTCTCGCTGTGGGGCAATGGATGGGAGCGGTTCGGCATCAACGCGGGTCCGGTGTCGGCGGCTCCGCGCAACGGCTACCCCACCGCAGTGGCCTGCCTGGATTTCGGCAGCCTCGCCTACGACACGGCGATCTTCCCGCGGACGCTGGAGATCGTCAAACGCCATGGGCTGCTGGTGAGCTGGCGCCATGCCGACACCGCCCGGCTGTTCGGCCCGTCGGAAGACGCGCTGACCTTCGGCAGCGAAGAGGATGCGGTGCGCCTTCTCTCCGCCCTGGCCGATGACGCCGACCGCCGCGCGCGGCTGCGGTCGGCGCATCTCGACCATGCTTCGA
>NZ_BADK01000762.1 GCF_000333595.1 Azospirillum sp. B506
GTCACCGCCAGCAGCATCCACCGGGCGACGCCGGCTTACCGCACCCATTACCTTGGTTTCCTGGTGGTGATGGCGGTGCCGTGGGCCGCCAATGCCGGCTATATCTTCGGCAACCTGACCCTGTTCGACCTGGATCCGACAGCCTTCAGCTTCCTGATGATGGACGGGATCTTCTATTGGCTGATCACCAGGCGGCGCCTGTTCGAGCTGTTGCCGGTGGCCCGCGATGCGCTGCTGGACGCCGTGCCGGACCCGGTGCTGGTGCTGGACAGCGACGGCACCGTGGTGGAGGCCAATCCGGCAGCACAGGCGCTTGCCGGCGATCATGCCGCGATCGGGCGACGGCTTGCCGACCTGCCCGGGCTGTCTGCCCTGTCCACGATGGTCGCCGCCATGTCGGCGACCGCACCGGGACCGCTGACGCTGGACGGCGGCGACTGCCCGCGCATCTTCGAGGTGACCTGGGTGCCGCTGACGGCGGGCGGCGGCGGGCGCGAGCAGCAAGCCTGCTCAAAACAGCAGCTTGACAGCACGCGCCGCAGTTCGATACTCCTCACATCACTTGCACTGAACAAGCATATGCGCTTTTGGAATGAGCGTCGGTCTTGTGCCTTGGTGACCTGGTGGTCATGGCGAGGTGTCAAACACCCGATCCCATCCCGAACTCGGCCGTGAAAAGCCTCCGCGCCAATGGTACTGCGTCTTAAGACGTGGGAGAGTAGGTCGCCGCCAGGTCACTCAGGCACAAGAGACGCTCAAACAAAACGCTCATGCTTGCATCTTCATCAAACACACAGAAACGCCCCGGCTCCAAAAAGCCGGGGCGTTTCGGCGTTTGAGGTGATGTGGCGGACGGCCCTTCCACCACATCACCTCAGTGCCCAGCGGTGGGCGAACCCGGCCTCACGCTCCAGCTTGCAACCCAGGCGGATCAGGCGCCGTTCCTCGCCCGGCCGGGCGATCAGCTGAATGCCGAAGGGCAAACCGTCAGCGCCGGAAGAGCTGCCAACCGGCAGGGTCAGCACGGGGAAGCCGATCAGCGTGACGATGGCGGTGACGCCCAGATAATCGAGGATGGTCTCCACCGGCCGGCCGTCGATCACCGTCACCTCTCCGTCCGCATTGGGCCAGGGCAGCACGCCGCAGGCCGGGGCGGCCAGCACGTCGATCTCCTCGAACAGGGCGACGAAACGGCGGTAGAGCGCGGTGCGGGCAGTCTGAGCCTCCAGATAGGCGTCGGCGGTGACGCCGACCCCGGCCTCGATGTTCCAGCGGATGGTGTCGGTCAGCGCTTCGCCATGTTTGGCCAGCATCGGACCGAAGGCGTGGCGGGTCTGGGCGGCGCGCAGCATGCGGAAGGTCGCCATGGCGTCGCCGCAGTCGGGGTGCCGGCGTGCCACCGGTCCGGCGACCCGCTCAAGCCGGTCGACCGCTTCGGCGAAGCGTTCCCGCACCGCTTGGGAGACGGTGGCGGCACCGAAGTCGGCGGTGGCGCCGAGCCGATTGTCCGACCCGTTATCCCGGTCGCCGAACAGGGAGGTCGGATCGCGCAGGTCGCCGCCGGCCATCGCCGACAGCAGCAGCGCGCAGTCCGTGGTGTTGCGCCCCAGCACTCCGTGGGTCGCCAGCGTGTCCCAGCCGAGCGCGCGGCCGGGCGCCGGAATCAGCCCTGGGGTCGGCCGGATGGAAGCGATGCCGCAGAAACTGGCCGGAACCCGCACCGACCCGCCGAAGTCGGTGCCATGCGCCAGCGGTGCCATGCCAACCGCGACCGCCGCCGCCGATCCGCCGCTCGACCCGCCGGAGGTCAGAGCGGGATCGACCGGATTGCGGGTCGGCCCATACAAGAGGTTCTGGCAGATGGCGCCGAAGCCGAACTCCGGCGTGTTGGTCTTGCCGATGACGATGCCGCCCGCCGCCTCGATCCGCGCCACCGCAATGTCGCTGGTGGCTGGCACATGGTCGGCATAGAGCGCCGATCCATAGGTGGTGCGGATGCCGGCGGTGTCGGTCAGATCCTTCACCGCCACCGGCAAGCCGTGCAGCGGCCCGGCGAGGGCTGGCTGGGCGTCAAGCGCATCGGCGCGGGCACGCGCCTTGTCGGCGGCGACGGTGATGAAGGCCGACAGAGCTGGTTCGGCGGCGGCGATGCGCGCCAGATGCGCCTCGACCGCTTCGCGGGCAGACAGCTCCCGACGGGCCAGCCGCCCGGCGAGGGTGGCGGCGCTTTCCCGCCACAGGGGTGTGTGTCCTTCGGTCATACGTTCTCCCGATTCCGCGTCCCTTTTCCGGGGGAACGGTAGCGTGAAGCCGGTGGCGTGCCAAACAATGCCCCGGACAGGGCAGGGCTGCGTCAGCGCTGCTGCCCGGCCGAACTGCGGCAGTCGGCAAGGATGTTGCCGACCGTCACCCTTTCCCGCTCGTCCATGTTGAGCCCCCAGCGCGCCTTCACCAGGATCCAGTCGGCGACATAGAGGCAGATGCCGTCACGCTTCGGCGGCAACCAGTCCTCCGGCCCCTTGGATCCCTTGGCGCGATTGGCCTCGCGGCTGGAAACCAGCAAGGTCAGCGGGTCGCTGGTGTCGTTGGCATAGGCGGCGCGCTTCTCGCGGCTCCAGTCGTAGCCACCGCTGGCATAGGCCTCCTCCAGCGGCACGCGGTGGTCGATGTCGATGATCTGGGGATCGGTGAAATGCTCGCCGGTATAAGGGTCGATCCAATCGCCGGACTTCACGCTGCACCCTTTGGCGTCGAGAATCGCCGGGCGGCGGGACTCGCGGATCAGCACCTTCTCACGCGCATTCAGGCAGCCGCCGTCGAGCGCCAGCCAATGCGGCCAGTCCTCGCGCTGGTAACCGCGACGCTTTTCGGGCTCCACCCGGATGCCGTCGAGCTGGCGAGCCACATCGGCATAATCGATCCGGTCGGCGGGGCGGGCGACGATCGGCGGCGGCGGTTCGGCGGGCTCCTGCCTGCGCGGCTGGCGGGGGCGGTGGGTCTCCTGCCCAAGCAGGCGGTCGAGCGTACCGGGCGGGATGATGTGGAGCCGCTCCGCCACAGCGATGGCGGCGAGGATCGCAAGGATGGCGAACAGGGCCCGCAGGGGGAGGGATCGGCGGCGGGGCATGTTTCGCTTACCTTGAGGATGGCTTCCTTTCCCGGTGCGGGAGAGGGCGTTGATACGCCCCTCCCTCATACCCGCCTATGATCGCAGCCTCAAGGCATGCGGCCGGTCAAGGTGGCGCTCAGGCCCTGGAGCAGGCCGACCTGGCACATGGTGTCGAAGGTGGAGCGCATCAGCGACGGGTCACCGATCGACACGCGGATGTCGCCGGCGCGCGGTTCGGTATGGTGGCGGCGGACCTTGCTGCCACACAGCTCCTGCAACACCTCCAGCAGCATCACCAGCGACGTCGCCCGGCCGGTGCAGAGGTTGTAAACCTGCGACCCGGCGAAGCGGCGCTCCATCGCCAGCGCCAGGATGCGCACCACGTCGCCGACGAAGACGAAATCGCGGACCTGCTGGCCATCGCCATGGATTTCCACATCCTCGCCGCGGGCGACCCGGCGGGCGAAGATGGAGATCACGCCGGAATAGGGCGACATCGGATCCTGGCGCGGACCATAGACGTTGAAGAAGCGGAAGCCGACCGTCGGCACCCCCTGGATCGCCCAGGCGACACGGGCATGCATCTCGCAGCCCAGCTTGTCGACGCCATAGGCGGACAGGGGGCGCGGCAGTTCGTCCTCCTTCAGCGGGGTGTTGGTGTTGTCGCCATAGACGGCGGCGGACGAGGCATAGACCACCGGGATCGGGCTGCCGTGCTTTGCATCGCGCGCCGCCTCGAACACGGTGACGGTGCCCAGCAGGTTGGTGCGGTGGGTTTCAGCCCAAAGCTCCCGCGATTTCTGCACCGACGCCACGGCAGCGAGATGAAAGACGCCATCCACCCCTTCGCCGGCATCGCCGGATATCGCCTCGCGCACCGCGTCGGGATCGGCGACGTCGCCCACCACCAGCTTCGCCGCGGCCGGCTTGTTGTCCAGCCGGCCGCTCGACAGGTTGTCGAGGATCGTCACCCGATGACCGTCGGCAAGCAGCCGGTCGGCCAGATGCGAGCCGATGAATCCGCAGCCGCCGGTGATGAGGTAGTGCGCCATGGTCGTTCTAGAGCCCTTCCTTGCGTTGCACCGGCGTCGCTGCACTGCAGCAGGTCTACCGGAAATCCTTTCCAAGAGTCGGGACACAACCGACGCCTTGCCAGACCATCTTCGGGATAGGGCCATGCCTCAACCGGAGAGGCAATTCCGCCCGTCCGGCGACCGCGGCTGCGAATCGGCGCCGCTCCCTCTGTGACGGTTTCGAGATAGGCGGGACCGATGGTTCAACAGGCTTATCCACCACCTTGTCCACGGTTCTGTGGATAACCATGGTCAAGCTTGCGGGCTTCATACGCGCGTCGGGCCGGTCACACTGGTGCAGAAATGCTGCTGCGTACGAACGGTTCCTTGACCGAATCCTTATGCTGCAAAGCACAACGCAGCGCGTGCAAAAGGCCTCGCCATGGCATTTCTGCCACAGCGGGGCCTATTGCGAACTCTGGGCAGTCCTGTGGACGACGGCCAGGTTGACGCTTGTGGGACCTCAGCCCTGTTTCGGGCCGAGCATCTCTGCCTTGACGGTGGCGAAGGCCCAGTCGAGCCAGGGCAGCACCGCTTCCATATCCTCGTTCTCCACCGTGGCCCCGCCCCACAGGCGCAGGCCGGGAGGCGCGTCGCGGTAGGAACCGGCGTCGAAGGCGGCCTCCTCCTTCTCAAGCAGGGCGGACATCTTCTTGGCGAACGCGGCTTGACCCTCTTCCGGCAGGGCGGTCACCTCCGGATCGGTGAAGCGCAGGCAAATCGAGGTGCAGGAGCGGGTGGCCGGATCCTGGCGAGGAAGCCGGCCCAGGGGC
>NZ_BADK01000761.1 GCF_000333595.1 Azospirillum sp. B506
CGGCCAAGCGCGGTGAACAGCCGTTCATGATCGACGCTGTCGACCAGAAGGGTCAGCGGACGCCCCTTCAGCCGCAGCATCGGCAGGCCGAACTGACGCTCGGCGGCGCCGTTGGCCTCGCCGACGATGCCGGCGGCGTTCACCGCCAGACAGGCCAGCGGCACCGACTGGAAGAGCTGGAGATATTGCAGGCGCGACGCCTCCAGCGCCTGCTGGGCGCCGCGCAGCTCCTCGTTCTGGATCTCCAGTTCGGCCTGATGGACATACAGCTCGTGCAGCAGTTCCTTCATCGAGGTGGCGGTGACGTCCGATGCCTCGAAATGCCCGCCGCCGAGGATGGATTCGGCACGGCGTCGCAAGCGGCCGGTGGAATCCTCGCTCATTCTTCACCTCCGTCGCCCGTGCCGTGCCCCATGCCGTCGCCGTTCAGCTGCAACTCCATCAGTTTGCGGTTGGTGATGTTGATGTGGCTGACGACGACACCGCCGTCACGGTCGTTCAGGCGGGTGGCATGCATCAGGAACCAGCGCTGTTCATCGGGAGAGTGGCAGGGATATTCGATGGTGAAGTCGTCGGCTTCGCCGTCCAGGATACGGCGCAGCCCGTCATGCACCCTGCGGGCGATGCCGTCCTTTTCCCGCCCCTCCGGGGACAGGCAGACTTCCAGATAGTTGGTGCCGACGCCGCAGCGGTCCGCCACCGCAGCGCCGTTGCGCTGGGCGAAGCCGCGCCAGGCGGCGTTCACCATGACGATCCGGCCATCCCGGTCCGTCACCGCGATATGCTCCGGCAGGCTGTCCAGAACCTTCTGCAGCCGCTCCTGCGCCTGTTTGCTGGCCGTCACGTCGACGAAGGTCACCACCACGCCGCCGACCTGGGTCTTGTCGGTCAGATAGGGCAGGATGCGGGTCAGCACCCAGCGGCCGTCCCGGCGCCCGTCTTGGACGCGGACATGGCGTTCGACCGGATCCTGCCCGGCGAACACCTTGCGGATGTCACTGAAGAAGTCGGGATAATCGATGTTGGTCGACAGATGCGCGATGGAGCGGCCGATGTCGCGCGGGATGATGTTGATGAAGCCGGCCGCCGCAGGGGTGAAACGGCGGATGACGAAATCGCCGTCGAGGAACACCGTGCCGATCTCGGTCGAGCGCAGCAGATTGTCCAGGTCGTTGGTGATCTCGGTCAGCTCCTCCACCTTCGCCTGATATTCGGCGTTGACGGAGTAAAGCTCCTCGTTGACCGACTGCAGTTCCTCGTTGGTGCTCTGCAACTCCTCATTGGAAGCCAGCAATTCCTCGTTGGTGGCCTGCAATTCCTCGTTGGCGGTTTCCAGCTCCTCGATGGTCGCCTGGAGATTCTCGCCGCGCGACAGCAATTCCTGTTCCAGCGCCCGGATGCGCTCGGCGGCATCGGCGTTCAGGTCGAAATCGGAATCCGGCACCGACAGCGGCAGCATGTTGGCGCGGTCCAGCACCACCAGGGCAAAGCGCCTCCCGGTCTTGCGCGCGACATAGGGTTTGACCCGCAGGCTGAGCGCCGCCACCCCGTCGCGGTCCTTCACCGGGATGTTGGACAGCGCGAACTCCTCGCCGGAGCGGAAGGCCCGGTTCAGCGCGGTGCCCGTCACCATGGCGACCGAGGACGGCAGCAGCTTCAGCACATTCAGCGTCGCCTCGCCCGGCGGTACCTTCAGCAGGGACGAGGCGTCGCCGAACACATGCATGATGGTCATCTGTTCATTGACCAGCAGGCAGGGCGGCACATAGGCCTTCATCAGCGTCGCCATCGCCTCGTCGATGGCGGCGCCCTCCTCCATCGCCTGGGACGGCCCCTCGTCGCCATGGCGGGCCAGCGGCGCCGCCACCGTCGGAACCAGCAGCCGCGACAGCCGGAAGGACCCGGCGCGCAGGCTCTGGAAGACCTTGTTGCGGCTGTCGACGGTGTGGAAATCGGACTGGAGGTCGCCCAGCGTCTCGCTGGTGCCGAGGAACAGGAAGCCGCTCTGGCGCAGCGCGTACTGGAACAGGCTCAACACCTTGCGCTGCAACGGCTGGTCCATGTAGATCAGCAGATTGCGGCAGCTCAGCAGGTCGATCTTGGTGAAGGGCGGGTCGCGCATGATGTTGTGGGCGGCGAACACCACCATCCGGCGGATGTCGCGCGACACCATATAGCTGTCGCCCCTTGCGGTGAAGAAGCGGGCCAGCCGTTCCTGCGACACGTCATCGGCGATGGCGCGCGGGTACTCGCCGAGGCTCGCCATCTCGATGCTGTCCTGGTCGATGTCGGTGGCGAAGATCTTGACGTCGACACTGCGGCCCAGCCGCTCCTGCGCCTCGGCGAAGAGGATGGCGAGGGAATAGGCCTCCTCGCCGCTGGCGCAGCCGCAGACCCAGACGCGGATCATGTCGGTCGGGCTGCGGTTGGCGAGCAGGCCGGGGATCATCCGCTCGGCCAGGACGCGGAACGCCGCCTCGTCGCGGAAGAAGCGGGTCACGCCGATCAGCATCTCCTTGTAGAGATTGACCGCCTCCGCACTGTTCCGCCGCAGCAGCGCGGCATATTCCTCCATCGACTCCAGCCCGGCGCCCTGCATACGCCGCTCGATCCGCCGCAGCAGCGTCGCCAGCTTGTAATGCTGGAAATCGACGCCGGTGACGGAGCGGATCACCGCGATGATCTGGGCCAGCGGGTCGTCGCCGTCGTCGGGCCGCTGCCGGCCCGCCTGGCCGGACGTCCGCAGCGGGCGGGCACGGGCCAACGCCTTGCGCGCATGCTCGATCAGCCGGGCCGGCAGTTCCTCGGGCGGCAGGGTGGCGTCGATCTGACCGCTGGCGAGCGCGCTGCGCGGCATGCCGTCGAACTGGGCGGTCTCCGGCTGCTGGACCGCGGTGAAACCGCCGGCCGACTTGATCGCCATCACGCCGCGCGTCCCGTCCGACCCGGTCCCCGACAGGATCAGGCCGATGGCCAGCGGGCCCTGGTCGCGGGCCAGCGCCGTCAGGAAGATGTCGATCGGCAGGCTCATCCCGCCGCCGGCATCCTTGGCGGTCAGCCGCAGACGGCCGTCCTCGATGCTCAGATGCTTGCCCGGCGGCAGCAGATACACGGTGTTGCGCTGGACCGGCACGCCGTCCGTCGCCTGCACCACATCCATGGCCGTGTGCTTCGCCAGCAGGTCGACCATCAGGCTCTTGTGCACCGGCGACAGGTGCTGGACCACGACATAGGCGAGGTCGCTGTCTCCCGGCACCGCATCGAAGAAGCGTTGCAGAGCCTCAAGCCCGCCGGCCGACGCGCCGATCCCGAAGATGCAGCAGGTCTGTTCCGGCGGCGCCTGACCTTCCACCGGGAAAAAGGGGACCTCCGCAGCCGGCGATCCGGCATCAGTTGGGGCGGGCGGAGCCGGAGTTTCCGTTGGCACGGTGATAAACGAGTCCTTCTGGCGTCGGCCTGCCGGTTCCCAATGCAAGCGAGACCCTGCCTATATCCAACGCTTTTGGTTTGGTCAACTTACCTGTCGCAGAGAGACACATTCCAGCATCCTCATTTTAACTGGAATGCCTTCATCTCTTCATCGATTTGACTTTAGATTTATGACTATTGTGTTGCGTCTTAAGCATTATCCCGACGAGCAACCATGCCTGCCCATCCGATAAGGTGAGAAAGCCTGGGATCGCTGGGACGGAGGGGCCTGACGTGCGCGAATTTCCTGCTATGTTTGCTTCCCCAGGCGCCACATCCTGGAGCGCCGGAGGCAAGCAAGGCAGCGGGAACGGGTCATGAGCTTCACCTCGATCTATCGGCACGGATTCGCACGGGTGGCCGCCTGCACCACTCGCGGCACCCCGGCCGATCCGGCGGCCAACGCCGCAGCGGTGCTGGAGGCGGCGCGTGCCTGCCACGACAAATCCGTTGCGGTGGCGCTGTTCCCCGAGCTGGCACTGTCCGGCTATGCCATCGACGACCTGCTGATGCAGGATCCGCTGATCGATGCGGTGGAGCAGGCGATCCTCGATCTGGTCCAGGCGTCGGCGGGACTGATGCCTTTGCTGCTGGTGGGGGCGCCGCTGCTGTATGACGGGCGGCTCTACAACACGGCGGTGGCGATCCACCGCGGCGAGCTGCTGGGCGTGGTGCCGAAGCAGCATCTGCCGAACTACCGCGAATTCTACGAGCGCCGCCAGTTCGCGTCGGGCGCCGGCACCGAAGGCGGCACCATCCGCATCGGCGACCTGACCGCTCCCTTCGGCCCGGATCTGCTGTTCTCCGCCGAAGACCAGCCCGGTCTGGTCGTCCATGCCGAGATCTGCGAGGATCTGTGGGTCCCGGCCCCGCCCAGCACGATGGCGGCACTGGCGGGCGCCACCATTCTCGCCAACCTGTCGGCCAGCAACATCACCATCGGCAAGTCCGACACCCGCCGCCTGCTGGCAAAATCGCAGTCGGCACGCTGCCTGGCCGCCTATCTCTATTCGTCGGCCGGGACCGGGGAATCGACCACCGACCTCGCCTGGGACGGCCAGACCTCGATCTTCGAGAATGGCGAGAAGCTCGCGGAAACCGATCGCTTCCCCGACGGCGCCCAGATGGCGGTCGCTGACGTCGACCTCGACCTGCTGCGCCAGGAACGGCTGCGCCAGGGCACCTTCGACGACAACCGCCGCCTGTTCGGCCAGGCCGCCGGCGGTTTCCGCACCGTCGCCTTCCGGCTCGACGCACCGGAGGAGGATGTCGGCCTGCTGCGCGCGGTGCCGCGCCTGCCCTTCGTCCCGGCTGCCGCCGAACGGCTGGAGCAGGACTGCTACGAGGCCTACAACATCCAGGTCGCCGGGCTGGTGCAGCGGCTGCGCGCCACCGGGATCGGGACGGTGGTGATCGGCGTGTCGGGCGGGCTGGACAGCACCCATGCCCTGATCGTCGCCGCCCGCGCCATGGACCGGCTCGGGCTGCCGCGCACCGGCATCCTCGGCTACACCATGCCCGGCTTTGGCACCAGCGAGGGCACCAAATCCAATGCCTGGAAGCTGATGACGGCGCTGGGGGTGACCGCCAGGGAACTCGACATCCGGCCGGCCGCCAACCAGATGCTCCGGGACATGGGGCACCCCTTCGCCAGCGGCGAGGCGGTGTATGACATCACCTTCGAGAATGTGCAGGCCGGCCTACGCACCGACTATCTGTTCCGCCTCGCCAACCAGCACAACGGCATCGTGCTGGGCACCGGCGACCTGTCGGAACTGGCGCTGGGCTGGTGCACCTACGGCGTCGGCGACCAGATGTCCCATTACAACGTCAATGCCGGCGTGCCGAAGACGCTGATCCAGCATTTGATCCGTTGGGTCGGCCGCACCGGCCAGTTCCAGCAGGCGGTGTCCGAGACGCTGGATGCCATCCTGAAGACGGAGATTTCGCCGGAACTGGTACCGGCGGGGTCGGACAAGGCTCTGCAAAGCTCCGAATCCGTGGTCGGGCCGTACGATCTGCAGGACTTCACCCTGTTCTACGTGCTGCGCTACGGCTTCCGCCCGTCGAAGATCGCCTTCCTGGCCCGCCACGCCTGGGCCGATGTCACCAGGGGCGAGTGGCCGGAGGGCTATCCGCTGGAGAAGCGCCGCGCCTACAGCCCGGCCGAGATCCGCGACTGGCTGCGGGTGTTCCTGCGCCGCTTCTTCGGCTTCAGCCAGTTCAAGCGCTCGGCCATGCCGAACGGCCCGAAGGTGACGGCCGGCGGCTCGCTGTCGCCGCGCGGCGACTGGCGCGCGCCGTCCGACGGCAACGCCCGCATCTGGCTGGAGGAGTTGGAACGCGAGGTTCCGGCGGAGTAGCGGCCTGTCTCTGCAAACTTGCAAAAAAGGCCGGCGCCCCATCGGAGCGCCGGCCCTTCTGTTCTCACTATTCCACTGCTCAGATCGAAATGCGCAGGGACTCGCGGTTGACCGGAGCCGCGTCGGGCGCCGTCATCGGCCGCGGCGGCACGGCCGGGCGCATGCCGGCCGGCGGCTGGCCCGGCGCAGGAACGGCCGGAGCCTGCGGAGCGGCTGCCTGCGGCGTCCCCGGATGCGGCTGGACCGCCTGCTGGGCAGCGACGAACTGGCCCTGCGCGGTCAGGCCGCTGGCGACGTTGCGGTTGATGTTGACCAGCGTGTCGATCTTGCCGAAATCCAGATCGATCAAGCGGTTGGTCGTCTCGCGGTCGACCAGCAGGGACAGGGCCGCGATGTTCGTCCGGACCTCCGGCGGGTGGCCGCAATCCTCTTCGGTGATCGCCGCCTGGAAGATGGTCCACAGGCGCTGGTTCAG
>NZ_BADK01000760.1 GCF_000333595.1 Azospirillum sp. B506
CCACTGGTGGCCCGCGCGATCCTCGCCGGGGCCAGCGCCCAGATCCGCAACATGGCGACGGTCGGCGGCAACATCATGCAGCGCACGCGCTGCCGCTATTTCTACGACACGGCTGCGGCCTGCAACAAACGCCAGCCGGGGGCCGGCTGCGACGCGCGCGACGGCTTCAACCGCTATCACGCCATCCTCGGCGCCTCGCCGGCCTGCGTCGCCACCCACCCGTCCGACATGTGCGTGGCGCTCGCCGCCCTCGACGCCACGGTGCATCTGGACGGGCCTGACGGGCCACGCAGCATCGCGCTTGCCGACCTGCACCGGCTGCCGGGCGAGCGGCCGGACATCGAGACGGAGCTGAAGCCGGGCGAACTGATCATCGCGGTCGAGATCCCGCCCCTGCCCTTCGCCCGCCGTTCGACCTACCGCAAGGTGCGCGACCGCGCCAGCTATGCCTTCGCGCTGGTGTCGGTCGCCGCCGCCCTCGACCTTGCCGAGGACGGGACGGTGCGCGACGTGCGGCTGGCGCTCGGCGGCGTCGCCCACAAGCCGTGGCGGGCCTCGGCGGCGGAAGCCGCGCTGACGGGCATGCCGGCCAACCCGGAGAGTTTCCGCGCCGCTGCCGAAGCGGAATTGGCCGGCGCGACCGGGCTTCGCGACAACACGTTCAAGATCGAGCTGGCGAAACGGACCATCGTCGCCGTCCTGGGCGACCTGACAGGAGACGAGGCATGAGCGCGCACTCCGACGCCGCCGCTTCCCGGCCCGGCCGCTGGCAGCCGGCGGTCACACAGGACCCGATGCTGCAAAAGCATGGAGCATTGGGCCAGCCGGTTTCGCGCATCGAAGGGCCGCTGAAGGTCCTGGGCAAGGCGCGCTTCGCCGCCGAGTTCCCCTATGAGGGCCTCTGCTACGCCGCACTCGCCTTCAGCACCATCGCGCGCGGACGGATCACCACGCTCGACACCACGGCGGCTGAGGCGGCGCCCGGCGTCGTGCTGGTCATGACCCACCGCAACGCGCCGCGGATGAAAGCGCCGTCGCTGATGATGTCGTCGCCGACCGCCGCCGGGGCAAGCGACCTTCCGGTCATGCAGACCGACGAGATCCATTGGAACGGCCAGCCCATCGCCGTCGTCCTCGCCGAGACGCAGGAGCAGGCCGACCATGCCGCCTCGCTGGTGACGGCCGGCTATGCGCCGCTGCCGGCGGTAACCTCCTTCGAGGAGGCCAGGAAGACGCCCCGCAAGCTCGACAACCTCCTGGGCCAGCCCCCGGTCGTCGAGATCGGCGATGCCGAGGCGGCGCTGAAGGGTGCGGCGGTGCAGGTGGACCAGATCTACCGGACGCCGCGCCACAACCACAACGCCATCGAACTGCACGCCGCGACCGTCGCCTGGAGCGGCGACGAGCTGCGGGTGCATGACGCCAGCCAATTGCTCGACCTGACCGCCGGGCAGCTGGCCGACATCTTCGGGCTGGATGCGGGCAAGGTCCGGGTCTCCTCGCCCTATGTCGGCGGCGGCTTCGGCGGCAAATGCCTGTGGGACCACCAGATCCTCGCCTGCGCCGCCGCGAAACTTGCCGGCCGGCCGGTGCGCATCATGCTGTCGCGCGAGGGGGTGTTCCGCATCGTCGGCGGGCGGACGCTGACGGAGCAGCGGGTGGCGCTGGGCGCTGGTGCGGACGGCAGGCTCGACGCGCTGATCCACAGCGGCATCGCGGCAATGACCGCGCACAACTCCTGCCCCGAACAGTTCACCTTCCCCGCCCGCCACCTCTATGCCGCCAAGTCCATCCGGCTGGCCCAGGAGGTCGCCGACATGGACATGCTGGCGAACACCTTCATGCGGGCGCCCGGCGAGTCCGTCGGCACCTTCGCGCTGGAATGCGCCATCGATGAGCTTGCCGAAAAGCTCGGCCTCGACCCCATCGACCTGCGGCGGCGCATCGAGCCGGAAAAAGACCCGACCAGCGGCAAGCCCTTTTCCACCCGCCACCTGATCGACGCCTATGACACGGGGGCGGAACGGTTCGGCTGGAACCGCCGCAATCCGACACCGCGCCAGCGACGGAGGGGCGAGTGGCTGATCGGCATGGGATGCGCCACGGCGACCTACCCCTACCACCGCTTCCCCGGCGGTGCGGCGCGGATCAGGCTGACGGCGGGCGGACAGGTCACCGTCTCGACCGCGGTGCATGACATGGGGATGGGCACGGCGACGGCCCAGGCCCAGCACATCGCCGCCCGCCTCGGCGTGCCGCTCGACCGCGTTACCTTCGAGTATGGCGACACGACCCTGCCGCGCGGGGTGATCGCCGGCGGTTCGACCCAGACAGCCTCCATCGGCGGCGCCGTCATCGCCGCAACCGAGGTCTTCGTCGAGGAACTGCTGAAGCTCGCCGGCAACGATTCGCCGCTGGCCGGCCTGTCGCTGACCGATGTCGAGACGCGGGACGGCGGCATCGGCCACCGCGACGATGCCGGTCGCTTCGAGAGCTATGAGTCGATCCTGCGCCGGGCGGGACGCGGCGAACTGGTCTGCGAGGCCGAAGCCCCGCCGCCGGCGGAGATGGAAGCCTTCTCGATGCATTCCTACGGCGCGCAGTTCTGCGAGGTCCGTGTCAGCGAGATCACCGGCGAAGTCCGCGTCTCGCGCTTCCTCGGCTCCTTCGACGCCGGCCGCATCCTGAACGCCAAGACGGCGACCAGCCAGTTCAAGGGCGGCATCATCATGGGGATCGGGCTGGCGCTGACCGAGGAAACCAACTTCGATCCGCGCAGCGGCCGCATCGTCAACGCCTCGCTCGCCGACTATCATGTGCCGGTGCAGATGGACGTTCCCGCCATCGAGATCCTCTACACCGACATCCCCGACCCGCAGGCGCCGATGGGTGCCCGCGGCATCGGCGAGATCGGCATCACCGGCGTCGGCGCCGCGATCGCCAACGCCGTCTACAATGCCACCGGCAAGCGCATCCGCGATCTGCCGATCACGCTCGACAAGCTGATGTGACGCTCCGAAGGCTTCGATTTGGGAATTCGGTTCACAGGTGATTGGGCGGAAGAGGCGGTTTGCGGACGGCCTCTCCCGCCCTATGTCTCCCTCCGAGACATGAGACGGCGCCATCATTGCGCCGACCAGGAGAGAGAGCAGGATGCAGACCGTGAAGGCAAATGGAGCCGAAATCCCCGTGCTGGGCTTCGGTGTTTTCCGCATGTCGGACGAGGAGGTCGAGCGGGTGGTTCCGGCGGCGCTCGAAGCCGGCTTCCGCCATTTCGACACCGCGCAGATTTACCGCAACGAGGCTGCCCTCGGCCGCGCCCTGCTGGCCGCCGGCGCCCGCCGCGACGAGCTGTTCCTGACCACGAAGGTGTGGGTCGACAAATACAGCCCCGACCTGTTCGCCGCATCGGTGGATGAGAGCCTGGAGAAGCTGAAGGTCGATCATGTCGATCTGCTGTTGCTGCACTGGCCGGCCGATCAGGTCGCCATCGCCGACCAGATCGAGATGCTGAACGCGGTGCAGGCCGCCGGCAAGACCCGCTTCATCGGCGTCAGCAACCAGAATATCGCCCAGCTGCAGGAGTCGGTCGAGCGCAGCCAGGCCCCCATCGTCACCAACCAGATCGAGGTCCACCCCTATCTCGACCAGAGCGCGATGGCGGCGGCGGCCAAGGAACTGGGCGTGGCGATCACCGCCTATTACGCCATGGCCGACGGCAAGGTGCCGCGCGATCCGGAACTCCAGCGGATCGGCGCCAAGCATGGCAAGACGGCGGCGCAGGTGACGCTGCGTTGGCTGATCCAGCTGGGCCACATCGTGCTGTCGAAGACCGCCAAGCCGGACCGGGTGCCGGAGAATTTCGCGCTGTTCGACTTCGCACTGGACGATGGCGACATGGCGGCGATTGGCAAGCTGGCGCGGCCGGATGGGCGGATCGTCAGCCCGGCGGGGCTGGCGCCGGTATGGGATCGGTGAGAGAAAAGCAGGATCGAAGGATGGGGCGCGTGAGCTGATCGGCTCACGCGCCGATCAGCATGTCCAAAGCCGCTACGATGGCGGTGTCCTCCGCCAGCAAGTTGCCGACGTGAGGGCCAAGTTCAGAGAGCGTCACCGCACCGGCGAACTGCGTCACCATGACATGTGGGCGGCCTTCGACGGAAAATACGGGATTGAGGCGCACGGCCGGGCGCGGAGCCTTGTCCGGCGGCAGCAGCGGAGCCACAAAGCGGGTGTTCAAGTCACGCAGGATGTCGGCCTGAAGGTCCAGCAGATAACCCGGCCCATCCAATCGGCGATGAATGTCGAAACGCGCCATCAGTAAGGCCGGTTCTTTGCCAGCGGAAGGCCATGTGCCTCAACATAGGCATTGGACGATTGTATGGCCTCCCGATTCTCCTCCAGCCATTGCCTGTCTCGCAGTTCGGCGATCTGCTGAGCCAATCCGCGCTCGCAGGCACGCGACACGTTGATGCCGAGCGCCTTTGCCTGCTCCAACAAGTCACTGTTCAGGCTGATGTTCGTTGCCCGCCGAGGCGCGGACATATCGAAGGAATAGCGCTCGCCAGCCATCGAACTCTCCATGACAATGCGCATAAAGGATGCGCATAGACGACGCACAAATCAAGCCGCAACCGCTCGATGTCCACCCGGACTCTCACAACATCCGCGGCAGCGTCACCCTGACCCGCAAGCCGCCGCTGGCCCGATTGCTCAGCTCGATCCGCCCCTGGTGGGCCTCGACGATCGACTTCACAATCGACAGGCCCAGCCCACTGCCGCCGGTCTTGCGGTTTCGGGAGCCTTCGAGCCGGACGAAGGGCTTGAAGACGTTGGCAATCTCCGCCTCCGGGATGCCCGGCCCCTCGTCGCAGACATCGACGACGATCTCGACGGCGTCGGCATCGACGGAGACGGTCGCGCGCTCGCCATACTTGACGGCGTTGTCGATCAGGTTGGCGAAGGCGCGGCGCAGGCTGGACGGACGGCCGGCGAGGCGGAGTTGCCGCGCCTGCTCGAAACGGTCGCTGCGCTCCACCCCGCCGCCGAAGATGGTGCGGACAGCGGCAAACTGCAGTGGCGGCGGCTCCTGGTAGGTCACCGGGGCGCCGGTGTCGGCATAGTCGTCGCACAGGCTTTGCAGCAGGCTGGCGAAGGCGACCACCTCGACCTCCTCGCGCAGCACGTCGTCGCCGAGGAACTCCAGCGTCGCGGTGACCATCGCCGCCATCTCGTCGATGTCGGCCATCATCTTGGCGCGCAGCGCGTCGTCGTCGACATATTCGGCGCGCAGCCGCAGCCGCGTCGCCGGAGTGCGCAAATCGTGACTGATCGCCGCCAGCAGATGGGTGCGTCCCTCCATCAGGTCACGCAGGGCGTTGCGTGCCTGGTTGAAGGCGCGGGCGAGCGAGGCGACCTCCTCCGGCCCGTCCTCCGGCAGCGGGCGGGGGTGCAGGCGGTCATGCGGGCGGGTCGCCTGCTCGGCCAGCGATTCCAACGGGCGGACCAGCCGGCCGGGCAGCCAGAGCAGCAGCCCCAGCGCCAGACCGAAGGCGGCCAGACCGGCCAGCACCATCTCGAATGGCGTGGTGCGGGGCCGCCAGAAGCGCGGGCTGGCGAACTCAAGCCAGCCGCCGCCGGCAAGCTGGACATAGACGCGGGCGTCGCGCAGTTGCGCCGCCGTGTCCTCCGCCACCAGGGACAGGGATTCCGCCAGCGTCTGGGCGCGGGCGGAGTGGACGGACAGCAGGGCGCGCTGGACGGCGACGAACACCGGGCGGGGTGCGTCGGCCACCCCCTCCATCACCCAACCGGACGGCACGGCCGGGGTGCCGGGCCCCTGCCAGGACACCGACAGGTCGGGCAGCCCGCTCAGCGCCAGCGCCGGCCCGGCGGCAATGCCGTCCAGCACCGCGCGGTCGGCCGCCTCCACCGCTGCCGCCATCGCCGGCCCCAGCCGGTGGGCGGTCAGCAATTCCCGCGCGCGGTCGTCGATCAGGCGCATGCCGACCAGCGCCCCGCCATGGGTCAGCAGCAGCACCACCACCATCGCCGCCAGGATGCGGTGGCGCAGCCGGGCGGCGCGCATCTGGGACGGCAGCAAACGCTCAAGCGCCACGGCTCAGTCCTGAAGCGGCGGCTTCGCCCTGGTCCACCACCGTCGCGGTGAACTGATAGCCGATGCCGCGCACCGTCTTGATCAGCCCCGAGCCGCCCGGCCCCTCCTCCAGCTTGCGGCGCAGGCGGCTGATCTGGATGTCGATGCTGCGGTCGAAGGGGATCGAGGTGTCGCCGCGGTGCTTCTCCAGCAGCTCGGTGCGCTCCACCACCTGGGGCGCCCGCTCCAGCAGCGTGCCGAGCAGGGCATATTCGCCCTGGCTCAGATGGACCACCACCCGGTCGGGCGTGCGCAGCTCCCGCCGGCCCTGGTCGAGCGACCAGCCGGCAAAGCCCAGCACGCGCGGCCGTTCGCGCACCGGTTCCGGCCCACCGCAGCGGCGCAGGATGGCGCGGATGCGGGCCAGCAGTTCGCGTGCGCTGAAGGGCTTCACCAGATAATCGTCGGCGCCGACCTCCAGCCCGACGATGCGGTCGACCTCGCTGCCCATCGCGGTCAGCATGATGACGGGGGTTTCCGATTTGGCGCGCAGCGAGCGGCACAGGCTGGTCCCGTCCTCCCCCGGCAGCATCACGTCGAGCACGATGAGATCGACCGGCCATTGCGCCAGAACCCGTGCCATCTCGCGCCCGTCGCCGGCGGTGGAGACGCGGAAGCCGCTCTTCACCAGGAAATCATGCAGCATGTCCCGGATCTCGGGATCGTCGTCCACGACCAGGAGATGGCGCGCGCGCTCCATGGCGTCCCTTCCCTCTTCCATCCAGGCTTTCTTGTTCGTTGATGCGGAGTGTAGCCTTCCCCGCCGGTCCCGGTACAGTGCGGCGCGCGAGCCGGTTTGTAACGGTTGAGTAACAGCGGCGCGGCCGTGAAAAGGCGTTGTTACCAAATAGTCCGGGCATCGAATTGCACGCGGGATAGAGTTCCTCCAGCGGCCAGACGGTGGACAGCCGGGGCCGGCAAGGAAACCGAACGAAGATAGGGAACAGGGGGAAATGTCCAAAATGCCGTCTCTCAGCAAATCCATCCTCGGCATGACCGCGCTCGCGACCGCAATGGCCGGCGCATTGATGGCTGCACCCGCCAAGGCCGAGCCGACGGTGGAGGTTCTGCATTACTGGACCTCCGGCGGCGAATCGAAGGCCGCGGGCGCGCTGCGCCAGGATTTCGAGGCTGCGGGCGGCAAGTGGATCGACGCGCCGGTCGCCGGCGGCGGCGGCGACGCGGCCAGCACCGTGCTGCGCTCCCGCGTGCTGGCCGGAGACCCGCCGAACGCCGTGCAGCTGAAGGGGCCGAACATCAAGGACTGGGCGGCGCAGGGCAAGCTGGCGACGCTGGACGAGGTCGCCAAGGCGGAGAATTGGGACGCCATCCTGCCGCCGCAGATCCGCGACGTGGTGACCTACAAGGGCCACTACTACGCGGTGCCGGTGAACATCCACCGCGTCAACTGGATGTGGGTCAACCCGAAGGTCATGGAGAAGGCCGGCGTCGCCATCCCGAAGACCTGGGACGAGTTCAACGCCGCCGCCGACAAGCTGAAGGCCGCCGGCATCATCCCGCTCGCCCATGGCGGCCAGCCCTGGCAGGAAGGTGCCCTGTTCGAGGACGTCACCCTCGGCCTCGGCGGTCCCGACTTCTACCGCAAGGCGCTGGTCGAGCTGGACCCCAAGGCGCTGACCAGCGACACCATGGTCAAGGTGTTCGACCAGATGCGCAAGCTGCGCGGCTATGTCGATGACGGCTTCCCCGGCCGTGAATGGAACCTCGCCGCCGGCCTGCTGATGAACGGCCAGGCCGCCATGCAGATCATGGGCGACTGGGAGAAGGGCGAACTGACCGCCGCCGGCAAGGTGCCGGGCAAGGATTTCGTCTGCGCCCATGTGCCCGGCCA
Organism: Azospirillum sp. B506; assembly: GCF_000333595.1. Taxonomy (GTDB): domain Bacteria; phylum Pseudomonadota; class Alphaproteobacteria; order Azospirillales; family Azospirillaceae; genus Azospirillum. The sequence continues at coordinate 8,010 of NZ_BADK01000760.1, forward strand.
GTTCGGCTACATCGTCAATTCCGACAGCTTCGTCATGTTCAGCTCGGCCAACGCCGACCGCGCCGCCGGCCAGAAGCTGCTGGCCAAGCTGATCCTGGGCAAGAAGTTCCAGGAGACCTTCAACGTGCTGAAGGGCTCGATCCCCGCCCGCCAGGACATGGCGCGCGACAGCTTCGACGAATGCGCCGTCAAGTCGATGGACGATCTGAAGACCGCCATCGACACCAACAGCGCCGTGCCCTCGATGGCGCACGAGATGGCAGTTCCCGGCGCCGTCCGCGGTGCCTTCCTCGATGTCGTCACCGCCCACTTCAACTCCACCATGACCTCGCAGGAGGCGGTGAAGCGTCTGGCCGAAGCCGTCGATCTGGCGAAGTAGGCCCCGGCCTCCCGCGTTTGTTGTTTCTCCGTCTCTGGTGTTGCGCGTGACCTTGACAGGCCCCCTCCCGCCCTGGGAGAGGGGCCTTCTTTTTTGCATCCGCCCTTACGGCGTGATCGCCACCTTCAGCACGCCGTCGCGCTGGTGGCCGAACAGCTCATAAGCCTCCTCGATCCGCTCCAGCGGGAAGCGGTGGGTGACCAGCGGCTTGAGGTCGACGCGGCCGGAAGCGACGACGCCCATCAGCCGGCGCATCCGTTCCTTGCCGCCGGGGCAGAGCGAGGTGACGATGGTGTGGTCGCCCAGGCCGGCGGCAAATGGCCCCAGCGGCAGGCGCAGGTCGCCGGAATAGACGCCCAGGCTGGACAGGGTGCCGCCGGGGCGCAGCACGCGCAGCGCCGCCTCGAAGGTCGCCTGGGTGCCCAGCGCCTCGATGGCGACATCGACGCCGCGGCCGTCGGTGAGGCGCAGGATTTCGTCCACCGGATCGACACTGCGGAAATCGACCACATGGTCGGCGCCCATCCGCCGCGCCATCTCCAGCCGTGCCGGCACGGTGTCGACGCCGATGATGGTGGTGGCTCCCTTCAGCTTCGCCCCGGCTGTGGCGCACAGGCCGATCGGACCCTGGGCGAACACCGCAACCGTGTCGCCGATGCGGATGTTGCCGCGCTCCGCCCCGGCGAAACCGGTGGACATGATGTCGGGGCACATCAGCACCTCCTCGTCCGTCAGCCCGTCGGGCACGGCGGCGAGGTTGACCATCGCGTCGGGCACCAGCAGATAGTCGGCCTGGGAGCCGTCGATGCTGTTGCCGAAGCGCCAGCCGCCCAGCGGCTTCCAGCCATGGGCGGTGCCGGCGCCGTCCTGGGAATGGCAGCCGCACAGGCAGGCGTTGCTGTGGCCGCTGGGGGTGATGGCCCCGGCGATCACCCGCTGGCCCTCGCGGTAGCCGGTGACGGCAGAGCCGAGCTTCTCGATGATGCCGACCGGCTCATGGCCGATGGTCAGGCCGCGGGCAACCGGATATTCGCCCTTCAGGATGTGGATGTCGGTGCCGCAGATCGTCGTCGTCGTGATGCGGATCAGGGCGTCGAGCGGCCCGACGTCGGGGATCGGCTTGTCGTCCAGCACGATGCGGCCCGGTTCGACGAACACCGCCGCTTTCATCATGACCATGGCGTCCTCCCATTTATGGTGGGCGCCGGTCGGCGAGCTGTTTGGCGCGAACATCGCAAACGGCCCACGGCCGGCGCTGTGCTTCACGCCGGACAGGATAGCGCGGCCGGAGAGGGGCCGCGTTGATACAGATTAAACGCCGTGCAATTTCACCGGTTGCCCCACGTCGGAGCCTGGACGAGCCGATGTGGTCCGGCCGGCCCCTCCCGCCGTGACGGCGCCGGTGTCTTTCGGACAGGCCGTCTTGGCCGGCAGCCCGACGCCCCCACCTAGAAGGCCGGACCGTCACCGCCCAGCCAATCACCGGAGGATCGTGATGCGCAGCACCCTGACCCTGTCGGCCATCCCCCGTCTTGCCGGCGCTCTTCTTGTCGCCGGCCTGTTCACCGCCGCGCCCGCCCTGGCGCAATCGCAGCCGGCCCATGTGCAGGTGGTGAAGACCATCCGGACCAGCGCCGGACCGATGGCGGTCAGCCGCGTCGCCGAGGGGCTGGAGCGGCCCTGGGGCATCGACTTCCTGCCCGACGGCCGGGCGCTGGTGACGGAGAAGCCGGGGCGGCTGCGCATTCTGGCGCGCGACGGCTCGCTGTCGTCCCCACTGGCGGGCACGCCGGCGGTCTTCAACCAGGGCCAGGGCGGGCTGATGGATGTGGCGGTCGATCCGGATTTCGCCCGCAACCGGACCATCTACCTCGCCTATGCCGAACCCGGCGGGAACGGCACCGCCGGCACGGCGCTGGGCCGCGGCACCCTGGGTGAGCGCGGGATCGAGGCCTTCCAGGTCATCTTCCGCCAGTCGCCCAAGGTGGACGGGGGCAACCATTTCGGCACCCGCATCGTCTTCGCCCCCGATGGCCATATCTTCCTGACGCTGGGCGAGCGCTTCAAATTCGACCCGGCGCAGAGTCGCGACAACACGCTGGGCAAGGTGGTCCGGCTCAACCGCGACGGCTCGGTGCCGAAGGACAATCCCTTCGCCGCGGAGGGAGCGACCGCAGGCGCCATCTGGTCCTATGGCCACCGCAACATCGAGGCGGCGGCCATCGACCCGCGCAGCGGCTCGCTCTGGATCGCCGAGATGGGTCCGAGGGGAGGCGACGAGCTGAACCGGCCGGAGGCCGGGAAGAATTACGGCTGGCCGCTGGTCAGTTGGGGCAAGCATTATGACGGCAGCGACATTCCCGACCCGCCGACCCGCAAGGAGTTCGCCGATGCGGCGATCCAGTGGACTCCGGTGATCTCGCCCTCCGGCATGCTGTTCTACAGTGGCGGGCTGTTCCGCGACTGGCAGGGCAGCGCCCTGATCGGCGGCCTGAGCGCCAAGGGGCTGGTGCGTGTCGCCATCGACGGAACGGGGGCGAAGGAGGTGGAGCGCATTCCGCTCGACGCGCGCATCCGCGATGTGGCACAGGGTTCGGACGACGCCCTGTACGTCATCACCGATGCCGCCGACGGCGCGGTCCTGCGGCTGGCGCCGGCAAAATGACCTGATGATGGGGCCGATGAGGATCAGAGACTACCAGCCATCGGACGCGCTGCTGCTGGCGGCGCTCTACGCCCGCTCCGTCCGCGGCATCGGTCCCCGCTTCTACACGGCCGAGCAGGTGGAGGCGTGGGCCGCGCAGGCGCCGACGGTGGAGCGGGTTCGGCAGGCCTATGGCGACGGCCGCGTCGCCCTGGTCGCGGTCGACGCGGACGACCGGCCGGTGGCCTTCAGCGACGTGGAGTCGGACGGCCACATCAACTTCCTCTATTGCGCGCCGGAAGCGGCCGGCCGGGGCGTGATGTCGGCGCTGGTCGATCGGTTGGAGGCGCGCGCCCGAGCGCTCGGCCACCCCCGCCTGCATGTGGAGGCCAGCGAGGCCGCCCGCCCCTTCTTCCTGCGTCGCGGCTTCACCCTGCTGGAGCGCCGGGATCTGCGGATCGGCGATGTGCCGATCCACAACTATGCCATGGAGAAGTGGCTGGTCCCGTCGGAGCAGGTCAGTCAGGCCTGAGGACAAGGACACCGCTGGTATTCCGCCCCTCCAAGGCCCGATGAGCCTCAACCGCGGCATCCAGCGGCAGGCAGGTCACCGGACCGGCGCTCAAACCTCCGGCGGCGCGCGCCAGCACCTCCTCGGCGGCGGTGCGGTAGGTGGCCGGATCGGCCATGTAGGCGAACACGCTTGGGCGGGCGAGGCAGAGCGACCTGCGCGGCCCCAGTTCGGACAGATCGAGCGGGGCGACCGGACCGCCGGCCTGGCCGACGCTGGCAACGGTGCCGAACAGCCGCACCGCGTCGAAGGTCCGGCGCAGCGTGTCGCCGCCGATGCCGTCCACCGCGACATCGACACCGCGCCCGCCGGTCAGGTCGCGCACCGCCGCGACGAAATCCTCCTCCCGATAGAGGATGGCGTGGTCCAACCCATGGGCGCGGGCTGTCTCTGCCTTGGCGGCGCTGCCGACCGTGCCGATCACGGTGGCGCCCAGGCTCTTCGCCCATTGAGTCAGCAGCAGGCCAAGCCCGCCGGCGGCGGCATGGACCAGGATCGTGCCGCCCGATCCAACCGGGCAGACCCGGTTGAGCAGCATGTGGACGGTGATGCCGCGCAGCAACAGCGACGCGGCGGCCACCGGCTTGACGCCATCGGGCAGGCGCACGGCGCGCTCGGCAGCCAGTAGGCGCGCTTCGGCATAGCCGCCGGCCGGCAGACCGGCCCAGGCGACGCGATCACCGACGGCAACCCCATCCACCCCCGGACCGACCTCCTCCACCACGCCCGCGCCCTCGACGCCGAGCGTTGCAGGGTATGCCGGCAGCGGATAGAGGCCGGTTCGGTGGTAGATGTCGACGAAATTGACCCCGGCGGCAGCATGGCGCAGGCGGATTTCTCCCTCGCGCGGAGCCGGCAGGTCGATAAGGGTGGGCTGCATCACTTCGGCGCCGCCCGGCCCGGCCATCTGGATTGAGCGGATCATATCGGCTGTTTCCATTGATCGTTGCGGTGAAGCGAAGGCTAGTCTGTGGCAGAGCGCACTGAAATTCGGCAAAGCTGCGCAAATTCTGGGTATTTTTGCGCAGAGATAGAGTGTCCGACGGAATGGGCCCGATGAATTGGGATGATTTGCGCGTCTTCCTGGCACTGGCGGACAGCGGCAGCCTGTCGGCGACGGCACGGAGGCTGGGAGTGGACCACTCCACCGTCGCCCGCCGGGTGGCGGCGCTTGAAGCCGATCTTGGGGTTCGCCTGTTCGATCGGCTGCCGCGTGGCTATGCCCCGACCGCAGAGGGGGAAGAATTCGCCGTGCTCGCTCGCCGTGTGGAAGACGGGGTGCTGGCGGTGGAGCGCCACGCCCGTGGACAGCCGGGCGAACCGGCCGGCACCGTGCGGTTGTCGGCACCGCCGGCCTTCTCCAGCAGCTTCCTCGCCTCACGGCTGGCCGGCCTGCGGCGGACCTTGCCCAAGCTGGTGGTGGAATTGGTCGGCGATGTCCGGGCGGTCAGCCTGACCCGGCGGGAAGCCGACCTCGCCCTGCGCCTGCAGCGGCCGGAGGATGACGGGTTGGTCGCCCGCCGCATTGGAGCCATGGGATACGGACTCTACGCGACTCGGGATTATCTCGACAGCCGTGACGAAGCCGATTGGGAGTTCATCGGCTATGACGACAGCATGGACCATGTGCCGCAGCAGCGTTGGCTGCGGCAGGTTGCCGGCCGCCGCCCCTTCGTCTTCCGCGCCAATGACCTGATGAGCGTGCGCAGCGCGACATCGGCAGGCATAGGGGTCGCGGCAATTCCCCATTTCCTGGGGCGGACGGACCCGACCCTGGTCGCGGCAGCGCCGGCAGCGGGTCTTTCACCGCCGCAGCCGCGCGAGTTGTGGCTGCTGGTGCACAACGATCTCAGGCGGTCGGCGCGGGTACGGGCGGTGATGGACGCTCTTGTTTCGATCATCGCCGCCGAACGGTCGCTGCTGGAGGATTGATGGCAGGGCCGTGGTTGCTGCGGTGCAATTTCGTCAGCCGTCATGAGCGGTACCGACAAAATTTTCCGGCGAAGCGTGGCCCGAGCGGGAAAATCAATGGAACAGAGTCGCAAGTCGCGCCGTTGATTCACCAGCATCGGCGAACAGTGCTCTTGCAGCCTGTCCATCTGAATATGGAGGAGACGCATGCCTATCCTGCTTTGGCTTCTCGGCGTTCCGGGAATCATCGTGATCCTGCTTTGGATGACCGGCATCATCGGCTTCTAATCCCGCTCCCGTCCGCCTGTTTCCCTCCCACCAGGGCCTCCGCCGGCATCGCCGCGGGGGCCTTTGGTTTTTTCAGGCTCCGCATCGGGCGGCCCGGTGCCGGCGGCTCATTTCGATTTTCATCGAAACGTCGTTGACGGCAAGGGTTCGGATTGTTATTTTCATATTTATCGAATCATAGAATCAATAGGCGCCGACATGGAGAAGCAGGACGTTCTGGCCGGTCTGGCCGCGCTGGCGCAGGAGACGCGGCTGGACATCTTCCGCCTGCTGGTGGAAGCCGGACCGGAGGGGCGCTCAGCCGGATCGATTGCTGAAGCGCTGGCGGTCGCGCCGGCCACCCTGTCCTTCCACCTGTCCAACCTGACCCAGGCCCGGCTGATCGTGCAGCGGCGCGAGAGCCGGTCGCTGATCTATTCGGCCGATTTCGAGCGGATGAACGGCCTCCTCGGCTTCCTGTCGGAGAACTGCTGCGGCCGGGCGGCCAACCCGGCCAGCTGTGTCCCGGTCTGCGCGCCGACGCCGGATGCCGCCAATACGGAAGAAACCGCGACTCCGCGCTGCTGCGGCTGACATCCAACAAAAAACGGAGCGAAGAATGGCCGGGACCCGCGTCTACAACATGCTTTTCCTCTGCACCCACAACAGCGCCCGCAGCGTCATGGCGGAATGCCTGCTGAACCGGGAGGGCAAAGGCCGCTTCCGCGGCTTCAGTGCCGGCAGCCAGCCGTCCGGCCGCATCAACCCCACTGTCCGCGACCTGCTGGAGCGGCTGGGATTCCCAACGGCGGCGTTGCGGTCGAAGAGCTGGGATGAGTTCGCCACGCCCGGCGCACCGCAGATGGATTTCATCGTCACCGTCTGCGACAACGCCGCCGGAGAGGTCTGCCCGGTCTGGCCCGGCCAGCCGATCAGCGCCCATTGGGGCTTTCCCGACCCCTCGGGCGCCCAGGGCACCGATGCGGAAAAGGCCGCTTTCACCGCCACCGTGTTCGGGCAGATCGAACGCCGCATCCGGGCCTTCACCAGCCTGCCCATCGCATCGCTCGATCGCATGGCGCTGAAGCGCAGGATGGACGACATGGCACAGGCCGGCTCGTGAAGCGGAAGGGGCAAATCCATGACCGCTGACATCCACTCCATCCAGGCGGCGCGTCCCGCCATGGGCCTGTTCGAGCGCTATCTCAGCCTGTGGGTGGCGCTGTGCATCGTCGCCGGCATCGCACTCGGCCATCTGCTGCCCGGCCCGTTCCGGGCGATTGCCACAGCCGAAGTCGCGCGGGTCAATCTGCCGGTCGCCGTGCTGATCTGGCTGATGATCGTGCCGATGCTGCTGAAGATCGACCTCGGCGCGCTGGCGCAGGTCAAGGAGCATTGGCGCGGCATCGGCGTGACGCTGTTCATCAACTGGGCGGTCAAGCCCTTCTCGATGGCCCTGCTCGGCACGCTGTTCGTCGGCCACCTGTTCGCTCCGCTTCTGCCGCAGGACCAGGTTCCCTCCTACATCGCCGGGCTGATCCTGCTGGCGGCCGCCCCCTGCACCGCCATGGTGTTCGTGTGGTCGAACCTGTGCGAGGGCGAACCGCACTACACGCTGAGCCAAGTGGCGCTGAACGACCTGATCATGGTGTTCGCCTTCGCGCCCATCGTCGGGCTGCTGCTGGGAGTCGCGTCGATCGCCGTGCCCTGGGGCACGCTGCTGCTGTCGGTGCTGCTCTACATCGTCATCCCTGTGCTGGCCGCCCAACTCTTGCGACGCAGCCTGCTCGCGACCGGCGGCGAACCGGCGCTGAAGCGCGTGCTCGGCCGCATCCAGCCGGTGTCGCTGCTGGCGCTGCTGACCACACTGGTGCTGCTGTTCGGTTTCCAGGGCGACCAGATCCTGGCACAGCCGATGGTCATCCTGCTGCTGGCGGTGCCGATCCTGATCCAGGTCTATTTCAATGCCGGTCTTGCCTATTGGCTGTCGCGCCGCTTTGGCGTGGCATGGTGCGTGGCGGCACCGGCGGCGCTGATCGGCGCGTCCAACTTCTTCGAGCTGGCGGTGGCCGCCGCCATCAGCCTGTTCGGGCTCGGCTCGGGCGCGGCACTCGCCACCGTGGTCGGCGTGTTGGTCGAAGTGCCGGTGATGCTGTCAGTGGTAAAAATCGTCAAGGCGACCAAGCCTTGGTATGAAGGATAGATTCGAGAATATCCCTCGATCATTCACGGTCATTTTCTGCAATTCCACCAATAATCCACGATTTCTCGCCAATGTAGTTTAACTACATTGTCACATTCATTGAATACGCTTTAGTTTCCTCAAGGAATTGACATGACGTTGATGAGACATCTCCGTCATCGGCTTCAATCGACCTGATCCAGATCAATTCTCGCGGCAAGTGGTATGACCACTCTTGCGTCGACCGCAGGCAGGATGTAGGTTTCCTACATACCGCATGGAACCGAGAGTTTCGGGGGTTCCGGGCTGGGCGACCGGCCTTATGGCGACACCCGAGGGGAGACGCCCGATCATGGTCACGACCGTTAAATCCCTATCCGATCTGAACGCCCTGATTTCGCGTGTGAAGGCGGCGCAGGCGCGCTTCGCCGACTATCCGCAGGAGAAGGTCGACCTGATCTTCCGCAGCGCCGCTCTGGCTGCCGCCAACGCCCGCATTCCGCTCGCCAAGATGGCGGTTGCGGAGACCGGCATGGGCGTGATGGAGGACAAGGTCATCAAGAACCACTTCGCCGCCGAGTACATCTACAACAAGTACAAGGACGACAAGACCTGCGGCGTGCTGTCGGAAGACAACGACGCCGGCATCTTCACCATCGCCGAGCCGGTCGGCCTGATCTGCGGCATCG
>NZ_BADK01000759.1 GCF_000333595.1 Azospirillum sp. B506
CGCGTTACAAATTGTCCGCCCCATCCATCATCTGCGGCGTACAGTGACCGCCAAGCGAACGACCGTCTTGCAGCGGTCCAACAGCAACGCGTCACGGGAGGGAACCGACATGCGCGACCTGCATCCGTGTGCGACGCCGGCCCGAAAGCCGGCCCGAAAGCCGGCCCGAAAGCCGATGAGGCTCGCACCATGACCTTGCAGACCCCATCCTACCGGCCGGCAGCCGGAGAAGAGGCCGCCCCCGGCAGCGCCACCCCGCCCCGGACAGGCGGACTGCGCGCACTGGCCCAGCGGCATCTCTCGAAGCTGGTGGTCGCCCCGTCCTTCGCGGCGATCCTGCTGTTCGTCTACGGCTTCATCGTCTGGACGGTCTATATCAGCTTCACCAATTCGAAGATGCTGCCGTCCTACGAACTGGTCGGCGCCGACGCCTTCGCCAAGCTGTGGCGGATCGAGCGCTGGTATGTCGCCATCGAGAATCTGCTGATCTTCGGCGGACTGTTCATCGGCGTCAGCCTGATCGTCGGCATCCTGTTGGCGGTTCTGCTCGACCAGCGCATCCGCGGCGAAGGGGCGCTGCGCACCATCTATCTCTACCCGATGGCGCTCAGCTTCATCGTCACCGGCACCGCCTGGAAATGGATCCTCAATCCCGGCATCGGCATCCAGCAGTTCGTCCGCGACCTCGGCTTTCCCGGCTTCACCTTCGACTGGATCGTCCAGCAGGACACCGCCGTCTACACGCTGGTGATCGCCGCGGTCTGGCAAAGCTCCGGCTTCGTCATGGCGCTGTTCCTGGCGGCGCTGCGCGGCGTCGATCAGGAGATCATCAAGGCAGCCTATCTCGACGGCGCCAGCCTGCCGCGCATCTATTGGGGCATCGTCCTGCCGTCGATCCGGCCGGTGTTCATGAGCGCCTTCGTCATCCTCGCCCACCTCGCGGTCAAGAGCTACGACCTCGTGGTGGCGCTGACCGGCGGCGGTCCGGGCTATGCGTCGGACCTGCCGGCGACCTTCATGTACGAGATGACCTTCCGCCGCAACCAGATCGCCATCGGCTCGGCCAGCGCGCTGATGATGCTGGCGACGGTGGTGGCGATCATCGTGCCCTACCTCTATTCCGAACTGAAGGGAGGCAAGCGTGTCTAGCCTGACCTCCGCCCTGCCGCCGGCGCAGGGCACCGGCGCCCGCATCGCCCGCTGGGGCCTGTACCTGATCCTCTTGCTGTTCGCGGCCTATTACCTGCTGCCGCTGCTGCTGATGATCGCCACCTCCTTCAAGAGTCCGGAGGAGATCCGCACCGGATCGCTGCTGTCGCTGCCGCGCGACTTCAGCCTGGATGCCTGGAGCTATGCCTGGAACCGCGCCTGCATCGGCGCCGACTGCCGCGGCATGGCGCCCTATTTCCTGAATTCCCTGGTCATCGTCGGGCCGGCGGTCGTCATCTCCACCTTCTTCGGGGCGCTGAACGGCTATGCCCTGACCAAGTGGCGGTTCCGCGGCGCCAACATCGTCTTCGGCATGATCCTGTTCGGCAGCTTCCTGCCGTCGCAGGTGATCCTGCTGCCGATGGCGCAGACGCTGGGCTTCCTCGGGCTGGCCGGCAGCGCCGGCGGGCTGATCCTGGTGCATGTGGTGTATGGCCTCGCCTTCACCACCCTGTTCTTCCGCAATTACTATGTCAGCATCCCCGACGATCTGGTGAAGGCGGCGACCATCGACGGCGCCGGCTTCTTCCAGATCTTCACCAAGATCATGCTGCCGCTGTCGCTGCCGATCCTGGTGGTGACGATCATCTGGCAGTTCACCCAGATCTGGAACGACTTCCTGTTCGGGGCATCCTTCGCGGCGGGCGGCGCCCAGCCGGTGACGGTCGCGCTGAACAACCTCGTCAACACCACCACCGGCGTGAAGCAGTACAACGTCGACATGGCGGCGGCGATGATCGCCGGCCTGCCCACCCTCGTCGTCTATGTGCTCGCCGGCAAATACTTCATCCGCGGTCTGACCGCCGGCTCCGTCAAGGGGTGATCTTCCGATGGCGACTCTCAGCATCAACAACGTCCGCAAGCAGTATGGCAGCGTCGAGGTCCTGAAGGGCATCGACCTGGACCTGACGGACGGCGAATTCCTCGTCCTGCTCGGTCCGTCGGGCTGCGGGAAATCCACCCTGCTCAACATGATCGCCGGCCTGGAGACGATCAGCGCCGGCGAGATCCGCATCGACCAGCGCGTGGTCAACGAGGTCCATCCCAAGGACCGCGACATCGCCATGGTGTTCCAGTCCTACGCGCTCTATCCCAACATGACGGTGGCGCGGAACATCGGCTTCTCGCTGGAGATGCGCGGCCAGTCCAAGCCGGAGCGCGAGGGCGCCGTCCGCCGCGTCGCCAAGCTGCTGCAGATCGAGCATCTGCTCGACCGCAAGCCGGCCCAGCTTTCGGGCGGCCAGCGCCAGCGGGTCGCCATGGGCCGCGCCCTGGTCCGCGACCCCAAGGTGTTCCTGTTCGACGAGCCGCTGTCCAACCTGGACGCCAAGCTGCGCGTCGACATGCGCACCGAGATCAAGAAACTGCACCAGCGGCTCGGCACCACCGTGGTCTATGTCACCCACGACCAGATCGAAGCGATGACGCTGGCCAGCCGCATCGCCATCATGAAGGAGGGCGTCGTCCAGCAATTCGCCCCGCCGCAGGAGGTCTACGAACGCCCCGCCAACATGTATGTGGCGAGCTTCATCGGCTCGCCGACCATGAATTTCGTGCGCGGCACGCTGTCGGCCGAGGGCGACCGGCTGGGCGTCAGCGTCGGGCGCGAGCGCAGCGGCTTCCTGCCGCTGTTCCAGGCGCCGGAACAGGCCGGCAGCTGGCTGGGCCAGGAGGTGATCCTGGGCATCCGTCCGGAGGCCATCACCTGTTACGACCCGGCGATCGCCGCCGGCAACCCGGCGCTGGTGAAGGTCGCCTGCGGCGTCAATGTGCTGGAGCCGACCGGCGCCGACACCATCACCTATGTCGAGCTGAACGGCCATGAGGTTGTCGCCCGCATNCAGCCGAGCGACCGGGTGGCGGAGGGTGAAACCGCCGACTTCATGATCGACATGGCGCGGGCGAACCTGTTTCGACCGAAGACCGAACAGCGGATCTGACCGGCGATAAATCCCCCTCTCCCGGGGG
>NZ_BADK01000758.1 GCF_000333595.1 Azospirillum sp. B506
CAGGGGCTCCGGTGGCGCGGTACGACAGGACGGGATCGGGCGAAGATCGGCATCGCCCGACAGTCGGCGACCTTTTACCCGAACGCCGCGACGGGTCAATGGGATTTGCCCGTTGCTTGCGTTTTGTCCCATTGGCGCGGCGGGCAGGCAACGCTATGGATGGGCTGAGGACAGTCGCACAGGTGACAGGGCATGGCAGCCACCGGATCGCAATCGGCCGGAACAGGGACCGAAGAGGGATATGGGAGCGGACACCGCATCGGCATCGACCTGGGCGGCACCAAGACCGAGGGCATCCTGCTCGACCGCCAGGGCAACCAACTGGCCCGCCACAGGGTTCCCACGCCGAAAGGCGATTATGACGGCACCGTCGCAACGATCCGCGATCTGGTCGCCCGGTTGGAGGGGGAAATCCCCGCGGGCGGCAGGGCGACCGTCGGACTCGGCATTCCGGGCGCCATCTCCCCGGCGAGCGGGCTGGTGAAGAACGCCAACTCGACATGGCTGATCGGGCGCGACTTCAAGCGCGACCTGACCCGGGTGCTGGCCCGGCCAGTGCGGATCGAGAATGACGCCAACTGTCTGGCGGTGTCGGAAGCGACGGATGGCGCCGGGGCCGGTTGCGGCGTGGTGTTCGCGGCGATTCTCGGCACCGGATGCGGCGCCGGCATCGTCGTGCATGGCCGGGTGCTGGGCGGCCGCAACGCCATCGCCGGAGAATGGGGCCACAACCCCCTGCCCTGGCCGGCCGACGACGAACGGCCGGGGCCGGCCTGCTATTGCGGCAAATATGGCTGTCTGGAGAATTTCGTGGCCGGACCGGCGGTCGCCGCCGACCATTTCGCGGCAACCGGCGAGACTCTCGACGCCGCGACGATCCTGGCGCGCGCCGCGGACCCATCAGGCGATGCCGGATGCAAGGCCACGGCGGACCGGCTGGTCGGCCGGCTTGCCCGCGGTCTCGCCGCAGTCGCCAACCTGCTGGACCCCGACGTGATCGTGCTGGGCGGCGGCCTGTCGAACGCGGAACTGCTGTATGAGCGGCTGCCGGCGGCAATGCAGCCCTGGGCCTTCAGCGACCGTCTGGATACGCCGGTGCGCCGCGCCCGCCATGGCGATTCCAGTGGGGTGCGCGGTGCAGCATGGCTGTGGCGGCCCGGAGAGATGCCGGACGCGGCCTGACGGTCAGGCCGGCGGGATCTCAGTCCCGCCGGACGGTCCGCGGGTCCGGCGGGACGTCGGCGCTGCGCGGCGGGGCCATCACCCGCTTGGCGGCGGCGGCGTCCACCGGCGGCGGCGTCAGCGAATGGGTGGTGGAGTAATGCCGGTCCATCCGCTTCACGTCGGTGCCGTAGCGCGCCATCCCCGCACGGTCCGGTCCGGCCTTCGTCGCCCCCCAATGGGACGGCGCCGGGCCGGGCAGCGGCTGGGCCTGATCCAGGTTGCGCAGAAGCGGACCGGTCGGAACCATCTGGTCGTACACCCAGGGCGCGTATTCCTGCTTCTGGGCATGGGCCGGCAGCGGCAGCAGCATCGCCGCCAGTGCGGCGGCGAACGCGGAGACGGCGATCTTGGCAGGGACGGCAACACGGGTCATCGAACAGGCACCTTTCGTCCGGAACAACGGATCGGAAGGGGCAGTCGAGCGCAAAGATCCTGCGCCGTCCAATGCGGAGGCGCGTTACCCAACCCGGCAGTCGCATGCGCAAGCGGGGCATAGGCCCCGCCTTACGATACGGCGCCGGGACTATCCGGTCAGGAAGCCGGCAGGCGGTAAAGCGTCAGGTGCAGACGCTTGCCGGTGTTGTAGTTGAAGCCCGACAATTCGGCCAGCGGCAACGGCGCGGCGGTGCCCAGACTGTCGAGGAAAGCCGGCGCCTCCCGGTCCTCGACCAGGGCGAGAGCGCAGGCGCGGTCGGCGGTCAGATGAGCGGCGGCACCCGCCCCATGGACCAGCTTGGTCGGGGTGCCGAGCAGGAAGACCAGGCTCGGCTCCGAATAGCCGGCCGCGGCAACCACGCTGTCGGGACAGGGGCGGACCTGGGCCACCGCGCGGGCCGCCTGCCGGCTGACCCACACACCGTCGATGTTCGGCAGCACCACGCCATAGGTCCCGGCATAGAGCAGCGCCGCGGCGCCGACGCCGGCGGCAAGCCCCGTCCGCCGCCCGCCCCGCAGCAGCGAGCGCAGGGACAGCGCAAAGAGGCCGCCCACCGCCGGCACCAGCGCCACCCCGACCGGGTCGATCCGGCGGTCGACCAGCCAGGGGATCACCGCCACCGCCAGAACCAGGGCACCGAAGCCGATCGCGCCCAGCGCCACTGCGGCGGCCACCAGCCAGCGGCGCGGCCGTTCCCGGCTGCGGTCGAAGCCGTCGATCAGGGCGGCGGCGGCGAGGGCGGCGATGGCCGGGAAGACCGGCAGGGTGTAGTGGAGCAGCTTGGTGGGCACCGCCTCGAACACCAGCCAGCTCGGGACGATCCAGGCGATGCAGAAGCGCACGGCGTCCAGCCGTCGCCGCGCCCACACCCAGGGAACCGCCAGCAGGGCCAGCAGCGACCAGGGAGCGAAGGTCACCCAGAAGGTGCCGAGATAATAGCCGGGCGGCAGCCCCTTGCCCTCCTGCCCGCCCGACACCTTGCCCAGCATGTCGTGGCCGACGGATTCGGCGAAGAAGGCGCCCTTGCTCTTGATGGCGATGGCGATCAGCCAGGGTGCGGCGATGGCGACTACGATGCCGAGGCCCGCCAGGGGCTTCAGCCGCTTCAGCCATCCAGCCTCGCGGTCCCACAGCGCCAGCACCAGCGCGGTGCTGCCGGACACCAGCAGGACCATCGGTCCCTTGACCAGCACGCCGATGCCGGCGGCGATCCAGAAGACCAGCGGAGCAGCCCAGGCGGCCCGCCCGACGGGCGCCGGCTCGCAACGTCGGAGATAGAGGTGGGCGAGCACCGCCTGCCCGATCACCACGGTGGCGAGCAGCACGGCGTCGGTCTTGGCCATCCGCGCCTCGACCCCCAGCACGACGCAGGAGGCCATCATCAGCCCGGCGATGAAACCGGCGGAACCGCCGAACAGACGGGCGGCCGTCCAGGCGCCGGCGAGAACGGCAAGGATGGCGCCCAGAACGGAGGGGATGCGGTAGGTCCAGATAACCTTGTCGGCGCCGACCGGGATGCCGCGCACCGCATCGGCGGCGGCGGTCGCGACGCTCTGCAGCCAATAGATGCCGACCGGCTTCTTGTAGCGCGTCTCGTCCTGGAAGCGGATGTCGACATAGTTGCCGCTGTCCAGCATCTGCGACGATGCCTGGGCGAAGCGCGATTCGTCCCGGTCGAAGGGCGGCAGGATCGTGAAGCCCGGCAGGAACAGCGCCGCGGCGATCAGCGCCAGCAGCGCATAGGCCCAGATCGGCAGGCGGCTTTGCGGCGGGGACGAGGGCGCTGCGGTCACGGCTTGCTCGGCACCGCGTCGCCGGCCGCCTGCGACTTCTTGTGCGACCAGACGAAATAGACGTTGCGGGCGTAGATCACCAGACCCATGCCCTGCCCCAGCATGAACACCGGGTCGAAGCGGTAGAAGGCGTAGGCGAACAGCAGGACGCCGCCGCCCAGCGAGAAGTACCAGAACATCTCCGGCACCACGCTGCGGCGCGCCTTTTCGCTGGCGATCCACTGCACGAGGAAGCGCATGGTGAACATGATCTGGGCGAAGAAACCGATGCCGACCCAGATCAGGTCGGTGGTGCTCTGCCCCTGGAACCACGCGGCGGCGCGCTCAAGCATCGTAAAATCCTGTCCCGAATGGGTCGATCAAAGGTCGACCGGCTTTAAAAGACGTCAGAGGCGTTCGGAAACCGCGGACAGCTTCGTCCGCCGCTTCAGCCAGTAAACGCCCAGCAGATCGACCACGCCGATCAGCCCGCGCCGCCAGTTGTTGTATTTTGACACGCCGCGTTCACGCGGCCGATGGTTCACCGGCACATAGGCCACCGGGTGGCCATGGGCGCGGAACAGCGCCGGCAGGAAGCGGTGCATCGCCCCGAAGAAGGGCAGATCGAGGAAGGCATCGCGGCGGAACAGCTTCAGGCCGCAGCCGCTGTCGGTGCAGCCGTCCTGCAGGAAGGACTGACGCACCGCATTGGCGAACTTGGAGGCCCAGCGCTTGGACAGGGTGTCCTGCCGCTTCTTCCGCAGGCCGCCGACCAGAACCGGGGCACCCGCTTCTCCCGTCGAGACCAGGGCGAACAGCGCCGGGATGTCGGCCGGGTCGTTCTGGCCGTCGCCGTCGAGCGTCACCACGAACTCGCCGCGCGCCGCCTTGACGCCGCTGCGCACCGCCGCGCTCTGGCCGGAGCGGTGGACATGGCGCAGCACGCGGAGCCGGCCGGCCTCGACCGCCGGGGCAAGGCGCGCCTGGGTATCGTCGTCCGACTGGTCGTCGACGAAGATGACCTCGAAACCGCCGACCGGAGCCAGCGCCCGCTCGATCTCTTCGAGCAGCGGCAAGACATTCTCGGCCTCGTTGAAAACGGGGACAACGACCGACAGCCGCACCGGCTGGCCGTTCTCCGGATAAATGCTCACGGCTTGCCATCCCATTCGCCAAACGGGCGGCAAATTACTCTCGCGGCGCGGCGAACGGTAGAGGAAAAGGATGAGACGGAAGCGGGGCAGATCTCCGCGTCCGTCTCATCCGATTTCAAGACGGCCGAATCACCCCTTCCGGCCGCCCTCCTTCCCGCCTTCCAGCGGAAGCGGGACATAGCGCAGATCGCCGGCACGGCTGACCAGCATCAGCAGGGTCTTGCGCCCCTGCTCCTTCGCCTTGGCGATGCGGCTTTCCAGGTCGGCAGGGGTCGCCACCGGCTCCTGCCCGGCCTCCACGATGACGTCGCCGAGGTCGAGTCCGCGCTGCGACGCCGGGCTGTCGCGGTCGACCTCCGTCACCACCAGCCCGTCGACATCCTCGCCGATGGAGAAGGTCTCCCGCAGGCCAGGGGTCAACGGCGACAGCTTGAGGCCCAACGCCGACTTGCCCTCCTCCGGCTGGGCGGAGCGGGGGGCGCCGCTCGATCCGGACATCGCCAGTTGCTGCGGCTCGTCGCGCAGTTCGCCGACGGTGACCTCGATCGACTGGTCCTTGCCGCCGCGCCGCAGGGTCATCGGCACGGTGCGGCCGATCTCGGTCGAGGCGACAAGGCGGGGAAGCTGGCGCATCTGCTCCAGCGCGTCGCCGTTGAAGGCGGTGATGACGTCGCCCTGGCGCAGACCGGCCAAAGCCGCAGGGCTGTCGGGCGAAACGCTGGTGACCAGCGCGCCGCCGGTGCCCTCCACGCCCAGGCTCTCGGCGATGTCCGGCGTCACCCGCTGGACCTGGACGCCCAGCCAGCCGCGCCGGACCTTTCCGCCGTCCTTCAACTGGTCGATGATCGGTTTGGCCAGCGAGGACGGAATGGCGAAGCCGATGCCGACCGACCCGCCGGTCGGCGAATAGATGGCGGTGTTGATGCCGATCACCCCACCGCTGGCGTCATAGAGCGGACCACCGGAGTTGCCGCGGTTGATGGCGGCGTCGGTCTGCAGATACTCGTCGTAGGGACCCTGCTGGATGTCGCGGGCGCGGGCAGACAGGATGCCGGCGGTCACCGAGCCGCCGAGGCCGAAGGGGTTGCCGATGGCGACCACCCAGTCGCCGACCTCCACCGTTTCGCTGTCACCCCAATGGGCGGCGGTCAACGGCTTTGGGCTCTCCACCTTCAGCAGGGCGAGGTCGGTCGGCGTATCGGAACCCACCAGCTTGGCCGGCAGCCTGGTGCCGTCATGCAGGGTGACGGCGATCTCGGCCGCGTCCGAAACCACATGGTTGTTGGTGACGATCAGGCCCGACGGATCGATGATGAAGCCGGAGCCCAGCGCCATGCTGGGCAGTCCCTGAGCACCGCCTCCCTGAGCACCGCCTCCCTGCGGACCGGCGCCCGGCGGACCGCCGTTCGGGCCGCTTTCCTGGGAGCCATCGCCTGGGCCTCCCGGGCCGCCCTGGCCGCCTCGTTGCCGGTTGCGGAATTCACGGAAGAACTCCTCCAGCGGGGAGCCGGGCGGAATGTCCATCCCCTCCGGCAGGCGGCCACCACCGGCCGAGGGCTGGGGATCCTGGGTGCTGGAGATGTTGACCACCGTGTCGATCTGCGTCCGGGCAAGGTCGCGGAAGGAGGGCGGCGAGTAGGTTCTGCTCGCTCCCGGTGAGGCTACCGCCGCAGAGGCGTCCTGCGCGGCGGCCGGCGCCCCGGGTGGAATCATGGCCGGAACCGGCAGAAGCACCGCGCCGGACAGCAGCGCACGCAGCGCCACGGCCGAAAAACGCCGGAAGATCGGGTACGAACGCGGCACGGACGCATGCGGCATGGACGGTCTCCGCGAAAACGGTTGGGCGGGAACAAAGGGGTTGCGGCCCCGGCCGGGGCTGTTTCCTTAAGCTCAAAACACGGAACCCCCCGTCCGGGGTCCATCGCACTTTTCAAAAGCATGGCGACCTGCGGATGCCGGCCATGCGTCTGCGCCACCGGAGGTTTGCTGTCGACTCCGGTTTTTAAAAGTGCAGGTCGCCACCAATCATCGTGTCCGGTGGGGACACCTGATACAAAATCACGATTCCACGCAAAGTTATGCTGGCATTTTTGAGAAGAGTTTCCGATAGTCATCCGTACCGAAAACATCGCCCGCCAGCGTGAAGCCTCGATGCTGCTGACGCACGCGCCCGCGTGGTCCCGCGTCGGAAGCGTGCGGTCCGGGTGGACATGCTGACGAATGACTGAAAATTCACTTTGGCAACCGAGCGATATAATGAACGCAGAAACCGGGAGCGAACCGGAGTCTCCCAAGAAGCGTGGGCGCATTCCGCAGTCGGCGTGGCCCCAAATTCTTGAACGTTACCGCAGCGGCGCAACCCTTTCGGCCATCGCCCGCGAGTTCGAGTGCACCCCCAGCGCCATCTCCTACATCATCAAGAAGGCGGAGGCCGCAAGCGGCCAGGGCGATGCCGGCCAGATGGATGGCGCTTCCGCTGACGTGACGCAGAACGATACGCAGGCCATCGACGCCGCCGCTTCCGCAGAACCGGAGCCCGCCGACGAGGCGCCCGCTCCGGCGGCTGCCGAGGCGACGGCCGAAACCCCGGTCGCCGTTCCCGCCGTGGAGCCGGAAGCCCCTGCCGAACCGCGCCGCGCCGCCGGCCGCACCGGCCGGACCACGCTCACCCGTGCCGCACGGACGGAACCGACGGCCGAACAGGCTTCCGCCGAGGCTCCCGCCGCCGCGCCGGCGCCGGCCCCGACGGAAACGCTGCGCCTGAACCGGCCGGACCCTGCGCCGGCGCCGGCTCCCGCACCGGCTCCCGCCGCTGCCCCGGCGTCCGCGGCACCGGAGGCCCCGCGCTCTCCCGGCCAGCCGACCCCGCCGGTGGATGCGGTGGAAGGCCGCCTGCGCGACACCGCCAAGGCCTGCATCTCCGCTTATCGCGGCTGGCGTCAGCAACCGAGCGAGGCGACGATCCAGGCCCTGTCCGACACCGTGCACGAACTGCGCAAGGCCCTGGCCCGCGTGGAGATCGACATGTCGGCCAGCCGTCGCGAGGAACAGGCGATCCGCCCGATCCCGATCCCCGCGCACCGCGCCTCACGCCGTCCGAACTGAGTGGATCTTTGAAAAAGCGGGTTTGAAAAAGCCCCTTTGAAAAACCTCCGTCCCCTGGTGGGGCGGAGGTTTTTTGTTGCCACGCCTCCGCTCGGGTTTTCGGTGCAAAAGGGGCTTGACGGCCCCCCGATCGAAAGGCTAATCCTCTGCGCCCCGATGGAAGGGTGGCCGAGTGGTTAAAGGCAGCAGACTGTAAATCTGCCCGCGTTAGCGTACGCTGGTTCGAATCCAGCCCCTTCCACCATCGCACCACAGTCGAGAGCATCCGGATTGCGGACCGGCTCTCCTGATGGCGGGGCGGCACTGCAATTCAAATGCTTCGTGTCGGCCGACCGTTGCAGAACGCACAAATTCCTTGAAGTCCTCCCTCCACCCTACAGTGGCAGCGGCTCGGCCGGCGTCACGCGCGGGAAGCGCAGCGTGAAGGCCGTTCCAGCCCCCGGCGCACTGTCCAGCAGCAGCCGGCCGCGCAGGGTCCGCGTGACCAGCGTATAGACGATGTTCAATCCCAGCCCGCTGCCGCCACGGTCCCGGCTGGTGGTGAAGAAGGGTTCGAACACCTTGCCATGCAGGTCGGCCGATATGCCGCGTCCATCGTCGGCATAGACCAGTTCGACCTCTCCTCCAACCACCCTCACCGTTACTGTCAGCCGCCCCCGCACGCCGGGATCATAGGCGTGCAACAGGGAATTGATGACGAAGTTGGTCAGGATCTGGCTGAAGACGCCGGGATAGCTGTCGAGCGTCAGATCCTCCGGACAGTCCACCACAACCGAATGCCCGCTGCGGCGGATCCGCATGCCCAGACTGCGCAGGACTTCGTGGATGTAGTGGTTCACCTCGAAGACGCGGCGCTCCTCGCTGGCCTGATCGACGGCGATCTGCTTGAAGCTCTGGATCAGGCGGGTGGCGCGCTCGACATTGAGCAGCATCAGCTGTGTCGCCTCGTCGGCGATGTCGATGTAGTCGGCGAAGTCGCCTCGCCGCAGGGTGCCGGCCTCGAACAGGTGGCGCAGGGCACGGGTTTTTTCCGCCAACAGCGAGGCGCCGGTCAGGGCGATGCCGACCGGCGTGTTGATTTCATGGGTCACGCCGGCCACCAATGCGCCCAGGGCCGCCATCTTCTCCGCCTGGATCAGTTGGACCTGCGCATCCTTCAAATCCTGCAGGGCGCGTTCGGCCTCCTCCTTGGCGGCACGCACGGCTTCGGCCGCGTGGACGCTTTCGGTGACGTCGGTGTGGGATCCGACGATGCGGAAAATCCGTCCGTCGCCGCCCGCCACGGCAAGCACACGGGTTTCGAGGAAGACGGTCTGTCCGCAGCGGTGTTGGAACCGCTGCAACTGCCGGCTTTCCATCCGGCGCCCGCTTGCCAGTTCCTCCACCATCTCCAGCGCCGCGTCGCGATCCTCGGGATGCAGCAGTTCCTCCCAGCGGCGGCGGCTGTTGTCCATCTCCGCCTCGGAATAACCCAGCAGGCCCCACCATTGCGGGGAGAACCACACCTCCCCTCCAGGCAGATCCCATTGCGAGATGCCTTCGCGGGCCGCCCGGATCGCCAGTTCCAGCAATTCCCGGCTGGAGGCCAACTCCCGCTCCGCCAGCTTGCGGCGGGTGATGTCGGTGTAGGTGGTGACAAATCCGCCCTCGGGCAGCGACAGGGTCACCGTTTCGATGATGACGCCGTCAGGCCGCACCCGCTCGTTGTAGAAGGGCCAGGAAGCCTTGCGGATATAATCCAGCCGTTGCGCCACCAGATCGTCGACATTGCCGTCGCCATAGCCGCCCTGTTCGGCGATGTGGCGCACCACCGTCTCATAGGGCTGGGCATAGCGCGGGAAAGCGGGGTCGATGGACAGCAGTTCCAGCACGCGCCGGTTCCAGGCGACCAGGCGCAACTCGCGGTCGAAAGCCATAACGCCCTGGCTGAGGCAGTCGAGCACGGAGCCGATCTGCGCCCAGGGCTCGTGCGCCGATGGCGCCCCCGAGGCAACGGCATCGACCGCCGTCAGCAGCCATTCGTCCGACCCGTCGGCGCCCGGTCCGCCGGCACCCAGCGCGAAGGTCACGGCGCCACCGTCGGGAAGCCCCCGCGTGGTCGGACGGCCATGACGCAGATCGGCCATCGCCGCACTGCCCAGCAGACTGCCCAGCAACCCGCCCAAAGTCGCATCGCCGGCCACGGCGAACCGGTCCGCGAAGGCGGCATTGGCCCACACCAGACGTTCGTCGGCGTCAAAGCGGGCGAACCCGGTTTCCCCCATGCCCGTGCCTACCCTCCATAGAAACCGCGGGCAAATTCCGCGGCCGGCACGAGTGAATACGGGAATAATCCAGCACTTCAACACGCGCCGCGAACAATTCATCGCATTCTTGTCGCTCTTCAGTTGCCGGGCAAGCGCCATTTCATGACGATCTCCGGCAAACCCGGTGAGCCGACCTCTTGATTTCACGGGACACTGAAGCCTAATCCTGCGCCTGTTGGGATGGGCCACGGTCAAGCCGTTGTCAACGATGAGGATTTGCACAATGGCAGATGCGGCCGCCTATGGCAGCCTGTTCCTGGTGGCGCTGGTCGCCGCGACGATTTTTCCCGCCCAGTCGGAACTTCTGCTCGCCGGACTCCATACATCCGGCAACTATAACGACGGGTTGCTGATTCTGGCGGCAACGGTCGGAAATGTAGCGGGTTCGACGATCAACTGGGCGCTCGGCCGCTACCTGATGCATTTCCAGGACCGCCGCTGGTTTCCGGTTTCGCGTCCGCTGGTGGAGCGGGCCACCGGATGGTATCGCCGCTTCGGCATCTGGTCGCTGCTGATGGCCTGGGTGCCCGTGATCGGCGATCCGTTGACACTGGTCGCCGGCATCCTGCGCGTCGACCTGCGCCTGTTCCTGCTGCTGGTGACCATCGGAAAACTGGGAAGATATGTTATGCTGATTGCTGCCATATGAAATAGTATAGCATCATTATTAAAAGTAATTCCGCCATTCTCCAGAAACAATCAGCTTGTGGAGAACCCCGCGGGCACAGTATTAACGGACCTCGAAACGCGGATCCCTCGAACCGGTGAAAAGCCTCGGATCTGAAGGGGCTTTTCGGAATATCGACGTTGTTTGACAGAGGTCAAACACGCCGCACGGGCGGTCGACTATGCTCCGCGCCAACGTGGAACCGGAAATCAGGCGCATCGACATGCCAGAGGGAAGCATCGTTCAGCAGGGCTCCGCCCAACCAGCCAAGGTCCCGCTGTACGAAAGCCACAAGACGATCCACCCGAAGGCGGTCAAGGGCCTCTATCGCCGTGTGAAGACGGTCACCTTCTCGATTCTTCTGGCGTTGTTCTTCATCGCCCCCTGGATCCGGTGGGAGCGCGGTCCCGACGCCCCGGCCCAGGCGGTGCTGTTCGACCTGACCGCCCCGCGCTTCTTCCTGTTCTGGATCGAGATCTGGCCCCAGGAGATCTATTACCTCACCGGCATCCTGATCGTGGCGGCTCTGGGGCTGTTCCTGGCGACGGCGCTGGCCGGCCGGGTCTGGTGCGGCTTCGCCTGTCCGCACACGGTGTGGACCGACCTGTTCGTCTGGATCGAGCGCATTTTCGAGGGCGACCGGGCGGAGCGGATCCGCATGGAAAAGCAGCCCTGGACCACGCACAAGATCCTGCGCAAGATCGGCAAGCACGCCGGCTGGCTGGCGCTCAGCCTCGTCACCGGTTTCGGCTTTCTTGCCTACTTCACCGACGCCCCGTCCCTGCTGCATGACCTGCTGACCTTCCAGGCCAGCTACGAGGCGACGTCCTTCTTCGCCATCTTCGTCGGCATGACCTATGTGATGGCCGGCTGGACGCGCGAGCAGATGTGCATGTACATGTGCCCGTGGCCGCGCATCCAGTCCGCCATGCTGGACGAACATTCGCTGGTCGTCACGTATCAGGCCGACCGCGGCGACAACCGCGGACCGAAGCGCAAGTCGCAGAGCTGGGACGAACGCCGCGCCCAGGGCTTCGGCGACTGCATCGATTGCGGCCAGTGCGTGCAGGTCTGCCCGATGGGCATCGACGTCCGCACCGGCGAACAGTCGGACTGCATCAATTGCGGTCTCTGCGTCGACGCCTGCGACAGCATCATGATCCAGCAGGGTCTGCCCACCCGCCTGATCGCCTTCGACAGCCTTGCCGCGCAGGACACCCGCGCCTCCGGCAAGTCCTATCAATGGCGTCTGGTCCGTCCGCGCGTGATCGTCTACGCGCTGCTGATGCTGGTCATCGGCGGGGCAATGGCCTGGAGCTTCGCGCTGCGCCCCAGCCTGAACATCACCGTCCTGCGCGACCGCGCCCCGCTGTTCGTGACGCTGTCGGACGGGTCGATCCGCAACGCCTACACCTTCAAGGTTGCCAACAAGACCCGGCAGAACCGCTCCTACACCCTCAGCGTCGCCGGCCTGCCCGCTGCCGATATCAAGGTGATCGGCGAGGCGGAGGACGAATCGGCCGCCCACACCGCCACCATCTCGGCGGCTCCGGACAGCGTCGCCACCTACCGGGTCTACGTCACGGCGCCGCGCATGGCGGTCACCGCCGCATCGCTGCCGCTGGCCTTCCAGCTGTCCGACACAGGGACGGCCGAGAAGACCAGCCACGACAGCGTCTTCCTGGGGCCTGCGAACTGACCGCCGGCTGATCGACTTCCCCAACGCGGCCCAGCATCCCAACGCGGATTGGGGTACGAAAGGCGGTGGCCGGCGGACCGGCCTACCGCCTTTCGTCTGTCTGCGCAAAGGGGGGGCACCCGCATGGACAGTTTGCGCAAGCCCGCAGGCCTCTCACCTGACTCGAGCGAACCAAGGCTGCGCAGCGGGGACACCCGGCCGGCCGACGGCAGGGTGACGGGCGGACGCGAGGTGAAGGCCCCATGCTTTTCGATTTCGAGCCTTCGGGCATCAACGACACCTATCTGCGCCTGACGCGGAGCGGGCTGTCCTGCATCGTCGCGCCGGCCGGCGCCTGGAACGGGCTTTTGCGGGTGAACTACATCGTCGCCGGCGCTCCCGGCGGCAGCGAGCCGCACATGATCTTTCGCAGTCTGGACGTCGGCTGGGACGACGGCCGCTTCTGCTGGAAGGGCCGCGCGGCGGCGGTATTGACCAATTCGGCCATGGTCGACGTCCTGCTGGAGCGCGGCATGGTCACCGAGACGGAGGCGGAACGGCTGCTGTTCGGCATCAACAGCCCGGCGGCCGGCGCCAGTTCAGACGAGTCGCTGATGATCCGCGCGCTGCTCGCCGGCTGCAGCTTCACCCCCGTCTACGACCAGCAACCGCTCAGCAGCGAACCGCCGGTGGTCGCCGGCTTCGCCATGCGCACCCTCTCCGACCCGGGGGCCTATATGCTGGAAGCCCGCAACGGCATCCCCGTACTGGATGGCGACGCGCGCGACGCCCTGCGGCGGCTGGTCGGCGGGGTGATGTAGCGCCCTCCTCTCCTCCTACTTTGGTCGAAGAAAAAGGAAGAACCGCGCTGGCCCCTTGCCCAAAGGCGTAGCGACTAGACCTTCGGGCGATAGAAACTGTCACAGTGCCAGGACATTCTTATTGCAACTGCTCACAGGAGCCCTGCTTGCCGCCGACCTGATCCCCTTGCGAGAGAGCCTGACCAGCCATGAATGCCAGATTGTCCAACCGCTGTACCGCCCTGTTCGACCGCGCCCGCGCCGCTTGGCTCAGCCAGCCCCTGGCCCGCAAGCTGGCCTCCCGCAAGTCCGGCGGACGTCCCCGGATATCGATGGAACTGCTGGACCTGGAACTCTTCCGCATCGACATCGGACACTGAAGGCAGCCGGCCACAGGCCCTGTTTCCGCACATGTCCAGGTGGGCGCCATCCGTATGGTCGGCGCCGCCCGGCGCATCATGAGGAAATCCGCCCCTCCCCCTCCGCCAGCAGCCGGCGGATGGCATTGACCAGCGGCTTCATGTGGAAGGTCGATTCCGGAGAAACCGCGACGGTGCCCCCGGCCGCTTCAACCGCCTCGGCCACCACCGGTCCAACGGCGGCGATGCGTGTCCTGGCGAAGCCCTGGCGGAAGGCATCGCCAAGGCCGCAGGCGTCCGCCACCTCGTGCAGGCGGCGCACCTGGGGCGAGGCGGTGAAGGCGACGAAGTCGATCCGCCCATCCGCCATGTCGCGGATTGCCTTCTGGACCGCGCCGGTTTCCGAGTCGTTGGCATAGCGGTAGGGGGTCACCGCCACCGGTTCGCCGCCTCGCGCCCGGACGGCCTCCAGCAACGGTTCGTTCGGATTGTCGGGGTAGAGCTGGATACCGACGCGGCGGCCGCTCAAATCCTCATCGCCCAACATGGCGATGACACCGTCGGTGGTCGGGGCGGGGGCCGATTTATAGGGGGTGCAGCCGATCTCGCGCAGCGCCTTCACCGGCTTCGGGCCGCGCACGAACACGCGCGCCCGGCCGATGGCAGCGATCACGTCCGCCTCTCGCTCCATGGCGCGGGCGACGGTCATCAGCCGCCGCAGCCCCTCGCCGGTCAGCAGGACGATGTCGCCGAACCCCTCGGCCAGCAGCCGGTCCAGCCAGGCCCTTGCCGGTGCCGGATCGTCGAGGTCGAGGATTTTCACCATCGGGCAGCGGATCGTCTCGGCCCCATGCTGCTCCATCATGCCGGCGAACAGATCGAGGTCCCGGCTTTCCGGCACCAGAATCCGCTTCCCCGCCAGATCGCCGCTCTGTCCGGCCATGGTCCCGCTCCCGTGTTCGTCTGTGATGACACAAGAGACTAGCAGGGGAATGCGCGTGCGGTCACGCGGGATGGACCTACCCCCGCCGGCAATGCAGCAGGCTGAACAGGCCGAAGGGCGGCAATGTGCGGATGCTCTCCACGGCCAGCCGCGACCCGGTCATCATCGCATCGAGCGTGAAATCCGGCCGCCAGCCGAGCTTCTTCGACAGCGGCGACAGCCAGCCTTCCACCGCACGGCGGACGCCGCGTCCGGGTGCCGCGAAGTGGTTGACGATGACGATGTCGCCACCGGGTTTGCAGACGCGCTCCAGCTCCGCCATCGTGCCCTGGGGGTCGGGGACGACGGTCATCACATACATGGCGACCACCACGTCGAAGCTGCCGTCGGCGAAGGCCAGCTTGCCGGCATCCATCTCCAGCAAGCCTTCGACATGGTCGAGCTTCTCACGCTCGACCCGGTCCTGCGCCACCTTCAGCATGTCGGTGGACAGGTCGATGCCGACGACGCGGTTGTCCTTGCGGTAGTCGGACAACGACAGACCGGTTCCGACGCCGACCTCCAGAATGCGCAGGCCGCCGCGACGGTTCAGCCACTCCACCGCCGCATGCCGGCCGGAGGCCAGAAGCACCCCGAACACCCGGTCGTAGAATCCGGCATAGCGGCGATAGGCGGCGCGGATGGATTCGGTGTCCATGATCTCTGTCTCCCCCAGTTCGATTCCAGTTCCGGCAGGCACCACAGGGTCAAGTCAAAGCCGGCAGCGGCGACCATAGCCAGATTTCGTCCGTCATGAAAGTGACGCAAACAAAAAATCACGCAATATGTCACGCTACTCTCAGCTTTTCATTTGGAACTGTGTCCCAAGGGATTTTCAAAGATGCACTCACCCTCTTTTTTTGATTGAACGTCCATTAAAACACCTGCGCTGTGTTGGGGTGCCACCGCTGGACAGAGTCGGAGACCAGGGCGGCACTGGCTCTGAGCGGCGACCGACGGCCGGGGCTTCCCGCAAGCAGCATCCGCAGCGCGGCCGGTTTCGACGCCTTGCTGGACCGTACCCGCCTCCTGCCGCGGGGCTGAGGGCCGCTCACCACCAGTGGCGCTGCTGGCGGCCGGTGCGCAGGCGGGCGACTTCGACCATTTCGGCCGGGTCCTGCGGCTTGCGCAGATCCTTCACCACCGCCAGCAGGGCGCCGTCGCGCTCGACCTCCGCCACCGTCGGCCCGGCCATCAGCGTGTCGCAGTCCTCCTGCGTCGGGGCGATGAAGAAGTCGGCGCGGGTCCAGTCGGTGACCCAATGCAGGTTGGCCGGCGCCAGCTTCTCGAAGGCCAGAGGTTCGGCGCAGACGGCAACGCTGTAAGTGCGGTGATGATGGGTGTGCGCCTCCTCCGCGGCGATCACCTGCGACAACTCCCCCACCGCTTCAGGCAGGCTGTTGACCCAATAATCGACATCGTAATTGCGCACAGCGCCGGCGACTCCGCCGACAAGCTCATTGAAATAGACATATTCGTCGGGGTGCAGGGACGCCAGCACCACCGCCTCGCGCCCCAGAATCAGGGCCAGCGCAAGACCGGCCGGCGCAGCGGCCGACAAACCGCGCCCGGTCCGCTGCGACACACCCAGCCTCCAGACGCCGGCCCAGCCGACCAGCCGGTCCAGCCCGATGCCGCCCAGCACAGCCAGCGGCGGCAGCACGAACAGGAAAT
>NZ_BADK01000757.1 GCF_000333595.1 Azospirillum sp. B506
TCAGGCCATGATCTACCGCATAGCCAGCCTGACAGGGCTGCACTTCGACCCCGCCTATACAATCGCGGCCGACTATGCCTTCACGCTTTCCGTGCTGGACCGCGGGCGGGCGGTACGGCTGCGCTGGCCGGTCTGTGTGTTTGCGCCGGGTGGCCTGTCACAACGCGACGCCGCGGCCGGGCGATCCCAGCAGACGGCGATTCGTCGACATCACCTCGGCCATGGAGCGGCTCATGCGGCAGCAATCGCCACAGCTCAGCGAGTCGCGCTGGCAGTGCGGCTCCGCTTTCCCACACTTTACGCGAAATTACGTTTCCGATGCCCGGAAACTTAATGTCTTTCGCATTCGCTTTCCCACTTCCACCCAAACAGACCGTTGATACGCACAAATGGTTGCATAGAATTTACTTTCTGAACTAAGCATTCTCGCGGCGCCTTCCCTCCGGCTTTTCCTTCGAGGTACGACTTATGAGCGCGACCAAGACCAAACTCGCCCCCGCCCACACCCTGTCGCGCCGCGGCGAAGGTCCGAACCCCATCGACATTCATGTCGGAGCCCGTTTGCGGCTTCGCCGGACCCTGCTTGGTCTCAGCCAGGAGAAGCTGGGCGAGGCCGTCGGGATCACCTTCCAGCAGCTCCAGAAATACGAACGCGGCTCGAACCGCATCAGCGCCAGCCGTCTCTACAACCTCTCGCAGGTTCTTGGTGTGCCGGTCAGCTACTTCTTCGACGATATGCCGTCGCCCGATCAGATTGCCACCGAAGCTCCGGACGAGACGATGAGCGAAACAGACGAATTCGAATCGATGGCGCGGCGCGAGACGCTGGAGCTGGTTCGGGCCTATTACCGGATCGAGGATCCCGGCGTACGCAAGCGCACATTCGACCTGTTGAAGGCACTCGGCGGCGACAAGATCGCAATGCTCGAAGAATAGGGTTCGCCCCCGGGAAGACAGGTTGGGAAAAAGTCCGGAACGGTGCGTGCCGACGGCACTTGGGCTGCTGCAGCCGGTGCCGGTGTCGATGCTGCCGACCGCATCTTCAGCCCGACCTGCCAATAGTAGAAGGCCCGCCCCAGCGCGTGGTCGAGCCCTGCGATGCCGTCAAGAGCGCCGAGGCGCAGAATGTAAGCATGCAGGAAGGCCCAAAGCGGCCGGCCCGGCAGGCGCTGAAACAGCCGCTTCTGTGCCCGGCGTCCGATGAGTCTGCACCGACGGAGACCGGAGTCGCCCTCCGGTTCGCCGTCGATCAACCGCTCCATCCGGCCGTCGGCGCGCAAAGCCGCTTCCCAATCGGAATAGTGGTTGTGACGGTCGAACCAGGCCGAGGGCGGCTTGGCATCCTCATGGTCCATCGGATGGCGGAGGCGGCCTGTCGTGCCATGGACCCGCGGTTGGTAGTGGCCTTCCACCTCCCACATGGAGGCGATATCCAGATCGGCCGGTTCGGGAAAGCGCACGTACCGACGGTCGACCAGGGCAAGTTTGCGGTTCCAGCAGCCGAAACGCAGCCGTTGGCCACGTATCACCGGGCGGCCGTCGATCCAGTAGGCGGCATGACACGGTTCATTTGCGGCTTTCACCATCAGCCGGGCAATCTCCTCCACCAATTCGGCAGTCGGCCGCTCATCCGCATCGACGAACAGAACCCAGTCGTGATCGAAGGGGAGAGAGTCCAGGCACCATTGCTTTTTCTTCGGGTAGCGTCCGTTCCATTGGAAGGGCACCAGCCGGGCGCCGTGGCACCGCGCGATGTCCGGCGTCCCGTCGTCGCTACCGCTATCCACAACGAAACATTGGGCGAAGCGGTCGAGCGACGACAGGCAACGTGGAAGGTTGATCGCCTCGTTGCGGGTCATCACCACCACAGAGACCGGAATGGGTGTCATTGCGCAGCCTCCTCGCCTGCCCTCAGCCCCCTCAAGGCGGACTGCAGCGACAGGCCGAAGGCGGCGGCGACCAGACCGACCAGACCGGTCAACGGAACCACCACCGCCGGGTTCGGCCAGTCCGGAAGGGCGGCAGCGGTCGGCGGCTGGATCGTGTCGGCGGCGAAGGGCAGGTCGACGCCGATCATCATCGCCACCCGTTCCTGATCCAACAGGAGATCACTCAATGCCTGCCGGTGTTCCGCCACGGTGACCGCTCCCAGGCGAAGCCTGATGTGGGCGATCTGGGCGGCACTGCGCCGGGCAGCCTCCTCCCGCAAATGGGCGTCGGTCACGGCGGCAATCCGGCCGAGCATCGCCACCGCGGCCCCCCTGTCGGCATGGCGGAAGGTGACGCGCCGCATCGGTCCCGACCGCAACATGTCGATCACCAACCGGTCCCTCAGGGCGCGGGCGACGCGGTCGCCGTCCGGTTCGACCCAATCTTGCCGCCCGACCATCGCCAACAGCATCCGCTTCACCGTGGGCAACAATCCGGACGGCGGTCGCCAGCGCCCGGACTGCTCATCCCAGCGCTCCGGGAACAGGGCGTGCAGGATGCGGGGATCGGCTGCCAGACGATCGGCCACCGGCCCCGACCCGAACAGTTCGAGATAACGGGCGAAGTCGGACAGCGATTCGTCGCCTGCCCCAGGTTCGGCAACGCCGGCGGACTCGCGGCCGCTCACCGTCGGCACCCGGGCGCCCATCGCAGCGGATCCGACCCGCGCCGTCGGCCCGATGACCATGGCCGCGGTGTAGGCCGGCGTCACCAACCACAGGGCGGCCACCGCCAGCGCCAGCCCGCCCAACGCCCCGGCAAGCAGCCAGGGCCACCCCGTCCGCAGGGTCCGGATGATGGCGCGCAGA
This sequence comes from Azospirillum sp. B506, assembly GCF_000333595.1. Lineage (GTDB taxonomy): Bacteria > Pseudomonadota > Alphaproteobacteria > Azospirillales > Azospirillaceae > Azospirillum. The sequence goes on from NZ_BADK01000757.1 coordinate 2,799, forward strand.
TCCCCCTCTCCAGCCGCGGAAGGCAGAAGCAGGGTCATGGCCCGAGGGGGCGACTGTTTCAACGAAGGGGAGACGACACCATCAGGCATGGGGCTGCAGCCTTCCCAACAGCGGAAGGGCAGCGCGGCGGCCGGCCACCAGACGTCCAGCCAATCCGGTGAAGGCCGACACCGCACGATCGACGGTCCAGGCGGCGGCCCTGTCCGCCGCGCGCTGCCCTTCCGCCGCACAACGGGCGGGATCGGCGGCATAGGCGCGCACCGCGTCGGCGATGGCCGCGCCATCCATCGGGTCGATCACCAGACCGCAGCCCTTCACCAGTGCCGCAGCCTCGCTTCCCGCCGGCCCCAGAAACAGACAGGGACGGCCGGCCGCCTGCACCCCTGTCAGTTTGCTCGGCACCAGCATCCCTTCCGCAGCCGGAGCCATGGCCACCAGATGCAGTCGGCGGCCGACAGGCATTCAGCCAACCGGTCGGGCGCTGCCAGGGCAGCCGCCGCAGGTTGCGCAGCCCCGAACGGTGCGCGGCCTCCTCAATCGCGGCAAAGCCCCTCCCCTCGCCGACCAGCAGAAAAAGCAGCGCAGGGTCGCTGTCCTGCAGCTTGGCGGCGGCGTCGAGAACCCCGTCCATCGGGTGGGCAAGTCCGAGCGTTCCGCAGTAAGCGACCAGGAAGCGGCCAGCGACCTCCTCCAGCCCAAGCGACCGGCGAAAGCCGTTGGCCTGCTTTGGCACCGGACGGATTGCCGGATCGGGCCAGTTCGGCAAGACCGACACCCGGTCTGCCGACACGCCGGCCGCGACGATCCGATCACGCATGCAGTGCCCGATGGCGATGACCCCGTCATGCCGCCGCAATGCCCGCACCACGCCATCTCCGGCGATCCGGCGAAGCATGGCCGGCATCCGCACTCCCAGAACGGGCAACAGGTCAGGATAGAGATCCTGACACCAGTGCAACGAGGCCGCGCCATGCCGCGCGGCGAGAACAGGGCCGGCCAGGGCCAGCATGGGCGGATCGGTCATCGTCACGACAAGATCGTGACGGGGCAGGCGCAGAGCCCGGCCGGTCAGCCGGCAGAGCGAATCGAGATAGGCCCGGGCTTCGGGCCGGCCGCCGGCCGCCACTGTGCCGCCGGTACGGACAAGGGTGATGGCGGCCGGCAAGCCGCATACACGCGCCTCGCCTGCGCACTGCGGCCCGTCCGCCAGCACGGTTACCCGCCAGCCAGCATCCGAAAATCCACAAGCCATGTTCGACAAGCAACGGCCGGTCGCCCCACGGTCCGGTGGGAACACCCGGTTCACGAACAGGATTGACGGTTTGTAGAGCGTCACGGC
>NZ_BADK01000756.1 GCF_000333595.1 Azospirillum sp. B506
GATCGAGGCGGACTGCGCCCCGCGCCCAATCGGGAAGAGCCTCCGTCGCCGGGGAGCTGTAGCGGCGTGCATGCCCGTCATTCACCAGCTTCACCTGCAAGCCGGAGGCGGAGCTGATCACCAGATCCGGCACATCGCCGGTCGCCCGCTTGACGACGGACTCATACAGCTCCGCGGTGTTCATTTCCCGGTACTCGATGGTGACCGTCGGGTTCGCCTGCTGGAAATCGCGGATGAGTGCCTCTATTGCCGGCCGGTCGGTGGCGGCATCGATGCGCAGCCGCTCTGTGCCTGCCATCGGTGCCGGATAGAGGACGGGCTCCAGGGCCAGGGCCGGCCTGACGACCGCAAGCGCAAGGGCTGGCAGCGTCAGGAGCGTTATGAGCGGGAGCAATCGTTTCCCTCTCGGAACGGCGCCGCCCCCGCCGTCTCCGGGACGGTCGGGAGCTGGGAATTCCAGTCGGACGATCAGACCGCCGCCGGGACGGTCGATCAGGCAGAGCGCCGCATGATGGGCTTCCGCCACCGCGGCCGCAATCGAGAGGCCGAGACCGCTGCCGGCAATCCCCTTGGACTGCCGCCCACGGCTGAAGCGCTCGAACACCTTGGATTTCTCCCCATCCGGTATGCCGGGACCACGGTCGGCGATTTCCACCAGCGGGCCATAATCGGCGGTTCCCGGACGGACATGCACGTCGATGGGGCTGGCACCGCCATATTTGACGGCGTTGTCCAGCAGATTGGACAAGGCTTCCCGCAGGGTCACGGGATCGCCATGCAGCAGCGCATCCCCCTCGGCCTGCTCGCGGGTCAGGGCGATGTGGGGGGTGTCGGGCCGGCCGGCCACCTGCTGCACGATCTGCCGGAGCAGCGCGTCGAGGTCCACCACCTGTGGCTGCACGGATTCCGCGCGATGGACGACGGTCGCGTGGTTCAGCAGCTGCGTGGTCAATTCGCTCGCCTCGACGGCGTTGCGGTGGATGCGTTCGACCCGGTTGCGCAGACGCTCGACATCGGCCTCGCGCTGCGCCAGCTCGGCCTGCGAGCGCAATGCCGCCAGGGGGGTGCGGATCTGGTGCGCCGCGTCGGCCAGGAAGGACTGGGTGGCATCCAGGTTGGCCTTGAAGCGGACCACCAGCTGGTTGATGGCGGCCAGCAGCTGGCCGACCTCGCTCGGCACCGGGGTGTCGATCGGGGTGAAGTCCTGTGGGCGCCGCGCCCGGATCAGCGCCTCCAGAAAGCTCAAGGGCGCCAACGCCTGACGGACTCCGAGCCAGAGCAGGAAAGCACCGACCACCACGGCGAAGGCGATGGGCGCGAAGGAGTTGGCGACCAGCCGGGAAGCCAGCAGGTCGCGGGCCTCGCGGGTTTGGGCCACCACCACGGTCACCCATCCGGACCGCGCAACCCCGCTGATGAAACGCCCGGTCACGGCGATCCGCACCGGGGCATCGCTGTAGACGGCGTTCAGGAACACCGGCGTGTCGTCATGCACGGTGGCGCCGGGCAGATCCTGGTAGCCGGTGACGAGCAGGCCGCCGGGTGCCATCACCTTGTAGAAGACCCGGTCATGCCGCGCCGTCCCCAGCACGCCGAGCGAGGAATAGGGCAGATCCACCGTGATGGCGCCGTTCTCCACCCGCACGGCGTCGGCGATGGACAGGGCGGACGCCGACAGAAGCTGGTCATAGGCGCTGTCCGCCGCCTCCCGCGCATAGGAGCGGACGAACAGGAACAGAATGAGGGTTACGACGCCGAGAACCACGAACATGCGGCTCAACAGGCGACGGCGGAGCGAGCCTCCGGCAGCGGCCCGCCCCTCAGTCGGCATTTTGCTTTTCACCGACATAGCCGACACCATGGACGGTGCGGATGAACACCGAGGCGCCGTCCAGCTTGCGTCGCA
>NZ_BADK01000755.1 GCF_000333595.1 Azospirillum sp. B506
AACTCATGCCCCCCCCGCCGTCCACCGCACCGAAGCCGTGAGCGGAGCGGACGATGAACAGCGGCCGTCCCTTCACCTCGGCGAAGACGCGCCCGAGATAATCGCCGATGATGCCCAGCGTGATCAGGTGAATGCCGCCCCAGGAACAGCACGGCGACCAGCAGCGATTCATAGCCCGGCACGTCGATGCCGTGGATCAGCGTGCGGATCAGCCGGATCAGGATATAGATGAAGGCGACGCCCGACACCGCCATGCCGACAAGACTCCACACCCGCAGGGGAAAGGTGGAAAAGGCGGTCAGACCGTCGAAGGACAGGCGCAGCAGTTTGACGAAGCCCCATTTGGTGTCGCCGCCGGCGCGTTCCCCCTGCTCATAGGGGATCGCGGCCTGCCGGAAGCCGACCCAGGCGAAGATGCCCTTCATGAAGCGCGTGCGCTCCGGCATCCGGTTGATGACCTCGACGACGCGGCGGTCCATCAGGCGGAAATCGCCGACTTCGCGCGGCAGCTTGATCTCCGACAGATGGTCGAAGACCCAGTAGAACAGGCGGGCGAACAGCCGGTGCTTCAGGCTCTGCCCGACGCGGGCATGGCGCACGGCGACGACCACGTCGAACCCCTCGCGCCATTTGGCGATGAAGGACGGCAAAAGCTCCGGAGGATGCTGCAGGTCGGCGTCCATCGGCACGATGGCGTCGCCGGTGGTGTGGCTGAGCCCAGCGGACAAAGCCAGCTCCTTGCCGAAATTGCGGGACAGGTCGACGACCTTCACCCGCGGTTCGCGGTCGTGAACGTCCAGCAGCCGGTCGATGGTGTCGTCCCGGCTGCCGTCGTTGACGCAGACCACCTCCCAATCCATGTCCAGCCCGTCCAGCACCGGCACCAGCCGGGCGAACAGCGCGTCGATGTTGGGTCCCTCGTTGTAGAAGGGGATGACGACCGACAGGCAGCCGCGCCGCGGACGCCCGGACCTGTTCGCAGGGGGACGGTGTGCGGCGGAACGGACGGAAGCGGTGTGGGCGTCCAGGGAAGCCACGGAAAGGGGCGCGTCGGGAATGGACATGGCCAGCCGTCGGATCAATGCGTCAGGGACCGGGAGATGAAGGGATCGGCGACGACCCCGGTCGGCCGCTGCGCCCTTTGGCATATATCACGATACGGGGGGATGTTCAAAATGCCTCTCCTGTGACCGCCGCGGCACAAAAAATGGCCGGTTCGCCCATCCAAGCATCCGGACGTCGGCCACCCGCAGTCCAACGAAACAGGCAAACATCCGGCAGTGCCGTTTATTCCACCCTTGTGAAACGAGCGTTTCCTCCAGGCCGTCCATGGGTCTCTCCGGTTATCGCCCCGCACAGCCGGGTCACGGCCCTCCATACCCGAGCATGTGGCATGCTTCCTGAAATGTCGCTCCCACCAGGCCGCACCCGCCGGCCTGTTCAGGTTCCGAGCTGCATTTCGTGCCGATGGAGGCCCCGGTCATGAGCCTTTTCAATCGCTTTTCCGTAGGAACCAAGATCACGGCGGCCAGTGCCGGCATCCTGGTGTTCCTGGTGCTGATCGGCGGCATCGGCGTCGCGGCCCTGTCGGAGGCCGGCAACGCCGTGGACACCTACCAGCGGCTCGGCCAGCAGACCAACGAGCTGGGACGACTCCAGGCCCTCATGCTGGAGATGCGCCAGCAAGCCACCCGTTTCCTGCTGACCGGCGACACGGAGGTCGGCGCCACCGTCCGCCGCACCGCGGACTACGCGGCGCAGACCATCGACAAGGCCCGCTCGCTGTTCACCGACCCCGCCCTGACGCAGACGGCCGACCATATGGCGCACGAGATCGGCCAATATCAGACGGCCTTCGCCACGCTGATGGATTTCCAGGCCCAGCGCATCAAGGCAGTCGCCGAATTGAATGAGATCAGCCCGCGGCTGGAAAGCGCGCTCGACACCATCTTGGACAGCGCCAGCGCCGGAAGCTACACCTATGCTGCCTATCTGGCAGGCATGGCACTGCGCCACATGCTGTCGGCCCGCATCTCGGCAACCCGCTACAACATCGATGGCTCCCCGGCGCTGGCCAGCCAGACCCGGTCGCAGTTCACCGACGCAGCCAGCCGCGGCGGTGCGATGATGGCGAAGCTGACCGACATGGACCGCCGCAAGATGGCGATGTCCTATACGGCCCTGCTGCGCGTCTACATCACCGGCTTCAACGCCGTCGTCAAGGCGACCACCGAACGCGACCGGCTGGTCAACGAGGTGCTGATCCCCGTCGGCGATTCCATCGCCAAGGAGGCGGAACAGCTGACGGTGGCCAGCGTCGGCGCTCAGAAGAGCCTGGGCACGGAGACCGGCGACTTCATCGGCACGGCGCGCGGCGGCATGATGATCGCCTCGCTGGTCGCCGTGGTGCTGGGGTTGGCGACGGCGCTGCTGATCGGCCGCGGGCTGTCGCGGCCGGTGGTGGCGATGACCGACCGCATGAGCCGGCTGGCCGGTGGCGACCGCAGCGTCGACATCCCCGGCCTGGATCGTGCCGACGAGATCGGCGGAATGGCCAAGGCGTTGCTGGTCTTCAAGGACAGCCTGATCGAAAGTGACCGGCTGGCCGAACTGCAGCGTGCCGACCATGAGGCTCGGCGCAACCGCGGCGAGCAGGTCGACCGGCTGACCCAGGAGTTCGACCGGCTGGTGCTGGACGCCTTGGGCCGGGTGTCGGCAGCGGCGACACAGCTTCAGGCCACGGCACAGACGATGTCGGCCACGGCGGAGCAGACCACCCGGCAGGCCGATGCCGTCGCCAGCGCCTCCCCAGGAGGCGACCGGCAATGTGGAGACGGTGGCAGCCGCAACCGAGGAACTGACCGCGTCCATCTCCGAGATCGGCCGGCATGTGGCGGAAAGCACCCGCATTGCCGGACAGGCGGTCGCCACCGCCGAGAAGACCGACGGAACCGTCCGTGGGCTGGTCGACGCCCCCCAGCGCATCGGCGAGGTGGTGCAACTGATCACCGACATCGCCAGCCAGACCAACCTGTTGGCCCTCAATGCCACCATCGAGGCGGCGCGCGCCGGCGAGGCTGGCAAGGGCTTCGCCGTCGTGGCGTCGGAGGTGAAGAATCTCGCCAACCAGACTGCCAAGGCGACCGAAGAGATCGGCAGCCAGATCGCCGGCATCCAGGACATCAGCCGGCAGGCCGCCGGCGCCATCGCCGAGATCGGCCGGGTGATCGCGGAGATCAGCCACATCTCCACCACCATCGCTGCCGCGGTGGAGGAACAGGGTGCCGCCACCAGGGAGATCAGCCGCAACGTCCAACAGGCCGCGCGCGGCACGCAGCAGGTTTCCGGCAACATCGCCGGCGTGTCGGAGGCTGCTTCCTCCACCGGCGACGCCTCGCGCGAGGTGCTGACCGCCGCCGATGGGCTGAACCACGAGGCCACCGACCTGCGCGGCTTCGTGTCGCGCTTCCTCGCCGACATGCGCGCCGCGTAAGAAACAACACACATATCAAGCGCCACCATGACAGTTATGGCGCCGGCACGGCCCGATTGGACAGGGTCTTGCCGGCGCTGTTTTCTTGCCGGTCTGCCCCGCTCGTTCGTACGATTACATTCCCCTTGCGCCGGGGGGCGCCCCTTGGGCACATAGGCGCCATGATCCTGACCCCCATCGCCATCGACGACATGCCGAAGGCCATCGCCGCCTTCGACGCCCATCTGGACGGCCATGCCCAAGCGCGCGCCGCCTTCCGCCGGATCGCCGCGACCTGGCCCGTGCGGCCGGACGACGAGCCCGGCGGCGGGGTCGACACGCCGGCCCATCGGGCGGAAGCGGTGCGGCTGGCCCATGCCCATGGCATCGACACGCTGGACGAGCCGCCCAGCCGCTCCTTCATGTGGGACGGCAAGGTGATCCGCACCGACGTCGAGGCGACGGTGATCGTCCATGAGGTTGCCCACTGGCTGTGCGCGGCGCCGGAGCGCCGGCCCCTGATCGACTATGGCCTTGGCCCTGGGCCGGAGACCACAGCCCGCAAGGAAGCGCGCGCCGACAAGCGGCTGTGCTTCGAGGACTGCATGCATGAGGAGCAGCAGACCTCGCTGCTCGGTGTGCTGTGGGAAGTCGAGCTGGACCAGCCGGGAATCCTGGCGTTTCTTGAGCAGAACTGGATGGAGCACTGGGAGCGGCCGAGTACCGCCGCCTTCTTCATCCGCCATGCCGAGGAACTGTTCGCCCGCGGCCTGATCGACGCCGAGGGCCGCCCGACCACAGCCCGCGACTGGGCGGATGCCCGCAAAGGCGTGCTGGTGGGATAAGGCGTCAGCCGGCAATTGCCGCCGGAAGCCGAACACCCGATACGAAAATGCCCTCCCCTGCATATCGCAGGAGAGGGCGTTTTCGTTTCACCCTGCTGTCATGCCGCCGTGATGCGGGTGATGAAGGCTTCGATCTCGTGGTCGAGGCGGTTGAAGCTGTGCGACAACTCCTCGGTCGTGTTCTGCACCGATCCGGCGGAGTGGCCGGTGGTCTCCGCAGCTTGCTGGACCAGACGCATCTCCTGCAACACCGCCATGGTGTCGGCGGCGGCCCGCTGGGACCGGGCACTGATGTCGCGGGTAGCGGCATCCTGCTCCTCCACCGCGGCGGCGACGGTGCCGAGCGACTCGTCGACCTGACGGATGGTGCCGACGATGGCGCGGATGGCGCCGACCGCCGCATGGGTGGCAGCCTGGACAGCGGTGATTTCGGCCCCGATCTCTTCGGTTGCCTTGGCGGTCTGGTTGGCGAGGCTCTTCACCTCCTGTGCCACGACGGCGAAACCCTTGCCCGCCTCACCGGCGCGTGCCGCCTCGATGGTGGCATTCAGCGCCAGCAGGTTGGTCTGGCCGGCGATCGACTGGATGAGGCCGACGACCTCCTCGATCTTGCGACTCGCCTCGCTCAGCCCCTGGACAATGCCATCGGTCCGGCCGGCCTCATCCACCGCGCCGCGGGCGAGCTGCGCCGACTGGTTGATGGATCGGGTGATCTCGTCGATGGAGGCGCGAAGCTGTTCCGCCCCGGCCGCCACGCTTTCGACCTCGCTGGTCGCCTCCTGAACCGAATGGGCGACGCTGTCGCTGTGATGGCTGGTCTGCCTGGCATTGTCGAGCATCGAATTGGCCTCGTCTCGCATCGACGCAGCCGACCGCACCACCTCGCCGATCATGGCCTTCACCGAAGCCTCCAGGTCGTTGGCGAGCGCCGCCATCGCCTGCCGCCGCTCCTGCTCGTTGCGCAGGCGCATCGCTTCCTGATCGTGCGACAGTTCCTTCACGCGGATTGCATTCTCCCGGAAGACCTGCACCGTGCGGGCCATCTGTCCGATTTCGTCGCCACGGTCTGCGGCAGGGATGTCCGTCTCCAGATTGCCACGGGCCAGTCGCTCCATCACGTCGGTCAGACGCACGATCGGGCGGGCGATGTTCATGCCGATGAACAGGGCGA
>NZ_BADK01000754.1 GCF_000333595.1 Azospirillum sp. B506
ACGACCGGCGCGTCCCAGTTCTCCGCCGCCAGCTTGTGCCGGTCGGGACCGCTGCCCTCTTCCGCCTCCCGGCCCTTCGTGTCCTGGGGTGGGCGATAGGCACAATGATGCTCCACCACCGCGCCGGGCAGGCCGGCGAAGACCCGGTCGCGGAACTCCTGGGCGGTCTGCTCGATGATGCTGAGATAGGGGATCACGTAGATCACCCGCCGCATGCCGCGTTCCCGGTGGTGCCGCAGGTGGGCCAAGCCGAAGGCGAGCGAGGACAGCGTTTTTCCGCCCCCCGTCGGCACCGCCAGGGAAAACACCCCCGGCGGCCTCAGGGCGGCGGCGCGGCAGCGATCCAGCACCTCCTCCCGGATGGGGTTGACGGGGCTGCGGCCCTCGGCCTTTGCCATCTTCTCCGCCAGATGGCGGTCGAGCGCTGCCGCCAGTGCGTCCGGATCCGGGGCGTGGCCCCGCTCCGCCGCCGTATCCGGATCGGAAAAGGCTTCGGTCGCCAGTGCGTCGGCATCGGTCAGGCAGGAAAACAGCATGCGCACGAACAGCGACGCCTGGAACCCGTTGCCGAAGGTTACCGGCGGCAGGCTGTCCGGCAACAGCGGCGCGACCTCTGCCATGAACCCCGCCCGCGCGGCCGTCGCGGAGGGCGATTCGGCGATCCGCCCTTTCAGGCTGCTCCTCTCCCCTCCCCCACCGTCAGGAATCCCGGCATGGTGGCCGGCCACCGCATAGGCCAGCATCCAGCCGGCATGATCCTTGTACCGTTCCAGCGCGTAGATGGCCCCGGCCGTGGAATGGTCCACCTGTCCCTTCCTGCCGTTGGGCATTGACAGGTACTCTTGAAAGGCCTGAGCATATTTGCACGGCATCGTGCAGCAGGCCCAGCGTCCTCGTGAAG
>NZ_BADK01000753.1 GCF_000333595.1 Azospirillum sp. B506
TCGATCCCCCGTCACCATGGCGGCGCGGAAGAAATGCGGCGTCATGCCGTCGGCGAAGTCGATGTCGTGCAGCATCCAGCCCAGGTCGCGCGTGCCGCGCAGTTCCTCGTCGGCCTCGGGCATGCCGTCGACCGGCGCGAACCAGGCGGGAAACTCGCGGCAGCCCAGGCAGGGTTGCCAGACGCATTGGCCGCGCGCGATCCGGCGTCGGGCCATTTCCGCATGCTTGCCAGGATTGTCAGCCGCCCCTGCCTTGGCCGTCATTTCGAAATGCGCGTCGATGACATAGCCGACGTTGCGCAGCAGGACGCTGGCCCGCTGCTGCCGCTCTTCCTCGGCGTAGAGCGCCGGAGCCGCGCCGCCCGCCATGCCCTGGCGCGCGGTGGCGTAGGATGCCTTGGCCCCCACCTCGTTGCGCCGGATGGTGTCGAAGCGGATCGGCTTCAGCACATGGATGCGGTCGATGACCCAGCGGATCGCCGGCTTCCAATGGATCGCCTCCAGCACCCCGCGCGCGGCGGACAGGGTGATGACGTCGTAGGACACGCGCTCCGCCTTCATCTCCGGGCGGGAAAACAGGGCACGCTCGCCCCAGACGTGAACTCGGATGCCTTGGGACATGGATTTATTCACCCTGGCGCTGCAAGGGACAATCTACGATTGGACATGTACTCGGGATGTGTCAGCAGAGCGGAGAAAATGCCGCAGGGGGATGGGGCGGCACGAGCAATTGGACTTTGTGAGCCTTGACGAGCCTTGTCGAAAACGTCTCAGGCTTGACGCACCGGATCACCTTGTAAGATCCTCTCATCCGTCATTTCTGCGAAGGCGGGAATCCGATCTTTACAAGCGCTTACGTTGGAAATGCAGGATCCCCCGTCTCCCCGACACCAAGTCATATTAGAAGCAGATCATACGATATTCTCATCCTCATCTCGCTCCCTTGGATCGCGCGCCCTCAGTCCAAGGTCGTTGTCGTA
>NZ_BADK01000752.1 GCF_000333595.1 Azospirillum sp. B506
CGCCGCCGCCCGCCCTGGACGGCGACCGCGCCGGAAACCGCCGCTTCGGTGCGCGTCACATCGGCATCGGTGCGCTCCTGCTGGTGGGCGACCACCACATCGATGGTGCCGCTCAGTTCGGTGGTCAGCCGCACGGTCTCGGCCAGCGCGCTTTCGACCTCGGTGGTGATGCGCGTCTGCTCGTCGCGCAGGCGGAAAACGCTGCCGGCACCGCCGCCGAAGGCGGCCAGCCCGTCGCGCGCCTTGACCAGCGACGGCCGGTCGGGGTTGTCCTTCGGCAGGGCGGCAATGGCATTGTCGACGCGCAGCAGCGCCCAATTGTACTTCGACCGGATGTTGTTCAGCGTCGCCCCATAAGGAACGCTGGATGCTGCGGCGATCATGCCGAAGGCGAGGTTGCCGTTGGCCTGCACGTTCATCAGCTGGGTGATGACCGGCAGTTCCTCCTGCGCCAGACGGCGGCCCAGTCCGGTGGCGGTATCGACCGCCTGCGCGGCGGCCAGATCGCCCACCACAGTGTTGACCGACAGGGTCGATACCTCCAGCAGCGGCGCCACCAGATCGGTGAAGTCCTCATGCGCCATCACCGCGTCGGCGACCAGCGCGTTGAGCTTCTCCTCCATCGCCAGCCGCTCGGCGGTGCGTTTGCCCAGCGTGTCCAGCGCCATCCCCATGCGCTCCGCCAGCCTGGCGGCCGCATCGGCATCCCCCGTCATCCTGCCGGACCCATTGGCTTCGGTGTGCAGGGTCGCGATGCGCTCGCGCAAGCCCGCCAACCTCTTGGTAAGTCCGTCCATCCGCTCCGTCAGTTCCGCCGCATCGCGCGAAGCCGCCACCGCGGGCGCATCGGCGGCGATGGCCGTGCTGTCCTTCGCCAGATTGAGCGAGCGCACGATGGCCGGCACGCTGCTGCGGCGGATCTGGTCCATCGACCGCGCGGTCTCGGTCAGCGAC
>NZ_BADK01000751.1 GCF_000333595.1 Azospirillum sp. B506
GATGCCGAATTGTCCGGCTTGCGGCCGCGATTGGTCTGATCGGCGCCGTTGCTTTTCCCGGTCTGGTTTTCGCCCATGGCGATGTCGTCCCGCAGCCGGTGGACACCACCGGGCTGGACAAGCTGGGCGACAGCTGGCGGGACAGCAACCCCTACCGAGGCAACCCGCGCGCCATCGAGATCGGCGCCTCGGCCTTCAACCAGAACTGCGCGCGTTGCCATGGGCTGGGTGCGGTGTCCGGCGGCATCGCCCCCGACCTGCGCTATCTGGAAAAGGGTGATGCCGGCGACGAGTGGTTCAAGGAGCGCGTCACCAACGGCTCGATCCGCAACGGCGTGACCTACATGCCCAAGTTCGGCGAGGCCCTGGGGCAGGAAGCGCTGTGGTCGATCCGCTCCTGGCTTGAAACCGTGCACGAGGACTGACCCCTGCCGGACCGTCGGCTCCTTCCTTCCACTCCTCTCTTCCAAGGTGGTCATCCATGATTCGCAGAACCGCATCCCTGGTCACCGCCGCGGTGGCCCTGCTGGCAGTCCCCGCTTTCGCCGCCGATCACGCCACGCCCGAACAGGCCAAGTCGCTGGTCGCCGAAGCCGTCGCCTATCTGAAGGCCAAGGGGCCGGACGAGGCGACCAAGGCCTTCCAGGACCCCAAGGGCAGCTTTCGCCGCGGCGAGCTGTATGTGTTCGTCTTCGATACCGACGGCCGCTACGTCGCTTCCGGCGCCAACCCGAAGCTGGCCGGTTCCGACGCTGCCGAGCTGAAGGATGCCGAAGGCAAGCCCATCGTCCAGGCGATGATCACCGAGACCAAGGACAAGCCGAACGCTGTGATCGATTATGTCTGGCTGAACCGGCAGACCAACAAGGTCGAGCACAAGCATTCCTACGTCACCCGCGATGGCCGTTACATCGTTGGGGCGGGGACTTACGACCAGTGACGGTTCCTCGGGTCTCATGGACTTGTGGCGACCGGCTTGCGGCCTGGGAACGGGATTTTCATAGGAAGCTGCCCGGTTCGCCGCCTGTCACCAGTTGCCCTGACGCTTCAACCCCTTATGATCATCGGCAATGACCGCAGGGACGGTCTTGCATCATGAGGGTTCGGGACATGAGTGACGCTACCATGGGCACCGCTGCCGGTTGGATCGAACTGACGGCGGCGGATGGCCACCGGCTGCGCGCCTATCGGGCGCCGGCCAAGGGCGAGGAGATCGGACGGCTGATCGTGGCGCCGGAGATTTTCGGCATCAACCATCACATCCGCAGCGTCTGCGACGGCTTTGCCCAGCAGGGCTTCACCGCCGTGGCGCCGGATCTGTTCGACCGCGCCGAGCGCGGGGTTGAACTGCCCTATGACGATGCCGGGATCCAGCGGGGCATCGCCCTGAAGGGTGGCGTGTCCACCGCCGATGCCCTGCAGGACGTTGCTGCGGCGCTGGCATATCTCGGTGGCGATGGCGCAGCGGCCATCGTCGGCTATTGCTGGGGCGGCAGCATCGCCTGGGCGTCGGCGGCAACCCTGCCCGTGCGCGCGGCCATCGGTTATTACCGCGGCGAGATCGGCAAGATGCTGGACAGCGCTTCCGCGCGTGCCGACCCTGCTGCATTTTGGCAACCAGACCATGCAATCCCGATGTCCGTCGCCCGAGGGCGTGCAGGCCCGCTATCCGGGGGTGCCGGTGCATGGTTACCCGGCGGGCCATGGCTTCAACTGCGACGAGCGGGGGAGCTTCCATCGGGAAAGTGCGGTGCTGGCGCTTCGCCGGACCGTGGGGCTGCTGCGGGCCGTGTTCTGACCGCAGCCGTCCCGATGGCCTCCTTCCGCCGCCCGTCCTGCCGGTTTCCAAGGCGGATCGGCCAGCGGCGGAAGGCCAGCAGTCCGACGCAGATCAGCGCATAGACCAGGGGTGCCGACTGCCAGCCCTTCACCAGCATGATGAAGTGCAGGCAGCCGGCCAGCCCGGCGACGAACACCGCTTTGTGCAGGGCGCGCCAGCGCTTGCCGCCCAGCCGCTTCACCATGCCGTCGGTGGAGGTTGCGGCCAGCACGGTCAGGATCAGGAAGGCGCCCATCCCGACCGTGATGTAGGGCCGCTTGACGATCTCCTTCCCGATCGCCGGCCAGTCGAAGAACTGGTCCAGCCCGACATAGGTGGACAGGTGGATGGCTGCATAGAAGAAGGCGAACAGCCCCAGCATCCGCCGGAACCGCGCCAGCCCCGCCACCCCCGTCAGCATCCGCAGCGGAGTCAGCGCCAGCGCAACCAGCAGAAAGCGCAAGGCCCACAGCCCGCTGGCCTTGACGCTTTCCAAAACCGGCTCCGCCCCCAGCTCACCGGTGTAGGCGAGCCAGACGGTCCAGACCAGCGGGACCAGGGCGAGGGTGAAGACCACGGGTTTGGCCCAGCGCGAGGTCAGGGCGGCATTGGCGCCGGCGCGCCAATTGACGCCGCCGGCGGAGGCAAGGGGGGTGGCCATGGTCAGTAATTCGCTTTCAGGTCCATCCCGGCATAGAGTGACGCGACCTCTTCGCCATAGCCGTTGAAGGGCAATGTCTTGCGGCGGGAGAATTCACCGACCCGCCGCTCCGTCGCCTGGCTCCAGCGCGGGTGATCGACCTCGGGGTTGACGTTGGAGTAGAAGCCGTACTCACGCGGCTGCGATTTGTTCCAGGCGGTCGCCGGCTGGTCCTTCGTCAGCGTGATCTTGACGATCGACTTGATCGACTTGAAGCCGTACTTCCACGGCACCACCAGCCGGATCGGTGCGCCGCTTTGGTTGGGCAGAACCTCGCCATACATGCCGACGGCCAGCAGGGCCAGGGGATGCATCGCCTCGTCCAGCCGCAGCCCCTCGGTATAGGGCCAATCCAGCACCCAGGAGCGCAGGCCGGGCATCTGCTTCGGGTCGTTCAGCGTCTGGAAGGCGACGTATTTGGCGTTGCCGGTCGGTTCCACCCGCTTCAGCAGCTCGGCCAGCGGGAAGCCGACCCAGGGGATCACCATCGACCAGCCTTCAACGCAGCGCAGGCGGTAGATGCGCTCCTCCATCGGGAACTTCAGCAGATCCTCGATGCCGATGGTCATCGGCTTGGTGACCTCGCCGCCGATGGCGATTTCCCACGGGCGGGTCTTCAAGGTGCCGGCATTCTCGGCCGGATCGCCCTTGCCGGTGCCGAATTCGTAGAAGTTGTTGTAGGTCGTCGCCGACTTCATCGGAGTCGTCGGATCGAATTTCGGATCGGCCGGCTTGATCGTGGTCGGCGCCTGGAAGGCGGCTGCCAGTGCCTTGCCACTCCAAAGCGGCAGGCTGCCCAGAGCCATGGCGGCAGCGCCACCGGCCATCAGGCTGCGGCGCGTCAGGAACAAGTCCCGCGGCGTCACCTCGTCTTCGCGCGCCTGGGACGCGGTGGGGAACCTGAACAGCATCGACCCTCTCCCGAACGGACCATTCCTGCCACTAACCATAGGTCTGCGGCAGGCTGACGGCAAATCACAGGGTCTACACGATTGCGTGAACGGGGGGATCGGGTGTGTGCGACCGTGGGTGCATGAGCGGACCCGGTCAACGCCGGCCGAGCGGGATCACAACGGCCGGGCCGCCGAACCCGCCGCCGCGCGTCGCGCGCCGTGTCGGAAAGGGCAGCACGTCCGCTGCAGGGCGCGGTGGGCTGAAGAGCGGTAGCCCGGTAAAGGACTGGGCAAGGGCGGAACTCTGTTGGCAGGCTCGCATCCAGGAAAACATGCAGCACATCGAAGCCTGCATGGTGAATGTCCACAAAGTCATGGCCAGGCTCCGGGCTGTGAAGAAGGTCGGATCGTCTTGCCGCGCAGGAGATGACCGGTGCTGGAGACTCCCGCCGTGGCTGGACCCTCAACGATGGTGAGTGTCGAATCGTTCCGAAGGTCAAGTCGCTGCACAGTGATCCGTTGAGCGAGTGAAACGGCGTCAAGGCCCGACAAGCTCAAGGAAATTCCTTATCAACCCTAAGTCATAGGCATTAATCTTATGTCGGAAGGAGGGGTGCCTACGAAAGGCTAAATTGACCGGAATCGCCTTTACTTCATCGTGCAGGGCTGTAGGACTGCGAAGTCACGCTCCGGATAACGATGGAGTGCGCACTGTGTCGGTGCGGACATTCCCAATTCCGGTTGTGTCGGCTTGAGCTTTCTTCGACCGCACACTGGAGCGGTCGTGGGAATGGGCGAAGTGCGGTCCATGGTGGACGCGACGCACGGATTGGGGAATGGCATGACGGCGATGGTCGAGACGGCGGACGCATTGGATCCGAAGGTTCTGCTGATGGCCTTGCGGCAACTGCGTAAAGGCGAGTTCTCGGTGCGGCTGCCGCTCGACCTGACGGGCATCGATGGCGAGATCGCCGCCGCCTTCAACGACGTGGTGGAACTGAACCAGAACCTGACCGCCGAGGTCAGCCGGCTCAGCGTCGCCGCATCTCAATCTGGATCGGCTGAATCCGCGCATCCGACTGGAAGGCTCGGCACTGCATGTTCCCACCGCCGCCCTGCCCTGGCCGCGCGGCGCCGTGCCGCGGGTGGCCGCGGTCAGCGCCTTCGGCCTCAGCGGCACCAACGCCCATGTCGTGGTCGAGGAAGCCCCGGCAGACCTGCCGGCACCGGTACCGGCACCGGAACCCGAAACGCTTCTGCTGCCCCTGTCGGCGCGCAATCCTGAGGCGCTGCGCGCCTTGGCCGGCCGGCTGGCGCCGATCGTGGCCGACGCCGATCTGGCAGATCTCGGCCATACGCTGGCGTTGCGGCGCGATCCGCTGCCGGTCCGCCTGACCGTCGCCGGTCCGCGGGCCGTCCTGGCCGAGGCACTGGCCGCCCATGCCGGCGGTGCGCCGCATCCGGCACTCAGCATCGGGCGGCTGCCGGCCGATGCCGGCTGGAAAATCGTGTTCGTCTTCCCCGGACAGGGATCGCAATGGCCGGGCATGGCGCGCGACCTGCTGGCCGGGGCCGGCCCGTTCCGCGCGGCGATGGAGCGGTGCGACCGCCTGATCCGCGCCGAAACCGGCTGGTCGGTGCTGGACGAGCTGAACCAGGCCGATGCCGACCGCTTCGCCCGGATGGAGGTGATCCAGCCCCTGCTGTTCGCGATCCAGGTGGCATTGGCCGAATCCTGGGCCGCCGCCGGTATCACGCCGCACAGCGTGATCGGCCACAGCATGGGCGAGGTGGCGGCGGCCGTCGTCGCCGGTGCCCTGTCTCTGGAAGATGGTATCCGGGTGATCTGCCGGCGCAGCGCTCTGCTGGCGCGCAACAGCCGGGCCGGGGCGATGGCGGTGGTCGAACTGGACGAAGCGGGTGCGGCCCGGCTGGCGGCGGACCATGGCGTCGATATCGCGGCGCTCAACGGGCCACGGGCCACCGTGCTGGCCGGCGACCGCCCGCGGATCGAAGCGCTGGCCGCCCGGCTGGAACGGGATGGCGTGTTCGCCCGCATCCTGCGTGTCGATGCCGCCTCCCACAGCGCCCAAATGGACCCGTTGCTGGATGATCTGGCGGCGGCACTGGCCGGGCTGGCACCGCGCGCCGGAACGATCCCCATCCTGTCCACGGTGGAGGCCGGTCCGGTCGATGGCAGCGGCTTCGATGCCGGCTATTGGGTGCGCAACCTGCGCCACACCGTCCGTCTGCGCCCCGCCGTCGAGTTGCTGGTCGACGCCCGGCCGCTGCTGTTCGTCGAACTCAGCCCGCATCCCGCATTGCTGCCGGAGATCCTGGCGACTGTCCAGGCGCGGGCCGGCACGGCGGCCGGCATCGCCAGCCTGCACCGCGACCGCCCCGGCTTCCTGCCGGCAATGGGCGACGCGTGGGTGCGGGGTGTCGCCGTGGACTGGACCCGAATCGCGCCGCCGGGCGGCCGGCACATGGTGCTGCCGCGCTATCCCTGGCAGCAGGAGCGGTTCTGGATCGACCGGCCGGCAGGGCAGAGCGGAGCCGGACAGGTCGGGATGGCACGGTCCGGCCAGCACCCGCTGCTCGGCGGTCCATTCACCACCGCGCTCGACCCTGCGGCGCAGCTCTGGTCCGCCACGGTCGACCCCGGCCGGCTGCCCTATCTGCGCGACCATGCGGTCCCAGGGGGTGGCGATCTTGCCCGGTGCCGCCACCATCGACACTTTCCTGGGCGCCGGGCTGGAACGCTGGAACTCCGTCGCCGGGATCGAAGACTTGCGGTTCGAACGGGTGCTATCCTTCCCCGAAGCCGGTCCCGATGACAGCACCGGAGGCGGTGGCGCTCGGCTGATCCAGACGGTGCTGACCGCCGGGGAAGACGGCGGGGAAGACGGCGGGGCGGTGACCCTGGCAAGTCTGGATGCCGATGGGCGTAGCTGGGTGCGCCATGCCGGCTGCCGGCTGCGCACCGGCAGCAATGCCCCGGCAATGGCCGACCTCACGGCATTGCGGGCACGCTGCCGTCAGCCGGTCGCCGCCGATTTCCTGTATCGGGAACTCGCCGCGGCGGGGCTGGGCTACGGCCCGGCCTTCCGGACGGTGACGGCGCTGTGGACCGGACCGGACGAGGTGCTGGGCACCGTCGCCACCGATCTCGACACCACGCGCCATCTCTTCCACCCGACCCTGCTCGACGGCTGTCTGCAGCTTCTGGCGGCCCTGGTGCTGTGGCGGTCGCCGGGGGCCGGCACCACCTGGGTGCCCGCCGGGATCGCCCGCCTGCGGTTCCATGGCCGGGCCGGTGCCGGCCCGGTCTGGGCGCATGCGCGTCTCGATCCGGCCGAGGCCGGCGCCACACGGGTGCACGGCGATATCGTGATCTGTGCTGACGACGGCACCGTCCTGGCCGCCATCGACGGGCTGGAACTGCGGCGCCTGGACGGGCCGGCTGCCGACACGGCAGACAATCGCTTCCTGCGCCGGATCTGGCAGCCGTTGGAACCGGCGGAACCGGCTGTCGGCGGCCCGGACGGGCGCTGGCTGGTGATCGCTGACGCCAGCGGGCTCGCCGCGGCAGTGGTCGATGCCGGGCTGCCGGCTGCCATCCTGCCCGCAGCCGCCCCGGCTGGCGAGGCAGCGCTGACCGCCTTCATCCGCCACGAATTCGGCGATGGCGGCTGCGCCGGGGTGCTGTATCTGCGCAGCCTGGACGTGGTCGTTGACGGGCCGGTTGACAGGGATTGGGCAACCGTGACCGCCCTGGTCCGGGTGCTGGCCGCCATGCCATGGCGGCGCGCGCCGAAACTGGTGCTGGCAACCCGCGGCACCCAGGCGGTGACCAACGTTGCCGAGGTGACGGCCCCGCTCCAGGCCATGCTCTGGGGGCTGGCCCGTGTCATCGACATGGAACATCCGGAATTCGCCTGCACCTGCATCGACCTGCCGCCCGAACCGCAGGTGGCGGAGCTGCTCGCCGTGCTGCGCGGTGCTGCGGGGGACGAGGATGAGTTGGCGCTGCGGCCCGATGGACTGTACTGCGCCCGGCTCGCCGTGCGCGCACCGGCCGACCGGGCGGATGTG
This sequence comes from Azospirillum sp. B506, assembly GCF_000333595.1. Classification (GTDB taxonomy): domain Bacteria; phylum Pseudomonadota; class Alphaproteobacteria; order Azospirillales; family Azospirillaceae; genus Azospirillum. Next base: position 7,508 of record NZ_BADK01000751.1, read on the forward strand.
CCGGCCGAACCGGGACCATACCGGCTCAGGCTCGACCAGCCGGGATCGCTGTCGGGCATCGTCGCCCATGCCGCCCGGCGAAGGACGCCCGGACCGGGCGAGGTGCAGATCGATGTCCAGGCGGCCGGGGTGAATTTCCGCGATGTGCTGGTCGCCCTCGATGCGCTGCCCCCCGGCCTGGATGGCGAGCCGGACACGCTGGGTGTGGAATGCGCCGGCACGGTGGCGGCGGTGGGCGACGATGTCGCTGGCCTGGCGGTCGGACAGCCGGTGGTGGCGCTGGCACGCGGCGCCTTCGCCAGCACGCTGACCATGCCGGAAACGCTGGTGCTGCCGATCCCGGCCGGGCTGACCGGGGCGCAGGCGGTGACCCTGCCGGTCTCCTTCGTCACCGCCTATCATGCCCTGGCGGAAATTGCCGCCCTGCAGGAAGGGGAACGGGTGCTGATCCATGCCGCGACCGGCGGGCTGGGGCTGGCCGCGATCCAGTGGGCGCGGCATGTCGGCGCCGATATCTATGCCACGGCCGGCAGTGTGGAAAAGCGCGATCTGTTGCACCGGTTGGGCGTGCGCCATGTCAGCGATTCCCGCTCACCCCGGTTCGTTGAGGATGTGCATGCCTGGACCGGGGGCGAAGGGGTCGATGTCGTGCTGAATTCGCTGTCCGGCGATCTGGCGGCGGCGAATTTCAGGTTGCTGCGCGACCATGGGCGGTTCCTGGAAGTCGGCAAGCGCGACACCGCCGCCCGCGCCGCGCAGCTTCAGCGGGCCGGCGCCACCAACCTGACGCTGGCGGTGATCGATGTGCTGGGCATGATCGACCGCCAGCCCAAGCGCGTCCGCCGCCTGCTGCAAACCGTGCTGGACCATGCCGCGGCCGGCGTGTTCCGACCGCTGGACCTGCAAAGCTTCCCGGCGTCGCGGGTCGAGGATTGCCTGCGCACCATGGCGGAGGGCCGGCATACCGGCAAGCTGGTGCTGACCTTCGATGATCCGCTGGTGCGTCCGGCCCCCGCCCGGCATGCCGGCGTCCCGGTGCGGGCCGACGGCACCTATCTGGTCACCGGCGGGCTGGGCGGGCTGGGACTTGCCACGGCGCGCTGGCTGGTGGCTGCGGGTGCGCGCCATCTCGTCCTGGTCGGGCGGTCCGGCGCCGGAACCACTGCACAGCAGGCCGCCCTGGCCGACCTCGCCCATGCCGGGGCGAACGTCGTGGTTGCCCGCGCCGATCTGGCCGACCGGGCGGCGCTGGCAAACGCCCTGGCCGAAGCGCTGGCCGGGCGCCCGCCCCTGCGCGGCGTGATGCATGCGGCGGGGGTGCTGGACGATGCCCTGCTGGCGGATCAGTCGGCAGCACGCTTCGCCGCGGTCGCCGCTCCCAAGCTGACGGGAACGCGCCATCTGGTCGACCTCACGCGCGCGGCAGCCCTGGATTTCCTGGTGCTGTTCTCCTCCGTGGCGGCACTGCTGGGCACCCCCGGGCAGGCGAACTATGCCGCGGTCAACGCGTGGCTCGATGCGTTCGCCCACCGGTTGAGGGCGGAGGGCGTGCCCGCTGTCGCGGTCAAATGGGGTGCCATCGCCGATGTCGGTCTGGCCGCCCGCTCGGCAGAACGCGGCCAGCGGCTTGATGATCGGGGCGTGCGCAGCATGCCGGCGGCGGAAGCGGTGGCCGCCTTCGATGAGATCCTGCGCACCTGCCCGCCCCAGATCGGCGTCGCCCGGCTGGATATCGGCCAGTGGCTGGAATTCTACCCGCAGGCCAGCCGTTCCACCCTGCTGGCCGGGCTGGCCGCCAAGCCGGAAACGCCGCCCCCGGCCGAGGGTGGCCCGGCGGCCGACCTGCTGGTGCTGCCGGTCGACCGGCGCGGCGCGGCGGTGGCGGATATCGTAGCGGCGGAAGCGGCGCGGGTGCTGCGCCTGGATGCCGCGCGCCTGGACCGCGACACGCCGCTGGCAAGCCAGGGGCTGGATTCGCTGACCAGCCTGGAACTGCGCAACCGGCTGGAAGCACGCCTGGGCCTGACCTTGTCCGCCTCGGTCCTGTGGAACCATCCCCAGGTCAACGGGCTGGCCGCCCATCTCGCCGGCCTGCTGGTGCCGGCCGCCCCGGCGGCGCCCGCCGACATCCCCGCCACCACACCTGCCGCTGCGCAGTCGGCGGCTGACCCGACCGCTCTCGACGACCAGTCCGACGACGAGGCGCTGGCGCGCCTTCAGGCGGAACTCAATTCCCTGGAAGATCTGCTCTCATGACGACCGGCACCGACAGCACCACCGCGGTCAAACGGGCGCTCGACGCCGTCGTTCGTCTGAAGGCCAAAATCGAGCGGCTGGAATATGAGCGTGCCGAACCCATTGCCGTCGTCGGCCTGGGTTGCCGTTTTCCCGGCGGGGCGGACACGCCCGACGCCTTCTGGCACCTGCTGGAAACAGGTGGCGATGCGATCCGCCGGATTCCGGATGACCGCTGGGCCGAACCGGATGATCCGGCCGGGTTGGCGGCCGACCGGCGCGGACGGCGCTGGGCGGGGCTGATCGATGCCCCCGATGCCTTCGATGCCGCCTTTTTCGGCATCGCTCCGCGCGAGATGGCAAGCCTCGACCCGCAGCAGCGGCTGATCCTGGAAACCGCCTGGCAGGCGCTGGAAGAAGGCGGGCAGGCGCCCTCCACCCTCATGGGATCGGCGACCGCCGTTGTCATGGGGGTGACGACCTGCGACCATCGCGACCGGGTTGTGGCCGACCCGGCGCTGGCCGCCGATACTTATGCCACCTCCGGTACGGTGCTGGCCTTCACCGCCGGGCGCCTGTCCTATGTGCTGGGCAGCCAGGGGCCGGCTCTGGCGATCGACACCGCCTGTTCGTCGGCCCTGGTTGCCGTGCATCTCGCCTGCCAGATGCTGCGTTCCGGCGAATGCGATGC
>NZ_BADK01000750.1 GCF_000333595.1 Azospirillum sp. B506
GCCCCCGACGGGCTGCGCGCCTGCCGCGCCAGCTTGCGGGGGACGGAACCTATGTGGCAGCGGCGCACGGCGTTGCGGCGGAGGCGGCCGAACGCATCGACATGGATGAGGTCTGGGGAGCCTACATCTCCGGCGACCGCCGCGCCGCCTGGGACCGGCGCGCGCGTCTGCGCCTGATGGAGCGCACCTGGATGGCGCGCACGCTATCGACCTGTCAGCATTTTCGCGATGGTGTGGAACGGCGCGACCCTTTGGGCGACGTGCGGTTGGCGGAATTCTGCTTCGCCATCCCCGCCGACCAGTTCACCCGCTTTGGCCAGGATCGTTTCCTTGCCCGCCGCGTGCTGGCCGACCGCCTGCCGCCCGAGGTGCTTCAGGAGCGACGCATTGGACGCCAGGGGGCGGAATGGTTCGATTGGATCGGCCGCCAGCGGGCCTGGCTGGCGGCCGAACTCGATGGCATCGAGGCGAGCGCCTTGGGCCGCGAAGTGATCGATGTGCCCCGGCTGCGCGCCATCCTCGATGACTGGCCGGCGGACGCGGAGGTGGCTGAGCCCCGCTATATGCAGGTGATGAACATCCTTGGGCGCGGGGTGGCCGTCGGCTCCTTCATCCGTTGGGCGGAAGGCGCCAACATGTAGGGACACGCCACCACCCGGTCATTCCCCTTGGCCGTTCCGCTGATAGAACCAGGCGCTGTAGTTGAGACGGGCCCAATCGCCCGCCGCCTCCGTCATCGGTTCCACCGCGTGGTTTATATTGCTCTGCGGATCGAACAGGATCAGGCGGTTGGTCGCGGGCTCGATACAATCGATCCCGCCATCCTGCCGCTGCATCAACAGCCGCCCCCCGAATTCCGCTCGCCAATCCGTGTGCAGGTAGAGAACCGCGCACAGCACACGTCCCGGCACCTGATCGGAATGCCAGCGTAGAAAATGCTCCCTGCCCAGGCTCTTCAAATTGATCGTGCCGGTATGGCCGACCGGTTGCCCGGTGATGGCCGTCAGCCATTGGTGGAAGGCGGGACCCTTGAGTTCCTTGCGGAACATCATGTCGGTCAGGACCGCCGGGGACATGCGTTTGTCGGGATGGGGGCCGACATAGATCCCTTCATGGATGAAGCGGCAGTCATCGCCGACCCCCTCGAACTGTTCCTTGGTTACCCACTCGCGAGTCCCGTAGACCCTGAAGAATGTTTTGACGATGCCATCCTCCAAGAGGACCTGGCGGATCTTGGGCAGATGTTCCGGCGCCAGGAAATCGTCGATGACCATGTACCGCTCCGGGCTGGCCTGGAAGCGGCGGCGCAACGCGACGATGGCGTCGGCCTGCAGATGGCGGGGCTGGACCCAGCGGGCAAGGGCGGTGTGACTGTCGGGCGGCAGGGAATCGCTCATGGGGGCTGACATCCGCGGCAGTTGTGGCAAGACCGCCTACAGCGGCATCTCGGCGACCAGCAGGCCCTTCGCCTGAAGACCATCGAACAGGGACAGCAGATCGGCTTCGATGACGGCCGGATCGCCCTCATAGCTGTCCACGAGGTCGCGGACCATGTCCGCCACCACCGTGGGTCGGTCGAGCCGGCGCCAGATGTCGGACGCGACCGGGTTCAGCCCGTAATACTCCCCCAGCGCGGCGTTCATCATGACCACCTCACCGTTGACATCGGCGGCCAGGACGTCGGGTTTGCGCCAAACGCGGGACTGCGGGGTGATGGAGGGCATGCGAGGGTCCGCCGGGAACGAGGGAATGACCTGGAGATATCAGCAGCCATTCCCGAAAGAATGCAAGCGCCCTGCGACCTGTGGTCACGCCGTCGCCCGGATGTTCTCGTCCTGATGCCCGCTCCCCTTCCCCCGCGTCATTCCTGGCGCAGGGTTTCAATCGGCGGCCCGGGGCGGCGTTGGCCGGGTGGGCCAACATCGGGTCGGTCAGGCCGGACCGCTGGCGCGGCGCGGACCACGGACAGGTCGGCCAGGGGGGCGTAGCTTTCCAGCGCCACTCCCCCGCCCAGCAGGACGACCCCGTCATGGATCAGCCAGGCATGGGCGTCCAGCGCTCCACCGGTCCTGGGGACGCGAAGGGGATGGTGAATTCGCACATGCCGCGTCGGCCCAAAAGAAGGGCGCGGGGAACGGCCTTCACCAGCAAGTGGGTGGAGAATGGCATGGCCCCCGCCAGCCGGTTGACCCGCCGCGCCACGGCCGCCGCCCACGCCCCGCCGCCGGCCGGCGGGCCCGGAGGCATCCCGTCACCCGCCCCGTCACCCGCCGGAGCGGGGGGGGCGAACATGCCCGTGACCCAGCGGATCGGCATGACGAAAACCAGAATCCATGCCAGGACCAGGGCGGCGACGGTTTCCACCTTCAGGGCGGTGTTCAGCAGCATAGGGCCTGCTCCAACATCTCCGGCGTGGCCGGCATCGGTCCGGTGGGAACGGCGGGCTTGAGCCCTGGCTGGGGGCCTGATATCGCGGGATGGGCCGGGCTGTCCATGGGAATGCGCCGGTATTCCCGGGTTTCCCCGACCGCCGCGGACAGGGTGGCGTGGCGGGATCGACAATCGGGGCCGCCGACCAAGCTGCCACCGCCACTTCATGGGCGGATGCCAAGGTGCTGGTGGCGGCGGTGGCGGTGGTCGACATCCTTGAGCCGCAGGCCGGGGGCAACGCGCCCAACATCGCGGGCATTCGCGACCGGGCGGCCATCCATATCGGCGACATCGGCGATCTCCGCCTGTTGCGGGAGGTGTTGCCGGACCGCGACGTGGTGTTCAACCTGGCGGGCCAGACGGGACATCTGGAGTCCATGGTGGCGCCCTTGCAGGATCTGGATGCCAACTGCCGCGCCCCCTGGCCTTGCTGGAGGCCTGCCGCACACTGGCGCCGCGCGCCACCGTCGTCTACGCCAGCACGCGGCAGGTCTATGGCCGTCCCGTCAGCCTGCCGGTGGATGAAGGGCATCCCGTGGCACCCATTGACGTCAACGGCGTGCACAAGGCGACGGCCGATGCCTATCATGGCCTGTACGGGGATGTGCATGGGCTCGATACGCAGGTGCTGCGCCTGACGCTCGAAGGGCGCCCCATCCAGCTGTGGGGCGGGGACCAGCGTCGGGATTTCAGCCACGTCGACGACGTGGTGCAGGCGCTGTTGCTGGCGGCGCGTCTGCCGGGGCTGGGGGCAGGGCGGGGGCATCACCGTCACCCCCTTCCCGCCAGAACGAGCGCGGATCGACATCGGCGATTACCACACCGATGACCGGCTGTTCCGGAACGTGACGGGCTGGGCACCGCGCACGTCGCTGACGGAGGGGGTGACGGCGACCCTGGATTATTACCGGACCGCCCTGTCCCTCCATCTTTGACCGCCGGCGCCATCCCGGTCGCAGGGGTGCCGCCCTCGATCAGGACCGGATCGCCTTGCCGCATTGCCCATGACCGACGGTTGCTTCCCATGCGTGTTCCCTTGAACGACCTGCGCCGCCCGTCACGGGCCTGTCCAGAAACAGGTGCCGGACCAGCAGCGCACCGCCCAACAGGGCGCCCCCCGCCATGATGGCGATGCCCAGGAACGCGCCGAGGCGCAAAGGCAGGGTGGAGAAGTTCAACGCGATGGACAGGCACAGGCGGACCAGGCGATGCACTGAACGCGTATGCCGGGTATCCGCCGGGAGAATCATGGTCTGGTCGCCACCGCCAGGACGGAGCCGCCGAAGGGCAGGGCGACGGCAGGCAGCGATACCACCACATCGCGCCATCCGCCTTGTCCATCAAGGCGTACTCGATTTCATCCATGCCGGCCCCATTCCCCAGCGATGACTCACACGGAAAACCAAAAGCTCAGAGTGTGTCTTGTGCTTCGATAAGCACCAGGCAGACTCTGAGCAAAGCTCCGGAGACCGGGCAACGGAAACGGACTGCGATTCCCTGCGCGGATCGGGCTGCGACGATGGGGCATGGGCGGCAAGTCTCCGGTGACGGCAAGCGGGGAAGAGCGGCGGGCCTCCGAGGGCATCGAGCTTCCGAGGCCGAAATCGATGCATCCGCCATCACACGCGCCCGGCTTTCCGATTTTCCCCCGATATATTCTCGCGCAATCCGTCGCAATCACCATGATTAATATCCAAAAGGTTGATGAATTGCGACATGACTGCGCTCAATGGGACTTGCAATCCCCCGGCTTTCCGCAGGATGGTGGCGCGACGCCCACCGACCCGGACATCATGCATGCGGTCCCTGCTTTCCGGCATCGCTCCGGCCGACATCCGCCTCGCCCCCTTTCCCCATGTGATCGTGCCGGACGTGCTGGACGAGGAGATCCACCGCGCCCTGAACGAAAGCTATCCGCCCTTCCCGGTGATCGGTTGGGCCGGATCGAAGCCGCCGGGCAGCAACCGCCGCTATCAGCTTTCGGCATGGCCCATCATCCATCACCCCGACCTGCCGCAGGTCTGGAAGGACTTCGTGACGCTGCATGCCTCGCCGGCCTTCTTCGCCGAGGTCGTGGCCCTGTTCCACGACCATTGGCCGGCGGCGTTGAAGGAGGCGTTGGACGGCGATCTGCTTGGCCATCCGATGGGGATGCTGATGCGCGACAGCTATGAAACCGTGCGCATCCTCCAGGACGCACGGATGGAGATCAACACACCGGTGACCGCCGGGCCGTCGTCGTCGCGTGGCCCCCATCTCGACATGCCGAACCGGCTGTTCACCTGCCTCTACTACCTGCGCCACCCCGACGACGATGCGGTGGGCGGCGACCTGGAGTTGTTCCGCTGGAAGAACGGGCCTGTCGCCGACATCGAGGGCTATGCCCTGCCAGCCGAGTCGGTGGAGGTGGCGGCGGTCGTTCCCTATCGCGCCAACCAGATGGTGATCTTCCCGCAGGGCATCGACGCCATCCACGGAGTCGGCGTGCGCCATCCCACGCCGCACACCCGGCGCTATGTCTTCATCAGCGCCGAGATTGAACGGAGCTGGCTGGTGTCGCCCACGGCACCGGCATGGGCCTGAGCAAGGAGTGGAAACGAGTGAGAGTTCTGGTCTACGGCATGCAGTCGAGCGGGGCGACCGCCTTCACGCTGTTCCTGGCGCAACGCCCCGATTGTCTGGCGCTGGTCGACGTTGCCAACAATTTCGCCGCCCCGCGGATCGCCAGCCCGGTCGACATGGTGACCAAGGTGGTGGTCACCACTGCCTATCCGCTGGCCGTCCACATCGAGCGGTTCCGGCCCGACCGGGTCGTCCTGCTGCTGCGCGATCCGCGCGACAACTATGTCAGCCTGCGGACCAAGAACTACCGGAACCACTCCGGCCTGATGGACGAGAAGTTCCTGATCCTCGATCAGGTCTTCGCGGAGCGAGACCGCTTCGATGCCGTCATCCGCTACGAGGACTTCGTCGCGCGCGACCCGGCGGTGCTGGAAACGGTGCGGGGCCTCGGCTGGCCGGTGGAGGAGGATTTCTACACCTACCGTCGCCGCCACGACGAGATGTTGGAGGCCCTGTGGCGGCACGCCCCCGGCCTGATGGCCGAATTCGAGTTCGTGTTCGGCAATGTGCAGGGCACCGGGGTGTCGGACCGCTTCCGCGACAAGCCGCGCGAGGAGGAGGTGGAGAGCCGGTTGGAGGCGCTGTGCCCGCGTCTGCTCGCCCATTACCGGATGGGCGGCTGACAGCGGCTCGGCCGGGAGTGGAGGCGGCGATCCGGGTGCTTCGACAAGCATCCGGTGGGGGTCAGGGGCCCCGATGCGCGCCCGGACGGCGATCCGGGTGCTGGAGCGGACGGTGCGGCAGCCCGGCCCTTCCCGTCTCCCACAGCACGCGGATGAAGCGTACCGCATAATAAAGGAAGCCCAAGGCCGGAGGCAGCCGGAGGAAATTGCGGTCGGTCACCGTCGGCTGCAGCCGCAGCCGCAGCCGTGCCAGCCATGCGGACCGGCGCTGCGTCAGCGCCAGCTCCGCCCGCAGGATCCGGAACCGCCCGACCCGCCGCACCATGTCGTATTCGGACAGCGGCGGCAGGGCCAGAGCCATCGGAACGACCGATTCGGCCTGAAGGACGCCTGCCCTGGCCCGGGCTGGAAGCCGGGGGAACATCGGCGGGATGCCGGCCGGTTCGCAGCCGAACAGCGAACGGCACAGGCGCAGCGAGAGGGCAAGATGCCGTTCCGTGCCGGCAAGACGCGCGATCTCCGCAACTTCGGCCCAGTCCAGGTCCGTCCGCCGGGTCACCGCAGCGATGTCGGCCAGCCATTGCAGGCGGAACCAGCGATGATGCGCCCCATGATAGGCGGCATAGGCCATGGAAGCGGGCAGCGCCGGGGTCCGGACCCGGACGCCGGCAAGCTGCACCTCCACGGCGGTCTCGAAGGGGCGGAAGGCGCGCGTCGGGGCCAGCCTTTCGTCCTCCCCCATCCGCGTGTGCAAATCGATCAGGGCACCGGTGCGGCCGTGGCGCAGGGTGACGGCGTTCTGGCAGACCAGCACGTCAGCATCCGTCCCGCCATAGCCCAGCCCGAGCAGAAGCCGGCGGGCAGGCCCTTCATCGTCCGGCCGGACGAGCAGATCGAGATCGCTGCAGACGCGCCGGAACGGATGTCCATGGATCTGGGCCGACAGGACCGGGCCCTTGAGCGCCAGCATATCGATGCCGGCGTCGGAAAAGCACCGGGCGACGCGGGCGAGTTCGCCCGCCCGCTGCAACGCCACCGCCGTGGCCGCCCGTTCCCCCTGCTTCAAGGCCGCACGCACATGCTCCGGGATGTCCGCTTCCGGATCCAGCAGGGACGTCATGAGCAGATCGAGCCGATGGTGCCGGACGCAGGTGAGCAGCAGGCTCCAATCGAGATCCTGGGCCAGTCCCGTCCCGGCGCCCGCCATCCAGGCTTGCGGACGGAACGGGACGCCTTTCAGACTTGCCGTGGCCGCGTCAAGCATGACGCGGAGTTCGGGAGCCAGGGCCGCGATGACAGTTTCCGGCGGATGGTGCAGGGAAGGCAACGGCATCGACGTCGGATACAAGGAATGGCTTTCAGGAGCGTTTATCGGAGCGGCGATCCTATCATCTGCCCGTAGACGGAGGAAGCGGGAGCGCTTGGCGTCAGGCGAAATGTCCGGGCGCATGAAAGCTACCGATTGCAAGCCTGCAGGGAAAACGTATTAATGATCTTCGCAGTCCGTCGGGTGGGTCAGAGGGAAAAGAGGCGTCGCCATGAAAGTTCCGGCACAGCTACTGGCCATCGCCGTGGCAGCCGCCACCGTCGGTTTTTGCGGTCCGGCCATGTCCCAGCAGGGCTCCCAGCAGGGGCAAGGCGGTGCCGCCGCCCAGGGCGATGTCAGCACGCTTCCCCCCGCGCTGCGCGCGGCGGTGCTCAGCGGCAACCCCCAGCAGGTGACACAGGCGCTCAACACCCTGTCGGCCGGAAATCCGCAGCGCAGCGCCGAGCTGGCGCAGGCGGTGGTGACCGCGGCGGAGCGGCTGCTCAGCGTCAACCCGCAGGCGGCCATCCAGGCGGCGGCGGCGGCGGTCGAGGCGGTGCGCGCCGCAACGGTCCAGTCTTCCGCGCCGCAACAGACGGTCACCGTCCTGACCACCGCCGCGCGCATCTTCGTAACGCCGCAGGTCCAGGCCGTCGCCCCGGTCGTCGCCGCCAACGTCGCCGCGGCTGCCGTCGCGGCCTCCGCCACCATCAACAACCCGGCGGTCACCGCCGCGGTGTGCGCCCAGGCCGTCACGGTCGCCGAGCGGGTTCTGCCGGTCGCCCCGGCACTCGCGGTGCAGCTTGCCAGTTCCGCCGTGCAAACGGTGCAATCCCAGCCGGTGATGACCTCGGCGCCGGCCCAGACGATGAATGTGGTCACCGTCGCCGCCCGCGTCGCCATTTCGCCGGATGCACAGCGGGTGGCTCCCCAGACGGTCGCCAGCATCGCCATCGCCACGACACAGATCGCCACCAACCCGGTCGTCTATCAATCGTCGCCGCAAGGCGCCATCGCCGTCATGGCGAATGCCTACAGCGCCGCCACCTCGCAGACGGTGGCCGCCGCGGTGCCCAGCGCCGGCGGCACCGTGACCCAGACACTGAACCAGGCGAGCACGACCACGTCGCTGAGCGCCAGCAACCCGACCAACGCATCGCAGATCAACGACATTCTCAACCGCCAGCAGCCCACCACCAGAACGGCGACGGAAACCCCGTCGGGCACGGCGCAGCAGACGACGACCAATACCACCACGAACACGACCAACAACAACGACACCCAGACCATCATTCCGACGACCTCGATCTTCACGTCGAGTCCGAGCTGATCCTGAAGAGGCCGTTGCCTGGAGTTTCTTGTCACGCGATCAAGCGGAAGTCCCGCCTCACGCTCGCCGGTAAGGGCCGCGACCGCGGCCCCCGGGTTTTTGGCAATCGGCTTTTGAAGGGCGGTTTTGAAGGGCGGCTTTTTTGACGGTCGGGTGCGACAGGCCATTTTGCCGACCTGCCACACCCGATCCGCAGATCAGAAGCGGCGCTCCAGCACCTTCACGATGTCGCCGGGCAGCAGCGGGGTCCGTTCCGTCGCGCGGTATTCCTTCTGGCCCTCCTCATCCGGACGGACCAGGACGACCTCCCCTTGGCGGGCGCGGTAATCGTAACCACCGGCCCGGGCAACCGCGCTCAGAACGGTCATGCCGGTGGTATAGGGGAATTCACCGGGTTGCCGGACCTCGCCGAGCACATAGTAAGGACGGAAGGTCTGCACCTCCACCGCCACATTCGGCACCTGCATGTAGTTGTCGCGCTTCAGCGCGTCCTCGATGCGCTTGGACAGAGTCTTGGCGGTAACGCCGCTCGCCGCGATGTTGCCGACCAGCGGCATGGCGATGTTGCCGGCCGGGTCCACCGTGAAATCTCCCGACAGGTTGGCTTCGTTGAACACGATGACGCGAACGCGGTTGCCAGGCTCCAACCGATACCCATCGGCCGGATTTGCGATCTTGGACGGAGCCGGTTCGCTGGGGAAATCGCCGACCGTCGAGGAAAGCGTGCCACAGCCGCTGAGCAGCAGAACCGTCAACAGAGAGGCGCCGATACGTCGGGAAAGCAGGTTCATATCAATGGATCCATCGAATCGAGAGGCGATTCCGATCGATTCGGTTCGCCAACAATGCCGCGCCGCCAGCATAAATCAGCTCAAGGGGTTAATCCATCAAGCAAGACGGCGCAACTGAAAATCATAAAGCCTCCACATCCGAAACGGATGTCTGGGCTGTAAGAAGAATATGCAAGGCTGTAATCAGGAGAATTGGAAACGAACAGGGGATGAGACATTTCGGGCAGGGTCTATCTCCTGGGTAGGATGCTTCACTTTTCCAATTCCCTGTTCCCGTCTCACAGGCGGATCGCGAGAGCCCGTGCGCGATGCGGGGGAGGCCGAGGACGACGAGGCTCCCGCATTCGACGGCATTCCCTGCGGCCCCGCTCTTGGGGAAGTCGGAATGCCGCAAATGAAATCCGCAAACCGCTTTCGCTTCCTCCAGTTTGTGGCGGGGTGATCTGTCTTTCCAAAGCCTTGCACCGGAGACAGGGCATCTCGGTGCCCACTGGCCCGCACATCATGTGCGTGTCGGCTTTAGGTTGTTTCATTCATAGAATTTTCTCTGCCACTGGAATGCTGCCGGGAAAAATGTTACCCCCTATGGATATACGCCTTGCCATTTCTGAGCAGAATCTTAACGGACGTCGAGGATCCCGCATATGAATTTCGCCTGGCCATGCACTCGGCAATCGCTCAACGACCTGTTTCGTGGCAAGGAAATGACGATGCGGCCCGATTCCGTGTGGGCATCGGCCCCCAAGCCCTTCACCTCGGTCTCCCTGCTCGCTCTCGCTGCCTTCTGTGCGTTGCCCGCACAGGCACAAAGCATCAAGACGCAAGACAAAGCCGATCCTCGCCGCGCCAATTCGGCCAAGATCCTGCAGGAGCAGAACCCCCAGGACAAGGACGGTGGAAAAGACGACGAAAAGCAGGTCGACGATTCCTATCAACCCAAGGGCATCGAGCTCGGCTCCTTTCTGCTTCTGCCGCAAATCGAGGTGAGCGAAGGCTACAACAGCAACATCTATGCCCGGGCAACCGACAGGAAATCGGATTTCACCACCCGGATCACGCCGGAATTCCAGCTGCGGTCCCGCTTCGCCAATCATATGCTGAACATCTCGGCACGGGCGGAGCAGTCCCTGTTCGCGACCTATACCGACGACAATCACCTGGATGCCTCGACCAACATCGTGGGACGCTACGATTTCAGCCGGGAATGGGAAGCGAACGGTTCGTTCGACGCCTATCAGGCCTATGAGGACCGCGGAAGCCCCGATGCCGTCAACGGCAAGTCCCCCACCCCCACCTACGGCTTCGGCGGGCGGACCGGAACCAAGTTTCAGGTCGGCCGCTACACCTTTTCGAGCGAGATCAACGGCGCGCGGCGCATGTTCGGCAACGTCGACACGTCTGCCGGCACCACCATCAACAACTCCGACCGCGACCGGAACGAATTCGGGGCGATGGGCCGCGGTTCCTACGAACTGTTCCCCGGCTATGCTGCCGTGGCTCAGGTCGAAGTCAATCGACGCCAGTATGACTCCAGCCGCGACCGCGCCGGTTACAACCGCTCCAGCAGCGGCTGGCGGGCCGAAACCGGCATCGGCGTCGACATCACCCAGCTGGTGCGCGGCGACTTCCTGATCGGCTACCTGAAGCAGGACTACGAGGATTCGCGTTTCAAGGATCCGTCGGGACTGGCGGTGAAGTCGGTCCTCAACTGGACCCCGAACCGCATGACCGTGGTTGCACTCTCCCTGGAGCGCTCGGTGCAGGAAACGACCACGGTCAATGCGTCCGGCATGGTGCATAGCGGCGCCAGTGTCCTGATCCGCCACGAAATGCAGCGGAACATCATCCTGACCGGGACGGCAAGCGCCTTCCAGGACGAGTTCAAGGGCGCCAACCAGACGAACTGGACCTACGACGCCCGTGCCCGTGCGGTGTATGCCCTGCAGCCCGAACTGTATGTCGGCGGCGAGCTCGGCTTCCGCCGCCGCACGTCCGACAAGACCGATGTGGGCTTCAGCCAGGGCGTGGCGCTGCTGCGCATCGGCGCCCGCATGTGATGGGGACGGGCCTCCGCGCCCTCAGGCGGCGGCCCGCTGGCAGCACTCTTCGATGAGAGCGGAAAAACGGCTGCCGATGCGGTCGATGTCGAAGGCATCGGCGGCATAGGCAGCCTGCCCATCGGCAAGGGATTTCCGCAAGGCGGCGTCCTGGCGCAGCCGCATGGCGGCAGCGATGAACCCCATTTCATCCGTCGGTTCCACACACACCCCTGCCTGCCGGCTCCGGATCAGCCGGTGGGCGTGATTGCTTGCCGGAAGCGCCCCCAGGATGGGACGGTTCGAGCAGAAATGGCTGTAGACCTTGGACGGCACCGACAATGCGCCGGCGAAGCTCTCCAGCACCACCACCGCGACATCGGCACTGGCCAACACCTGCGACAGGCTTTCGAAAGGCTGGAAATCCAACAGCAGGAGATTGTCCAAAGCTTCGGCCTGCTTGACGGTCTCCAGCCAGCGGCGGCCGATGCCCTGGCTGACCACGACCACCCGCACCTCCGGGTCGCCGCGGAAGCTGCGGGCCAGGGCGGCCAGCAGGCCCGGGTTGTGCTTCATCCCCATTGTGCCGGCACACAGGAAAACGAAGCGGTCCGCCAGGCCATGCGCACGGGACCAGGGGTTGTCCTTGGGCAGGGGGCGGATTTCACCCTGAGGCGCCCAGTTCTCCACCACGGCGCTGTGCGGGTGGCGAACCCCGTACCGCGCCAGCACCGGCAGGAAATCATCGGAAATGACCACCAGACCTGCTGAATTCCGCATCGTGCCGAATTCCACCCGCTCCAGGAAGCGGCAGGCCGCCCAGCGCAGCGGCGCCGGCTTGTCCTTCAGGATTTCGGCGGCGCCGATCGAAAAGATGTCCTGGACCCAACACAGCAAAGGCAGGTTTTGCTTGCGCAGCGCCTTCAGCAGCGCGGACTGCACGGCCGGCGGCGTGTTGGTGGACAACACCACGTCGGGGTGGAACGCGCTGGTCCGCGCGCCCAGTCTGGCGCCATAGTCCATTTCCTGCCACCAGCGCCGCAGCAGCGCATATTTCGGCAGGGGGCGGCCGGTGCTGACCGCTTCGATCCACAGGCCGGCCGGGTCGGCGGCAGCGTGCGCCAAGCGGCCGCGCGGAGCCTCGACATCGGCGGAATAGAGATAAAGCACTTCATGCCCCTGACCGGCCAGCCAGCGGGCGAGCTGGATCGGAAAGGAATAGCCGCCGTAATCATGCAGGATGATGCGGCGGCGCGGCCCTTTGCCGGGCGGCGGGACCGTGGGGAGCCGGCGGGGCGGGGCCAGGACGATTTCGTCCACGCTCATCCCGTCATCGATCATTCTGCCGAAACACTCATCAGCCCTTCCAGGCTACCCCGCTCATCCCGTCTTTACACGAAAGCTTTGCCGCGTGCTGCAACCATGTTAAGCCCCCGCCTCGGCGATGCTTCGACAATGCACGGAATCGGACTGGCGGGCCGATACGCCCCACGATGCCGGACATCGAGAAAGAGGATCGTGGGCCGCATCGGGGATGCCGCGCCCCCCGCCTTCTCCGGACCAAGCCCCAAACGGTTCTCCCTTGGAGCGGGGCGGCGCTTCGGCATCTTGCGCTCCCCAGCGGCCTGGCCGCCCATCGGCAGCCTCCTGCGGACGGCATGGAGAAACCACGGACCGCTGCACAAACCGCCTCGCTTGCGCTATAACCGGGGGCAACAACCCTCGGAACAAAGATCGAGCCCTCCGATGCGTGCCCAGCCCCGTTTCTCCCGTATCGCCGCCGTCGCGGTGCTTGCGCTGTCCACCACCCTGGCCGGCTGCCAGACCGGGTCGATGGGCACCAAGGAAGGGTTCGGCACCGTCGGCGGCGCGGTCGCCGGCGGCCTGATCGGCTCGCGCTTCGGCGGCGGCTCGGGCAAGCTGGTGGCGGTCGGCATCGGCACGCTGCTGGGCGCCTTTGCCGGCCGCGAGATCGGCGCCTCGCTCGACCGTGCCGACCAGCAATATGCCGACCGTGCCGCCCATCAGGCCTACAGCGCCCCCATCGGCCAGCGGATCACCTGGAACAATCCGCAGTCCGGCAACCAGGGCATCATCGTGCCGGTCAAGGACGGTTATGACGGCTCCGGCGCCTACTGCCGCGAATTCCAGCAGACCATCGTCGTCGGCGGCCGCACCGAACAGGCCTTCGGCACTGCCTGTCGTCAGCCCGACGGATCATGGAAGATCGTGGGGTAGGAGATAGGCAAAAGGGGCCTTGTTCTAGGTCCTGTTGACATTCACCGTGTTGCCAAGACGGTAAATGTCAACAGGACCTAGAACTTCGTCCAAACTCGGGCGTAGAGCTTATAAAGCGCTTCACCGTCGAGGATTTTCCCTGTCGAGACGGTATTCCCACTATAATCCCTGACACGCTCCATGAAATTACGGTAATCGAGCGAAGCCGTCGGCGTGATATATATATAGCGGAAAATTATCAAAAATTCGGAAATCATGACCGATTTTTGTCTGAAGACCAACAAATTGTGGATTTGATGATTTCATCAACCCAGGCAGAACTGTTTTGATATCATCATCCACACCAATGCGGCATCCGAGGGAATAGGTCGTATCTCCCTTCTGTGAACATGGATCATCCTCATTCTTAGGAGACGTATATTCAAACCGCATCGAACGACCTTGGTCCGATACTTGGCCTCGTAAACCAATGGAAAGGATTGCCGAAGGACGCAAAAGTGACCGGCGATCCGATCTCGGCAGGCCGCGATCATTCAGCCCAATATCCACCGACGCGGAACTCCAGGCCATTCAGATTGTAGTTGAATAGGAACTCCGAATCATTGATCATTATGCTGCCATAAAACCTAAATCCGGAAAACCCATGTCCGGAGAAACTCAATATCGGGGACTGGCGGTTCGGCGTCCCTGGATTCCAAATATTCCACTCCGTTGCGGCTCCTAAAGTCAGATAGACATCATTTCCAAATATATTGCTCAATATAGGCTTCAAAACTTCAGGCCGTTGAGCAGAGGCATTGCCAATCGGCGTTGCGTTGGCTGTCTATGATAAAGCCTCCCCAGACAGCAATAATGGAAAGAGGGAGATGAGCAGAGATTTATTCTTCATATGCGAGGTTTCATTGGATTTGATTTTTGATACATTTGATTTAGGCATGTCAAATCACGATCGGCCAGGAAAGGAACCGGTGCTGTGCATACCATGGCGGCACGGTTCATCGGGGGCTTGGCACCAGATGGCTTCGGGCGACCGAAAGGCGCTGGAGTGGAATCGACTCGCTCCCGTCCCCCATCGATCAGACGTCACTGTCCACCGAAATTGCAGCGCACATTGGGTTCGGCGGGGCTATAGCCGGACACGGGCCGGCCAGCCGTATTCAATATATTGAAATAAACCAATTCCTGCCTGCTGAGAACGATCGCGCAATCATGTTGAACTTTTGCCGCATAGGTGACGATCTCCAAGGAAGCACCCATGAACGTCAGGTACTCGATCCATGACGACGTCTCTGCGCTATTGAATCGCTCAAGGCTCTGTATTGCTTCGACCGCCTTACCCTGGCGAAGAGCGCTGTACATATATTCGTTGGCGGTGTCTGATCGGGAAATCGAACCGGGATGGATCATGATGGTTGCCCGGTCATCGACAAAACGGACAACGCCTCCCAGGAATATGTCAACGCAGGCACTGGCGCACACCGCTCCTTTGGGAACTCTGGTCGAAAGCCGACCGTTGCGGATCGCTCGCCCAAGCTTGTAGCCAGCCGCGCTGTCTCCACCCGGAGAATCCAGCCAAACCTCGCTGAAGCGGCCGGACCGCAGGGCGTATAGGATCCGGTCGACATCACTCATCGCAACCTCTCCACTCAGGAGAAGGATTGCCTCACCATCGGCGGAACCGGTCTCGCTCATCTGCAGGGCGCGGGCGCCATGGGTGAAAAAGACCAGGGCGAGGATGGCTGCGGCGGTGTGAAGAATTTGGCGCCTGGATCTTCGCCGGCAGAGGCGGCCCGACATCATGCCGCCTCCCACTGACCGTTCTTGCGGCAGTAGGTGCTTTCCTGGCGGACCGTGCCCTGGCCGGGAACGATGACCATTTCCTGCGTGGCGAAGCAGTCCTTGCCCGCCCCCTTGGCGGTGGTCTTGCCCGAAACGCCCTGGTTCTTGTTACTCGTCCACGCAGCGGTCGCCGGCTTGCCTTGATTGTTGTACGACTTGTCCAGCGCGGCGACGGTGGCTTCCGATGCCCGCTTGCGGTCCTCCTCGTCCAGGTAACGGCCGATCTGGCCGCCGATCAGGTATCCCGCCCCGGCGCCGATCAAGCCGCCGATGACCGCCCCCTTGCGTCCGCTGGTCTTGCCGCCGATGACCGCCCCCAGACCACCCATCGCCGCAGCTCCGATGAGTTGCCCCCCCATCTCGTTGCTTCCCGTGCTGTTGCAGGCGCTGACAAGCAGGGAACAGACAATGGCGACGCCAGCGGCTCTCGAAGAAAAAGCAACGGGTCGGCGCGAGGAGGCAATCACGAAGCATGTCATCGGAGGATCCCGTCAGGTGTTGGCGCAATCGGGTGGAAGGAACGATCAGTCGTTTATCCAGAATTCGACCCGGCGGTTTTTGCTGTCTTCGGAATAGCGTGGTTGGGATTTTCCCCGGCCTTCCACGGAAAATCTCCGGCTGTCGAGGCCATAGTCATGGACCAGGGCATTCAGAATGCCGGCGGCCCGCCTTTCCGACAGTGCCAGATTGTATTGGTCGGACCCTATGGAGTCGGTATGGCCAACAATTTTTAATTGTAGATTAGGCTGTTCCTGCAGGTACGCAGCGAGATTCGCCAGATGCGGTTGGAACCTGGGAGAAACGAACGCACTGTCATAGTCGAACTGGATCTGGATCGAAATCGCGTCGGCGGTGCCCTTTGACGGCTGCTGCCGCACGGCCGGGGACGCCGGCGCGTAAGCGGGGGGGCGGGGCGAGCTGGTCGAAATGGGCACTGAAGCGGAGGAAGCCGGCGCCGGGCGGGGCACCGCCACGACGCTGCGAGAATGATTTCCAAAAGCTTCCCGCAACTGATCGAGGGTTGGAACCGATGTTCCAAAATCAACAACATTATCCCTTGCAAAAGAAGATAATGGGAATACCGATATTAATATAAACAATCCGAAAGATGCCTGCATTTTATTCATGAAAATTCTCCTTTATTTCCGAGATGAACTTTCTATTTCCCGTACTGCATAGAAAAATCCTTGAAGAGTCGACATAGCCCGCCTCTGAAATGATATTCCGGCGGGCAGCCATGCTTGCCCGGAGGCACTTGATTCACCACGCACAAGCCATCGTAGAACTGGATACAGCAGGCTCCGTCGCGCCAGCCGGCGCAGCCGCACCCGACCTCCAGGTTGCCGCCGCCAATGTGCACATCGCCGTTGACCGCAACCGACCCGCAATTGCCCATGACGAGGTTCGATCCGGGGACCACCGTCACCCGCCCGTTGACGAAGGACTCCCCTTCAATCGCTATCGTTCCGCCATCGTTGTAGACATCGCCGTCGATGACGACCGTCCCCCCCCGGCTGCCGAGGGTCGTGGTCGAACTCCCCCCCCTGGCGGTGGCGGTAACGTCTTTGGTGTGGACGGTAGTGTTTACACCGCCCTGTCCGTTCGGAGCGGAGCCGATCCTGACCGACGCCGAACCACCGCCTTGGGCGCTGGAGGTCACATCGCCAGAGCTGACCCTGCTATTGAAGGATCCAGATGCCTGTGCCCTGGCATCGGCATGGAACAAACCGAGGTGAAGGACGGCTGCGGCAACCGCGACCATGGTCAGCCTAAGGAAATTATAGCGGGCCATCTCTCTCTGTCCTTTTCTCGTCCAGTCTCCGATCGGGTCAAGGTCTGACGATGACGTAAGTGTCACTGTGGTCGTCGAGTCTGTTCTGCAATTTTGAGCGCAAGACCTCCCGCTGAGCGCGTTCGATCTCCCGGTCGGCCGCGCTGCCGGATTCCCCCGAAGCGGTGGAGCCGTCGATGATCACGACCCCTCCGGCATTGCGGTCGAGCGCCTTCGCTGCCTTCCGCATCAGGATCTCCCGCTGCATGCGGTCGAGTTCGTCGTCGGCGGACATGCCGGACAATCGCCCGACCGGCGGCGCCGGAACTTGCTGGATGACAATCGTCGGAGCCGCAACGTCGGGAGACGCGGTGGAAGCGCCGCGTCTGTCTTGCGCAGCGGTCTTGTCGGGAAGCTTGCTGCCGTCCGAGCCGATGATCTTGATCGGCCCCGGTTTGCGCGGCTCTGCCACCACGTCGGCAGGCGCCGCCGGTTCGGCTTGTATGGGAGCCGGAGAGGGAACGGCCGCCGTGGCCGGGGCAGGGATTGCCTCGACTTTCTCCGTCGTCGCGGCACAACCCGCCATGGGGGCCGACAGCAACAGGATGATTGCGGGCCAGCGTCGCATCAGCCCCCCGCCCGGACCTGAATGGTCTTCACCGAGGTGCGGTTGGAGTCGATCTGGTTATGCTGATAAACCGGACAGGCGGCGCCACCGAAGTCGCAGCGTAACGGCGTCAGGTCCGGTTGCGCCAGAATATCCAGCCGCTTGTTGCCGGTGTATTCGACCTGGGTGGCCACACAGGCGATGTGTTCCGGATTGGCTGTGTTCAAATGAATTTCGAACGGATCGGACGGACGCGGAACCACCATGGCAGCGCCGGGCTGGATCAGGTTGTTCTGCTGGTGCTGATTGGGCAGTATCCGCACCGTCTGCACCCGATTGTTTTCGATGAAGTCGTAATAGCAATAGAGCTTGGCCGGAGCTTTGGTGGTGATGCGCACGTTTACGGCATCCCCGATCGCCAGATTGCGCTGGACCAGTGCAACCTCCAGGCCCAGCGGGTCGTCCCCCCCTGCCGGCACAGGGCCGGGCGTCCGCGGCAATTGGGTGGCGGGATCGACGGGCGGGCGCCGGACGATGGTGTCGGGCAGGACGTTCTCGCCATACAGCGCGGTGAACAGCGGGAAATCGAGACGACCGTCGGCATTCAGCCCTCGGCCGATCTTGGCGTCGTTGATCGCGTCGCGGAGCGCGCTGTTCATCGCACCGTCGATGGGACCGCGATAGAGGCCAAGCCTGGTCAGGCCCTGCTGCACCGCCCGGGTCCGATCCGCCGGGTCGAGATCGTCATAAAGGTTGCGGGCGGTCTGCATCGAGGCCGGATCGCTGGCTTCGAGACCCAGGCAGCGCTGATAGGGAACCCGGGTGAATTTTCCCAGCATTTCGATCACGGTATATTCGATCAAGGTCCGAACCGCCTGTCCGCGCCCTTCGTTTTCGACAGACGACAGCGATACCGACAGTCCCCCGCTGATCGCCCCGTTATGGATCAATCCACGGGCGGTCGTACCATCGTCGCTGCTCAGAACGGTGATGGTGTTGCTGGTTGATGTGTTTCCGATGACCGAGCGGCTTGAAACATCGACCATTTGAAGGTCGATGCTGATCGTTGTGCTGGATTGCCCCTTACCGTTACCGATCGATGCAAACGGAAGAGTAATGCTTGCCGAACGATTGTCCGATGTTACCGCGTTATCCATTTGAGATATGGAGCCACGGATATAGTATATTGGGATATTTTTACTAGGAACTGTGGG
>NZ_BADK01000749.1 GCF_000333595.1 Azospirillum sp. B506
CCCGAGTTCCTCACGCCCAAGCAGTATGCCTGGAAGACCTTCGTCATCAAGGATGCGGCATCCTACGGAGACAACATCTTCTACCTCGATTCCGGCGCGATGCTGGTGAGGGACATCAAGGACATTTACGAGAAGATCGAGAAGAACCATATCTTCGTCGTCGGGGATTCGCATAAGAACAAGACCTGGACGCACGATCTCTGCTTCAGGATCATGGGCGCGTCCGAGGAGGAAAAGAACGCCAATCAGATATGTGCGGGAATCCAGGGGTACAAACCCAACGGACGGTTCCAGCGCTATGTGGACGAAGGCTTCCTCTATGCCTGCATCAAGAGCGCTATTTTCGGCGACCATAAGAACCATCGCCATGACCAGAGCATCTATTCCGTCCTGGTCAAGCGCTATGGCATCGAGCACGAAAACATCGACATCTATGGCGAGTGGAAAGGCATCCTGAGACCCGAGCAGGCCATCTATGTCCACAGACGCTATTTCCCGGTCTCCAAAATCTATCTCAAGATGAAGGGATGACGGGTTGGGAGCGGACGATCGGCCCCGCGCCCGTCGGTGAGAAAAAAAGTCCGGGACCGCCTCCCCTTTCGATCGGGGGGTGAAAGGCTGTAGGATGGCGCCGCCGCAGAGTCGCGGCGCGGATCCGCTCCCGGCCATGACGACCACCCTCTCCGACCTCTCCGATGCACCGGCCGGCACCGTGCCCGCCTGTTCCTGCCTGCTGTGCGCGGCTGCCAGCTGGAGTGCCGCTCCCATCGCCGGCTCCGTCGCCACGAGCCCGGACCCGCAAGGGCTGTCGCCGCAGGGTGTCGTGTCCTCCACCGTCTCGACCCTGCTGGCACCGGGAACGCCGCGCTGGGGTGGCGGTGCCGTCGGCACCGGGGCGAGCGTCACCTACAGCTTCATGGAGCAGCTGCCCTCCTATGCCTCCGGCTCGGACGGGACCGGCTTCGCGCCGCTGTCCGCCGTGCAGCGCGACGCGGTGCGCCAGGCTTTCGCCACCTGGAGCGCTGTCGCCAACATCTTCTTCGTCGAGACCTCCGACAGCGCCAACGGCGGTCAGGGCGGGTCGATCCGCATCGGCACCAACCGGCAAAGCTCCAGCGCCGCCTACGCCTATTATCCGAGCGGCTCGCTCTATGACGGCGGCGGCGACATCTATCTTGCCAACAGCAGTGCCGCCAACACCACCCCGACGTCCGGGACCTACGGCTACCTGACCATCCTGCACGAGATCGGGCATGCCATCGGGCTGAAGCATCCCGGCAACTACAACGCCACCGGCGGCGGGGGCACGCCGCCCTACCTGTCCTCGACCGAGGACAACTACCGTTACACCATCATGTCCTACAACCGGCATCCCAGCCTGGGCCTGAACGGGCTGGCGACGGGGCCGGCGCTGTACGACATCGCGGCGGCCCAGTACCTGTACGGCGCCAACACCACCACCCGCATCGGCGACGACCGCTACGTCTTCGCCAGCAACACGGCCGCGGTCAGCCAGGCGATCTGGGACGCCGGCGGCACCGACAGCATCGACGCCAGCGGACAGGCATCGGCCGTCACCATCGACCTGACGCCCGGCGCCTTCAGCTCCATCGGCCCCAACGGCTCGGGCGGGCTGGCGGTGGGCAATGTGGCCATCGCCGACGGCGTCACCATCGAAAATGCCATCGGCGGGGCCGGCAACGACATCCTGATCGGCAACACCGCCAACAACCTGCTGACCGGCGGCGCCGGCGACGACACGCTGACCGGCGGCGGCGGCGACGATACGCTGCAGGGCGGCGGCGGCAGCGACACCGCAGTCTACAACGGCAGCCGCTCCTCCTACATTGTCACGGTCACCTCCGACGGCGCCACCATCTCCGGTGGCGGCGAGGGCACCGACACGCTGACCGACGTCGAATACGCCCTGTTCGCCGACACCCGCATCAGCCTGCTGCCCCCGGCAGTCGTCGCCAAGGCCGGCCGGGTCACCATCGGCTCCTCGATCAGCCTCGCCAACCTGATCACGGCAACCGATCCGGCCGGCGGTCTCGTCACCCAGTATGAGCTGGTCGACAACACCAACGGCGCCGGTTCGATCATGGTCGGCGGGGCGGCTCAAGGTGCCGGCGCGGTGGTGCCGCTGACCGCGGCGGCCTTCGCCGGCGTCACCTTCGCCGCCTCCACGCTGCCCGGCATCGACGAGCTGTCGGTGCGCGCCTACAACGGCGTGGCATGGAGCCGCTGGATCGGCTTCACCATCGCCTCGCGCCCGGCCAACCGGCCGCCGATCGTCCAGGGCGACAAGACCCTGACCGCCCTGGAAGGCGGGCCGGCCATCGCTCTCGCCATCGACCGGCCGAGCGACCTGGACGAGGGCGACAGCATGACGGTAACGCTGACCCGGCTGCCCTCCGCCGGCGCGCTCCGGCTGGCCAGCGGCGCCGCGGTCACCGGCGGGATGACGCTCGGCACCGCCGATCTGGCCGGCCTGACCTATCAGGCGCCATCCGGCACCCCGGCGTCGCCCGGTTCCTTCGCCTACACCGTCGCCGACAGCCAGGGGGCGGTCAGCGGCCAGACCGTGACCTTGCGGGTGACCACGCTGGCCGAGACGATGGCCGGCTTCGACCCGTTGGCCTATCTCGCCTCCAACCCCGATCTGGCCGCCGTCTTCGGCACCGACACGACAGCCGCGCGCGAGCATTACCTGCGCGCCGGCCGGGCGGAAGGGCGGGCGACCCGGTCCTTCGATCCGCTCTCCTACCTCGCCGCCAACCCCGATCTGGTGGCGGCCTTCGGCTACGATCCGGCGGCGGCGAGCCGGCATTATCTGGCGCTGGGCCGGCGGGAGGGGCGGTCGGCCGGCAGCTTCGACCCGCTGGCCTATCTGGCGGCCAACCCCGATCTCGCTGCCGTCTTCGGCACCGACACGACGGCCGCCACCCGCCATTACCTGTCCAGCGGCCAGCGGGAAGGACGCAGCACCCGGTTCGACGGCTACGGCTATCTGGTGTCGAACCCCGATCTGGCGGCGGCCTTCGGGCTGGACCCGGCTGCCGCCGCCCGCCATTATGCGACCTCCGGCCGGACCGAGGGGCGCGTCATCACCTTCGACAGCCTGGCCTATCTGGCGGCCAACCCCGATCTGGCGGCGGCCTTCGGCACCGACACCGCCCAGGCGGCCAGCCATTACCTGTCCAGCGGCCGGCGGGAGGGACGGGCCACCAGCTTCGACTCGCTCTCCTATCTGGCGGCGAACCGAGACCTCGCAGCATCCATGGGCAACGACCCCGTGCGGGCGGAGGAGCATTACATCCGCTATGGCCGGCTGGAGAACCGCGCCACCAGCTTCAACGCCCATGACTATCTGCTGGCCAACCCGGACCTGCTGAGCATCTTCTCGGGCAGCGAACAGCAGGTGAAGCTCTATGTCGTGCTCTACGGCAACACGCCGCGGCGCGACGCCGCCGGCTTCGACGCGCTGAGCTATCTGGCCGCCAACCCGGATCTGGCAGCAACCTTCGGCACCGACACCGTGGCCGCCACCGCTCATTACCAGTCGAGCGGACAGGCCGACGGACGCCCGACCCGCTTCAACGCGCTCGCCTACCTGATGGCCAACCCCGACCTCCAGCGCGCCTTCGGCAGCGACCAGCAGCAGGCGCTGGTCCACTTCATCCAGTATGGCCGCACCGAATCCCGCCCCAACCCGATCGGCTATGTCCGTCCGTCCGCCGCCGGGCTGGCCATGGCGACGGACGGGGTGCTGGCGGCGAGCGTGGGATAGGCTGCGGATCGGGACCGCGATCGGCTCATCTGTCCTGAAATGACACGGAATCGATCCGGTATCCGATTGCAAAACCCCGTTGCGATCATTTCATAAATACTTTAATTTTCAGTCGCGTGCCGACGTATTTTTAAAAATACACAAAACGACTTCCCGATATTTTCTCTGGAGGGTGCTTTGCTTGATTTGCTTCGGTGGAGTGTTATTGGGATCGATCAGATATGCCAGCATTCTTTTTTCAAAATTCTTGATGAAGACAGTGTGGTGGTGGATTTCGGGGCCAATGGCGGAGTCTTTTCGCACGCCATCATCAGGCGCTATGGCTGCCGGGTGTTTTCGGCTGAGCCGGTTCCGGACCTTGTGCGGAAGATCGACAGGCACCGCTTCCTGACCCTGCTGCCTGTCGCCATATCCGACAGGAACGGCACGATGAGGATCAACATCTATCCTGATCGTTGTCCCAGTGCCTTCGACCGCCACGACGGGGAGCAGAGGAGCCAAGCCGTCGATGTCGAAACTGTGACCTTGCAGGAGTTTCGGCGCCGTTGTGGCATCGAAGCCGTCGATTTGCTGAAAGTGGATATCGAGGGTTCTGAGCTTGATGTGTTTTTGTCTGCAAATCCTGAAGAGCTTTTGAATATAAGGCAGATCAGCGTCGAATTCCACAGCTTCATATATCCAGATACATTGGAGAGAGTAGAGGCGGTAAAGGAGAGAATGCGAAAAATTGGATTTCACATCATGGATTTTTCATTGAACAATACGGACGTCCTTTTCATCAATCGCGGATCTCCGATAGGCCCGCAGCATATGCTGTGGGCGGCGGCCGTAAAATATTGCCGTGGAATCCGGCGACGGCTGCGGCGTCTGGTTGGGCACCGCGCGTGAGCTGACCGGGGAGCCGGCCTGCCCCCTTCCCCTCATGGACCGTCCTGCCGTCCGAACCGCGAGATTTTGCCCCCGTCCAACTCCAGGACCATGTCGGCGGCACGGCGGGTCTGGTCGCGGTGGGTGACTGCCAGGACGGTCGTCTGGCGATGCAGCCGTTCCAGGGTCCGGAGCACCATGGCTTCCGATCCGCCATCCAGCGCCGATGTCGCTTCATCCAGGATCAGCAGACGCGGGCGGCGCAGCAGGGCGCGGGCGATGGCGAGACGCTGGCGTTCCCCACCCGACACGGCGCCGCCGCGCTCGCCGACGACCGTGTCCAGCCCTTGCCGGAGAGCGCGGACGAAGTCGGCGGCGGCGGCGGCTTCCAACGCCGCCCACAGGGCAGGCTCGTCGGCATCCGGAGCGGCCAGCAGCAGGTTGGCACGGATCGTATCGTGAAACAGGAAGGGATCCTGCGGCACCACGGCCACCTGACGACGCCAGGACGGCAGCAGGGCGGGCGCCAGTTCCACGCCGTCGACAGACAGCGTCCCCCGTGTGGGCAGCGCCAGACCTGCCGCCACATCGGCCAGGGTGGATTTGCCGGCCCCCGAAGGGCCGGTGACGGCCAGCAGCACGCCGAAGGGCAGCTCCAGCTCGACTCCGTCCAGCGCCTGACGCCCGTCGGGCGTGCGCAGCCCCACATTCCGAAAAGACAGGCTGCGGCTGAAGGTGGGCAGGGTACCGTCCGGCCCATCTGCCGGCCCTTCCGCCCCGACCCGCAGCCGTTGCAGCATCTCCTCGTAAATGACCAGCGCGGGCAGGCCGGTCTCCAGCATCCGCCAGAAGCGCAGGCTGCTCAGCGTCCGCTGGGCCAGCCGGGCGAAGGCCAGGATCACCACCAGGGCCTCGCTCAGCACCTGATCCAGCCAGAAGACCGACACCGTGACCGCCACTGCCGCCATCACGGCAGCGGTCAGCACCAGCGCCGCATGCTCATAGGCCTGGATGCGGCTGTGCCGGGACTGCAGCTGGCGCAGTGCGGCGAACCGGCGCGACAGGGCGCCGCTGCGCACCGCCTCCGCCCCGAACCCCTTGATGATGCGCAGCCCCGCCAGATCGTCGGTAAGATCGGCCATCATATCCTGATGCGCCCGGCCCAGGCGCAGGCCGATGTCGAAGCCGCTGCGCCCGATGCGCCGGATCAGCAGCAGCGCCAGTCCGGACAGAAGCAGCGTGACCAGCGTCAGGACCGGAGACAGCAGCAGGGCGGTCAGCAGCAGCATCGGCATGGTCAGTGCCGCCACACCCAGGCTGACCAGCGCGTCATGGCACAGCCCCAGGCGTCCCACCTCGCCGACGATGATCTGCTTGATGCTGGTGGCGCGCAGCGATTGGAAGACCGGCCAGGACACATGCAGCAGCGCGTCGTGCATGTCGCCGCGCAGCCGGTCGATGAAGCGGTTGCGCTGGTCGGTGCTCAGCGAACTGCGGACCGCGACCACCCACGCCGCCGCCGCAACCAGCAGCAGATAAAGCCCCAGGCCCGTCAGCAGTGCCCCGCCCGGCGGTTTGGCGTTGCCGCCGACCCCCGCCAGATCCAGCACCGGCACCAGCATCAGCAGCCCCGCCCCTTCCGCGAGCGAAGCCACCAGTCCAAGCCCCAGCATCAGCACGATGCGGCGCCGGCCATAGCAGGCGGTCAGCAGGACCAGGAAGCGCCGGACGGCGGATGACACGGCGGCCTTTCCTTCGCTTTCAGCCCCGCCGGGCTGGAAGCCAGGCACACGATCCGTCACCTGCGTCTTCATTCCTGCTCCGCTTTCCGGCCTTCGCCTCCCGGCTCGGCGGACCGGGGGGCCTGGCCGCGGTGGGGGTGCCGGGCGCGGCTCACTGGCATCCGGCCCAGCCGACGCGCGCAGGCTGGGCGATTGGCGGGGACGGGCCCTGGACGATGACGGCCGCCCGGATGGCGGCCGTTCAAAATGCACCGATCCGGCGCATGACCACCGGGATCGTGTTCGCCAGGATCGCAAGGTCGTGCCAGAGCGACCAGTTCTTCACATACCACACATCGTACAGGACGCGGTCGGCATAGCTGGTGTTGCTGCGCCCACGGACCTGCCACAGGCCGGTCATGCCCGGTCGGGTTTCCAGATAGAACACGAGGTCGCGGCCATAGAAGTCGAGTTCCTGCGCCGTGACCGGACGCGGCCCGACCAGACTCATGTCGCCGCGCAGAACATTGAGCAACTGCGGCAACTCGTCCAGGCTGGTCGCGCGCAGGAAGCGGCCGATCCTGGTCACGCGCGGGTCGTCCTTCAGTTTGAAGCTGCGCGCCCATTCCGCTGCCGCGTCCGGATGGGCTGCCAGATGTGCCTCCAGCATCCGTTCCGCGTTCGGGTCCATGGTGCGGAATTTCAGGCAGCCGAAGGGGCGGCCGTTCCGGCCGATGCGGCGGTGCCGGTAAAAGACGGGTCCGCCGTCGGATGCGATCGCCATGGCAAAGGCCGCGAACACCGGCAGCAGCAGGGTGCCGAGGATGCTGGCCACCGCGATGTCGAAAACCAGCTTCACCGCCCGGCTCAGCGGTTGCCCCAGGTTGTTGCGCGCGTGCAGCATCATGACGTCGCGACCGATGAAATAGATCGGATCGAAGCCCAGAATGGGCAGGCCGCGCAGCGGCGGGATCACGGCGAAGGGCAGGCGTTCCCGCACGAGGTCGGCAAGCAGGGCGCCGCGTCCCAGCATGTCGGTGTCGGACAGCGCCAGCACCACCAGCCTGGCTCCCTGCTCTTCGCACAATTCCGACCAGGAATGGCTGGCAATGCGCGTCTCGACCTGCTCCAGCGGCAGCACCTCGATCACCGCATAGCCCAGGCTGCGTTCAGCGGTCAGCGCCTCGCAGGCGTCCTGCACGGTCTCGCCGCTGCCCACCAGGATGACCGGAAGCCGCCATAACCCCTGGCTGTCGAGCAGGCTGTGCCCGACACGGCGGCCAAGCGGAAGCAGGACGATGATCAGCAGCCACGACGCGACCAGCCACAGGCGGGAAAAATCCCGCTTGAGCGCGAACATCAGGAAGCCATCGGCCAGCAGCATCAACATGCATCCGACCACCACGTCCCGCAGCCCGGTCCAGGCGGGCAGGCGCCGCCGGTAATGCCCGGCGGTGTGGAGACGCAGCAGCAGCAGGGCCGCCAGCGGCAGATACTGCGCCAGCCGGTTCCACATGTTGTCGGCGATGAAGTCGAGGTAGGGCTGGTCGAAGGCCCAGACATTGACCGCCATCGCGAACAGCGCCGCCCCGCCGAAGGCAAGCAGAACGGCGGTGGCGTCCATGGCGAACATGACGCCATAGCGCGTGGCTTCGGCCCGTCTCAACCTGATGGAGTAAGCGGTCGTACCCTGGCGCACATGCAAGGAATCGTTTTGCAGGATCGACATTCTATCGCAATTTAAAAAATGAAGCGGAATGTATGCACTTTTTGCGCGCAAATCCAGAAAGAAGTGCGGCGCGGCGCCCTGCGCCCAACCCTGTATGTCCAACAGGTGTGTGGCGGAAAATCATGCCCCGGCTGACAGCTACAGTCCACGACCTCCCCGGACTGCACTCCTCCCAGTGGCGTACGGTGAACCGTCATGCTGCAAGGGCCTGCTGCAGGGGATTGAAACGATCGCCCTGCAAGAGCATGCGGATCGCCCATGATTAAGGCAGACCGCGGCACTCTGCTCAAGTCGAATAGGGACAGGCCCCATGATTCAATGTCCCACTGCCGTACATACGGCAGCACCCGGCGGAGGGGACGCCCAGGCCGAGGATATCGGCATGGCGGCCTGACTCGGCCACACCAACTGGGGCGGTCCCCGTTTTCCGGACAGCCGGATACGCCTGGTTCGCCCGGGGGAAGGAGTGGCCCGATGACCGGGAAGCGGAAACGGCATTTCCTCTACAGGGGCTCTCCACCACCGTTCAGGGCGCGTTTCAGCCGCCACAGCGTGGCGGCCGGGTCCCGCGACCATTTCAGAAGCCGGGCAAGGATGCGGTGCAGGCCATCGGCCGAAGCCGGCCCGCGCCCCAGGAGCCGGGAGTCGATCCGTGCCTGCTCCTCCCGATACACCCCATTGAGGCGGCCGGAGCCGGAAATGGAATCGCCGTGCAGCGTGAAGACCGCCAGGACTGCGTCGATGCGGTGGAAGCGTGCCCCGGCAAGCACCAGCTCGGCCAGAAGCTCGCCGTCCCAGCAGGTACGGTTGGCCGGATTGAAGCCGCCGGCCGCCCGGACCGTGTCGGTGCGGAAGAACATGCTCTGCTGCACGACGCTGATGCCGCCGAAGGCCAGCATCCAGGACGTCAGCGGCGGCCGGCTGGCATGCGCCGTATAGCGGCGGCCGATGCGGAGATCCTCGATGATGCCGTGCCCATAGACCACGTCGGCCTCCGGATTGGCGGCGAAGGCCCGGACGGCTTGCGTCACCGCGCCGGGCAGAAGCCTGTCGTCGGCATTGAGGAAGCCGAATAGGGAGCCGGTGGCGGCGGCCAGCCCACGCCGCAACCCGTCCGCCGGTCCGTCGTCAGGATCGAGAATGACATGGGCGATCCGGTGCCGATGGCGCTCGATGATGGCACGGCTGCCGTCCGTCGAACCGGGATCGACCACAATATACTCGATGTCCGGATGGTCCTGATCGAGCACCGACAGCATCGCCGTTTCCAGGAACTTCGCCTGGTTGTGGCTGAGGGTGACGATGGACATCTTCATCTGCCGCTTCCCTGCCGCGTCCGATGAGCGGAAGCGGGGCCGGGAGATCCCTGGGCGGAGTCCAGCCGCAGCATTGTGGCGGCCACCGCGATGGCGAAGCTGCTCATCACCCGGTTGCTCAGGCCATATGGAGAGAAGGGAACGGCCCAGCCCAGCATGATCAGCGTGAGGATGACGATCGGGTCGGCGAGCGACCTGTTGTGGACCAGCGCCAGAATGGTTCGCGCCAGCAGGAAGAGGACATAGAACCAGAACAGCGCCGACAGGATGCCGCCTTCCACCCAGGCGCCCATCAGGTGCGAATGGGTGGGGATGAGGTCCCTTTCCTCCAGCATCATGTCGTCGACCTGCAGGCCGGACATTTGCCAGTAAAGGGTGGAGTAATACTCGTCCTCCGCCCAGGAGCCGTGGCCCAGGAGCGGCTTTTCCTTCACCGCCTCGATGGAGATCGGCAATTCCGCCCGGCCTGACAGCAGCACCCCGCGGTCGTCGACCTGATTGGCGAACTTCTCCTGCTCCTCCTGGCCCAAAAGCCCCTGCTGGGCCGCGCTTGCATACAGATCGATGATCAGCACGCTGCCGCCCGACAGCACCAGGAGCGTCACCGCGATCCGCAGCGCAGCACCCCAGGCCGAAAGGATGCGCCTGCGGGTGCCCAGCACCCGGGACAGCCCCAGCAGGATGGCGGTCATGAAGACCATGCCGCCCATGCTGCGGAATCCAAGCTCCAGGTTGAGGACGCCGATGCCGCTGCACAGCGCCAGGGCTGGAAGATGCAGGCGCTGTCTCCACAGCCAGCTCGCCCCCGCCACCAGCAGCATGCTCGCACCGGTGCCGTATCCGAACTTCCACGGCTCGGCTTCGGTATAGGTCGACGGGTTGACGTAGGCTCCCGCCATCAGCCCCAGCCCCATCGCGACGTACAGCACATGGATGTTGCGCATCCGGTTGTCGCAGCAGATGAGGAAACCAAGAATCAACAGGGCGGTCATCAGCGCGCGCGCCACACCGCGCAGCATGTTCGCGGTGCTGCTGTCGTTCACGATGTCGCTGACATACTGGGCACCGCACCAGACGAGCGTCAGGATCAGCAATGTGCGGACCGGCCCTTCGATGGGCGGCAGGCTCCCTGTCATCAGCCTGAGCGCCATCAGCGGTATCAGCACGATCTCGGTGCCGGTCAGCCGTCCGACCAGAGTGATGTCCATGCCGATCGGCAGGCCGACCGCAAGGCAGATCAGAATGCCGAGGCCGGGGGTCCACAGCTTTCCGCCTGCAGCGGTCATGATGCCTCCGGGAGGGGCGGCTGGGTGTGCGGGAGGGGGTGCGGCGGCAAGCCCATCGCCAGACGCAGCCCCCGCACGTCGGCCTCGAAGTCCCATTCGTCGATGATGGCACGGCTGAGCGCGCCCATGCGGGAGGCCTGCTCGGGATCGGACAGGATCGCCGACAGGGCAGCCGACAGGGCGCCGACATCGCCGGCGGGAATCGTGAAGCCGTTCTCGCCATGGCGGACCAGATCCTGGGCACTGCCCACCTGATCGCACACCACCACCGGCTTTCCCAGATTCATCGCTTCGTTCACGACCAGGCCCCAGCTTTCGTCGACCGACGGCAGCACGAAGACCTCGCACAGGTCATAGAAGCGACGCAGTTCCTGTTGCCCGCGGAAACCGGCGAAACGCACCGTGTCGAGGTCGCGCGCCTTCTCCTTCAGGGGATCCAGCATCTCGCCCACGCCGACGAAGACCAGGTGCGGATGGCGTGCCGCGGCGGCCGGCGACAAGCGGCGGAACGCCTCCAGCAGGAGGTCTGGATGTTTCCGGCGCAGCAGCCGCGATGCAAACAGGATCACCGGCACATCGTCCGGCAACCCCAGTTCCCGGCGCAGGGCCGCCCGGCCGCGGCCATCCTCGGCCTGGAAAAAGCCATTGTCGACGGCATAGGGAACGGAAACGATCTTGCTGCCCGGAATCCCGAGTTGGCGATAATAGGCGGCGTTCCGCGACCCGATGGCGAGAAACCGCTCCGCCGCCGCGTTCAGCACCGCGAAATAGAGCGGCTTGATGGTCCGCTTCAGCAGGCCGCGCCGGCGGCTGACCTCGTGCGCCTCGTCGCGGATCATGACGCGAATGCCCAGAGACCACGCCCAGGCCATCGCCAGCCAATGGGATGGGCGGTTGTAGCCATGGATCCACAGCCAGTCGAACTGCCCTTCCTTCAGGATGCGGCGCAGGTTGCGGTAGAACGGCCACCAGAAGGCCGGAATGGCGTCGGCCCCCCAGGCGGGAACGATGCGATGATCGAACCCGTCGGTCATCGGAACGTCCCATTCGATGGACGTGGCGAAGCCGGGATCGTAATGCGGCCGCAGCGAGGCGTCATTGCCGAAAAGGACGGTGAGGGCGATCCCCGGCTCGCGGGCGACCCGCCGGAACAAGGCGCAGGAGTAATGGACCGGGTGGGTGATGAGGACTGCGACGCGGACCGGGGGAACGGTGGGGGGAGCCATGCGATCTGTCGGCTGACCCGGATCGACAGACGGGAGCGGAGATGTCATGACGGTATCCGGTTGAACAGCGATGCTGTTGAGTAGCGGCTGGCCGATGGGATTGCAAGGCTGGCTGGCCGCCGGCTTGGACGTGCGGAATGCATTGCCGGCACACGGCGCCGTTGTCTATACAGCATGGCACGATGCACAAATTCGCGCCATCCGTGGCAGGGTGGCGTCTTGTCGGGAGAACAGCCGGTGCGCGTCGTGGTTTCAACCATCGCCCGTTTCCACCATTTCGACCTTGCCCGGGAATTGCAGAAGCGGGATCTCCTGACCGCCATCTACACTGGTTATCCGCAGTTCAAGCTGCGCAACAGCGGGGTCGATCCATCCCGCATCCGCAGCTTTCCCTGGCTCCAGGCCCCCTACATGGCCCTGCTGCGATGGCCCTGGTTCGCCCGTACCATGGAAGGGCGCTGGTCCAACTGGGCGCACCGCGCGCTGGATGCCCATGTCGCCCGGACGCTGCCCGAGTGCGATCTCGTGGTGGCGCAATGCCGGATCGGGGTGAAGACCGGTGCCGCCGCCAGGAAGCGGGGGATCGTCTATGTCTGCGATCCCGGTTCCACCCATATCCTGTACCAGGATCGGCTGCTGCGCGAGGAGCATGAGCGGCTGGGGTTTCCCTATGCCGGCATCGATTCCCGCGCGGTGGAGCGGGACCTTGCCGAATATGAGCTGGCCGATGCGATTACCGTTCCCTCCTCCTTCGTGCGGGACAGCTTCCTGGCCGAGGGGGTTCCTGCCGAAAAGCTCATTCTGGCACCCTACGGCGTCGACCGGCGGATCTTCGGCCGCACCGCGCCGCGCGCCGAGGAATTCCGTGTGCTGTTCGTCGGGCAGCTCGGGGTGCGCAAGGGGCTGCACCATCTCCTGCGCGCCTTCCGCAAGGCGGCCCTCCCCAACGCCCGGCTGGTGCTGATCGGCAGCCTGCTCCCGGAAGGGCGGGCGATCCTCGCGCGGGAGCCGGTGGCGGGGCTCACCTGGCTCGGCCATCAGCCCTGGTCGCGGGTGGTCCATGAGATGTCGCGGGCCAGTGTGTTCGTGCTGCCGTCCATCGAGGAAGGTCTGGCGCTGGTCCAGGCGCAGGCGATGGCCTGCGGTTGTCCCGTGATCGCATCGGAACATACGGGTTCCCGCGACCTGTTCCATGATGGGCGGGAGGGATTCATCCTGCCGGTCGGCGATACGGATGCCATGGCCGACCGTCTTCGCCGTCTGTACGAAGACCGTGACCTGCTGGCCGCGATGTCGTCCGCCGCTCTGGAGCGCACCGCCGCGATCGGCGGCTGGGATGAATATGGCCGACGTCTGACCGCCGCCTATGCGGCGCTCCTGAAGCGGGACGCCCTCGGTCCGCCCGGCCGCTGCACCTGACCCGCTGCACCGGCCGGATCGGGCGGGGTCAACCGGTCCTTCGCAGGAAGCCGGGCAACTGCTGGCGGACCCAGCTCCGCTGACCGGCGCTCAACGTCGCGATCACCGCCGGCGGAGCGGCGGCGATCCACAGCAGCATGAAGAAGCCAAGCCCGGGGACCGTGTTCAGGGAAACAAGCCGGCCGATGGCGGCGGCGGTCAGAAGAACCAGAAGGAAGACCGTTGCCGCCACCGCATAGGCGCGCAGAACCGGCTGCAGCATCCGGCATCCCAGCAATCGGCCGGTGCTGTGCAAATACCAGGGGGTGGCGGGGATCGCTTCCGTCAGGGCGACTGTCAGGGCGGCGCCGGCGGCCCCCGCCATCGGGATCAGCAGCAGGCCGAGCAGCAGGATGGCGAGGATTTCCACCCCATGGACGGCAGCAACGGTTCCCGGGCGATCGACCAGACGCAGCAGCGCCCCGGCACCATAGGCGGGAACCTGCACCAGCGCTCCGGCCAGCATCGCTCCGGCGGTCAGCGGATCGAAGGCGGTCGTGCCATGGGTCCACAGCGCAAAGGCGGCGGGGCCGGCCGACCATGCCCCGCCGGCCAGCAGGGCAACGATGCAGCCGGCCGGCGCCATGCTGGCTGCATACAGGCGGCCGGCGGCGGCACGGTTACCGGCCGCATGCATGCGTGCCATCTCCAACCCCAGCGGCGTGGCGGCCTGACGCATGGTCTGGCGCACCAGGCCGACGAAGGTCCGGGTGGTGGCGAAGGTAACCACGGCGCCCGCAGGGGCCAGCCGGCCGAGCAGCAGGATCGGCAGATGAACCAGCGCCATGGTGGCGCCCACCTGCATGGCATAGAGCGGGGCTTTGACCGCCAGACGCCGCATCTCCCGCCCATCCGGCGCCCGCGGGCGCAATGCCGACAGGTCGCCATGGCGGCGCAGATCCCGCAGAAGCGCTCCCCAGCCCAGAAACACGGCGGTCGCGAGCTGAGCCGCGGCCGCGACCTCTGGTCCGCCACCGGCAAGGGCGGCAACCGCGCCGGCCGTCACCTGTCCGACCTGGCTCAGCATCAGCAGCAGAACCTCGCGGTGGAAACGGCCGCGCGCGGAATGCACGGTGGCGATCAGGCTGCGGGGCAGCAGAATGACGGTGGTCAGCGCCAGCATCAGGAACGTCGCCCTGGCTCCGTCCAGCCGGACCACCCCGAGCAGGGCCGGCACATCGACCAGCATGGACGCCGTGGCGACCGCGGCGGCGACCGCGGCGCACAGAACGATGTAGACGCCCAGCCCGATCTGCAGGGCGCGCCGTCCGGCCGCCTCGTCGCCGCGGGCCCAGGCGGCACGCAGCATGTTGCCCAGATAGCCGCAGACCCCAAGGTCGGCCAGGGTCAGCAGCCCGGCCGCGGCGGACAGCACCAGCCAGTCGGCGAAGACATCGCCGCCCCAGGCAGCCAGAAAGGCGGGCACACTCAACAGGGTGCTGAGGATCAGCGCGCCCTGCGCGGCGCCCTGCGCCCCGATCCCCGCGGCAAGCCGGCGCAGCAGCCCTGCCTGGTCATGGCTCTGCGGACAGGATGTGCCGGACATGCCTCAGTCCCTGCCGGCGACCAGCCGCCACAGCCGGTCGGCGACCGGAGCCACGGCGAACCAGCTCTCGGCCAGCCGCCGCCCGGCAAGCCCCATCGCCACGAGCCGTTCGGGCGCAAGGCTCTGGGTCCGCTGCAGGATCTCCCGGGCTCCCGCCCCGTCCGGGGAAAAGACGAGGCCGGCGCCGGTCTCTTCCAGATCGTCCCAAGCCATGCCCCGGGTCGCCAGCACCGGCCGGCCGCAGGCCATGGCCTCGACCACCACGTTGCCGAAATTCTCGCGCAGCCCGCCGTCGCCCAGACCGGACGGCAGAACGACGGCGTCGCACTCGGCCAGCAGCCTGCGCACGCCGTCGGGCTTGAGATAGCCGCGCAACTCCACCGCCTTTCCGGCGGTGGCGGCCAGCCGGACCAGCTCGGCCGCATAGGTGCCGCCGCCGCTGCCGGCGATCAGCAGGCGGTCGCCGGGCCGCCGGGTGTCGAGCCATACCCTCAGGAAGGGAAGAATGCCCTTTTCAGGCGACAGCCGCCCGACATAGCCGATCACCAGTCCGCCGTCCGGGGGACGCGGCGGCAGGACCGGCCAGTCGGTCAGATCGATGGCGTTCGGCAGCACCGTCACGGGCACCGCCGGCAGCAAGGCCCGTACCCCGTCGGCCTCCACCCTGCTGGTCGCATGGACCGCCTGCGCCGCCGCCAGGGTCGGCAGCGTGATCCAACGGTAGAACAGCCATTTCAAAGGTTTGCTGCGGCGGATGTGGTCGACATGTCCCGGCATCAGGCCGCCATGGACCGCGACCACGAAGGGCCGGCGGAACAGCCGGCAGGCCAGCCCGGCCAGGCTGGTCGGCCATGTGCCGACGCCGCTGACATAAACCGCCTCGGCCCGGCGGCAGGCCCGCAGAATCGCCGGGATGGCGCCGGCGCCCAGCCCCCACCGCCGCCACAGCTGCGCATGGTAGAGATGGACCGGGATCGCCGCGGGCAATCCGACGTCGGCGGAACGCAGCGGCGGCGTGCCGTCCGAGGCGTCGCTCGCGCACAGGGAAAAGGGGTGTCCCGCCGCCGCCCAGGCTTCGGCGACCCTCGCGGTCGCTTCCGCGATCCCCCCATAGCCTGCCGCCGGAGCAATATGGGTGACGACAATCGCGACCCGCGGTTGATTGAGCTGGTTCTTCATATCGATTCGTGAGAAGAGAGCGGCAATCGTAGGCGAGCGCGCCTGGACTGGCAACCGTCCCGGTCCTGGCAATGCCGGGCAACAGGATGGGCCTGACCAGGGTGAGACGGACGCTCCGACGGATTTGGAAACTGACGCGGCTGCTGAGGCGGCGGGAGTTCCGCCGGGGCCTGCGTTTCGGCGTGGCGGCGTCGCTGGAAAGCCTGCCGGCATTGAACGGGCTGAAGGTGGCGACGGTGATCGACGTCGGCGCCAATGTCGGGCAGTTCTCCTTGCTGATGACGGCGCTGCAGCCGGAGGCGGCCGTCCATGCCTTCGAACCGCTCGCGTCTTCGGCATCGGTCCTGTCCCGGCTGTTCGCCGGCAATCCCAGGGTGCAGGTGCATCGCTGCGCGGTCGGCGCCGGCAACGGCGAGGCGATCCTCCACATCTCGCGGCGGGCGGACAATTCGTCCTTGCTGCCGATCGGGGCGGGACAGCTGCGCTTCGCGCCGGGTACCGATGCGGTGGCGGCGGTTCCGGTTCCGGTCCGCACGCTCGATTCCGAAATCATGGCCGAGGGGTTGGCAAGGCCGGTTCTGCTGAAGCTCGACGTGCAGGGCGGGGAACTGGCGGCGCTGGAGGGGGCCGGGCGGCTGCTGTCCGTGGTCGAGCATGTCTATGTCGAAGTGTCCTTCACTCCTCTTTACGACGGACAGCCCTTGGCCGCCGCCATTGTCGGCCATCTGCAGGCCTGCGGCTTCGTGCTTGCGGGCATCGGCGGCTGCTCGTCCGGCCGGGACGGCCGGATCGTCCAGGCGGACCTGCTGCTGAGCCGCCCGTCTCCGCCCGGGGCGCAGCCATCCTGACCGACGCCCGGCCCTATCGGTCGCCGGCGGAGGCCGGTTCCAGCGCCCGCGTGTTCCAGGACTGCGAGACACCGAGACCGAGCAGCAGGGCGAAGGTGGCGGCCACCGCCGGCATCTGCACGCTGAAATCCACCAGTCCGTGCGCACCCAGCAGGACCATCGACGCGACCGCCAGTGCCGGATAGAGGCGGTCGCGCCGCCGGACCATCAGCCCGCGCAGGCACATGCCGGCGATGACGGCGAAGCACAGGCCGAGCAGCGCCGCCGCGGGCACGCCCAGATCCATCGCCAGTTCCAACGGCACATTGTGCGCGAACTCCCACACCAGGGGCTCCGGCAGCGTGGTGTCGCGGTACATGCGGAAGGCCGGCTTGAAGGTCCCCAACCCCATCCCGGTGTAGGGAGCGTCGGCGATGGCGTCCATCGTCAGCCGATAGACGTTGGTGCGTCCGGCATCCTGCTCCGCCGACGTCTGTTCGGCGAGACGGGTGATCGTCGTATCGCCGCTGGCGCTCACCGTCACCAGGGCGACCAGCGCCACGGCGCCGACCAGCGGCAGGGCCATGCGGCGCGGCACCATGCCCGCCGCCGCCAGCAGGATCAGCAGGGCGCCCAGGGCCAGGCCGGTGGACAGGAAGGCGCCGCGTGAATGCGACAGCAGCAGCGCGGTGCCGATCACCAGCCCGCAGGCCAGATAGGGCAGGGCATGCACCAGCAGGGTTTCGACCAGATCGTAGGCGCCGCGGCCCTGCCCGGCATGCCGTGGGCGCAGCGCGTTGACGAACAGCCCGATGCAGCACAGCACGCCGAGACCGGCATAGGCGCCATAGGCGTTGCGGTTGACGAAGGTGGCGGTCAGGTCGCCGGAATAAGCCCATTTCTTCAGCCAGAGGATGCTTTCCCATCCTGCCAGATGGACCGTCAGCCCGTAGGCCGCGTAAACGGTACCGGCGATGCACAGGGCGATCACCGCCTCGCGGGCCCGACCGCGGTCACGACCGAACTGCACCGCCAGCCAGAAGATGCCGCCATGGCAGGCGAGCCGCAGAAGTGCGGTCCAGGTCATCGTCGGATCGGCGCTGATCATCCCCCTCGCAGAGGCGCCTTGGGCGCCGCCCGCCAGCACCGGGCCGGCTTCCGCCCACATCGGGTGCCACAGGGACGGCGGCATGACGGGCGCGGTCTGCAGGGCGGCCCAGCCCAGAACCAGGGCATAGGGCAGGCAGACGGGCAACAACAGGGCTGGCGGCACCGGTGTCGGAACCCGCCCCGTTGCCGCACGGACCGCCCAGACGGCCAGCAGCCCCCCGACGGACACCGCCAGAAGGCTCGATGACCAGGGACGATTGCTGCCCAGGGGCAGCGGGGCCAGCAGCACGACGGCAACCAGCAGCCTGAAGAGAAGGGTGTTGACGGCCATGCGACCCATGTCGGTGAAAACCTGAAGGATGGCGGAGTGTATCCACCTTCGGTGTGAGTGAACAGAATCGATCAACCCCGAGGCGCGTTCCGGCGGCCGGTATCGCCGAAACGGCCATGGATGGCCGGCGGCCCGGTCTTGTCACCTGCCAAGCCATCCAAAGCGGTGTAGAGGCTCTATCCCATGTCCCCCCAAAAGTGTTATTGCACATTGCATGGCACGGTACGGCGCGGATGGTCCGAACGGTATGGAACGATGTGGTTGAGACGCTGGAAGGAATGGGTTCCCGGCGCGCGCCGGACTTTATCGCCGAAGCCATCGCCCCGCCTGCCGGACGGTCTGCGCCTCTATGCCGTAGGCGATATACACGGGCACAAACGTGCGCTGGATGAATTGCTGGAGCGGATCGGCGAGGATGCGGCCGGCGCGCGTGCGGCGGGACTGGACACCGTGCTGGTCTTCCTCGGCGACTATGTCGACCGGGGCGACGACAGCCGCGCGGTGGTCGAGCGGCTGTGCGGCACGGTCCTGGACGGTGTGTCCTGCCATTTCCTGCTGGGCAATCACGAAGCCGTTCTGCTGGATTTCCTGAAACGGCCGGCATCGGCGGCGGACTGGCTGGATTATGGCGGGATCGAAACGCTGGCGAGCTACGGCGTGCGCGCCTCCGCCGGCATCCGGGACCGCGGCCGGTGCGAGGATTTGCGCGCCCGCTTCCTGGAGGCGCTGCCCGACCACCACCAGCTGTTCCTCGACTCCCTGAAGCCGATGGCGGTGTTCGGCGACTATGCGTTCGTCCATGCCGGCATCCGTCCCGGCCGGTCGATCGACCGGCAGAAGCCGGCCGATCTGCTGTGGATTCGCGAACCGTTCCTGTCCGATTCACGGCCGCACGGCAAGGTCATCGTACACGGCCACACCATGGTGGACGAGCCGGAGATTCGTCAGAACAGGATCGGCATCGACACAGGGGCGTATGTCACAGGCGTCCTGACGGCGCTTGTGCTTGAGGAGGATCGGCAATGCCTGATTCAGGCAAGGACGTAATGGACGAGCGGGGCACACTGCCGATGACTTCGCCTTCGGACGGCCCGACCCGGCGGTGGGCGGGGCGAACGGCCGACGCCGGGACCGGCCCCGACGGTTTCCAGGACGATCTCCGGCAGCGCGTGCGCTGGGCCTGGCGGGTGGTCTGGCGTGGCAAGCATCTGGTGCTGGCCTGCCTGATCCTGGCCATTGTCCCGACCATTCTGCTGCTCAAGCAGACCCCGCCGCGCTATACCGCCGAGACCAGGGTTCTGATCGAAGCGCCCGACGTGCGCGATCCGCTTGCCGACCGGTCGGTGCGCTCCTTCATGAGCGACAGCATCGTGCAGACCGAAGCGGCGCTGATCACCTCCTCCACGCTCGCCCGGCGGGTTGTGGACAAGCTGCATCTCGAAGACGATCCGGAATTCAACGCCACCCTGCGGCCGGCGCGTCCGCTGTCCGACATCCTGGCTGCGCTCAACCCACTGTCGTGGCTGCCGCCCGGCTGGCTGTCCTCCGCCCCGCCTGGATCGGCGCTCAGCCCGATGGCGGCGTCCGAGATGGCCAAGGCGCAGGTGGTCCGCGCCTTCGGCCGCGGGCTCGACGTCCAGGCGCAACGGCGCTCCTACATCGTCGTCGTTTCCTTCACGTCGGAAAACCGCGAGAAGGCGGCGCTGATCGCCAACACCGTCGCCGAGATGTATCTGCTCGACCGGCTGGAGGCCGGTTTTGAGGATGCCCGGCGCGTCTCCGGCTGGCTGGGCGAGCGGCTGGAGGTTCTGCGCCGCGACGTGGTCGCTGCGGAAAGCGCCGTCGAGGAGTTCCGCTCGCAGAACGGATTGCGCCGCAAGGGAGACCGTCAGGTCACCCTGACCGACCAGCAGCTGTCGGAACTCAACTCCCGCCTGGTCATCGCCCGGTCCGATCTGGCGCAGAAGCAGGCGCGGCTGGATCAGGCGCGCTCCGTGCTGCGGTCGCGCGGAAGTGCGGAATCGACGACGGATGTGCTGCAGTCCCCGCTGATCCAGCGGCTGCGGGAACAGGAATCGAGTCTGCTGCGCGAGATGTCGGACGCCCTGAAGATTTACGGCGACCGCCACCCGCGGCTGGTCGGACTGCGCGCCGAGCTGAACGGTGTCCGTGGAACGATCGGTGTGGAGGTCGAAAAGATCTCCTCCTCCTTCGCCAACGACGTGGAGGTGGCGGCGGCCGGCGTGAAGTCGCTGGAACGCCAGCTCGACGGCGTCCGGCAGCAGGCCAACACGGCGGGAGAAGCGGAAATCCGGCTGCGCGAACTGGAGCGGCAGTCAGAAGCGACCCGCTCGCTCTATGAGTCCTTCCTCACCCGGTTCAAGCGCGAGGCCGAACAGGAGCGGATGCAGCGGGCCAATGCCCGGATCGTCTCGCCCGCCGACCTGCCGGTCGCCAAATCCTACCCCCGCGAGATACGGACGCTGCAGATCGTCGGTCTGCTGGCCCTGCTGTTCGGCGTGGGTCTGGTCTTCCTGCTCGACCGCCTGGACACGGCGATCCGCTCCAGCGACGAAGCCGAGGATCTGACCGGGCTGCCTGTGCTCGGCATGATCCCCCTGCAGCGCAACCGCAAGCTCAACCTCGTGGAGGAGCTGCTGCGCAAGCCGCGCTCCGCCCTGGCCGATGCGGTGCGCAGCCTGCGCACCGCGATCACCATCGGCGCGCTGGGCGACAGCAAGGTCATCATGGTGACCTCGTCGATA
The DNA here is from genome assembly GCF_000333595.1 of Azospirillum sp. B506. Lineage (GTDB taxonomy): Bacteria > Pseudomonadota > Alphaproteobacteria > Azospirillales > Azospirillaceae > Azospirillum. The sequence continues at coordinate 21,152 of NZ_BADK01000749.1, forward strand.
CCGAAGGAAGGCAAGACCTTCGTATCGCTCTGCCTGGCGCTCCTGTTCTCGAAGGCGGAAAAGCGCGTCCTGCTGATCGACGCGGACATTCATCGGCCCCGGCTTCACAACGCGATCGGGATCGACGGCAGCCGCGGTCTCGTGCAGGTGCTGAGCGGAAGCGCCGCCTTCGACGATGTGGTTCAGCATGGGGCCGCCGGGACCCTCGACGTTCTGCCGGCGGGGCAGGAGACGAACACCGCCGAACTGATCAAGGGGCCGGCGATGGAGGCGTTCCTGCGCGATCTGCTGCCCCGCTACGACCGCATCATCATCGACACGGCTCCGGTGCTGGCGGTGTCCGACGGCCGGCTGATCGCTCCGCTCGTCGACCGCGTCATCTATCTGGTGCGGTGGAACGCCACGCCGCGCGACGCGGTGCGCAATGGGCTGAAGCTGCTGCGCAGCGCCGGTGCCCCGCCATCGGGCCTGGTGCTGTCACAGGTGAATCAGCGCAAGCATTCCCGCTATGGCTATGGCGATTACGGCCAATATTATGGACGCTACCGTGAATATTACGCGGAGTGACGCCGCTCCCGTGCGCCACCGGCCGTCGCCCGCGGCCGCCGCTGCCGCCGGGCTTCTCGGCTGCCTGCTGCTCGCCCTGGGCCTGCCGCAGCTGATCGCCGGGGTGCTGACGGCCGACAGCCAGGATGTTCTTTGGGAGCTTGCGGCCGGGCGGACGCCGGACCGGACCGAGATCGAGCGGGCCGCAGACAGTCGTGAAAGCGCCGGGCGTTGGGAAGAGTCCGCCGAGCGGGAGACCGAGCGCGGGATTCTGCTGGTCCGGCAGGCCGATGCCACCCCGCCGGGACCGGAGCATGACCGGCTGATCGCCGCCGCCGGCGAGGCCATCGCGCACGGACTGTCGCTGGGACCGGTGCAGCCATATGGCTGGGCGGTGCTTGCCGCCTTGCGTGAGAAGGCGGGCGACCGGACGGGGGCCGTTCAGGCCTTGCGCCTGTCCATGCTGTCGGGCGCCTTCGACCCCGACCTGATGCTGTGGCGCATCGACATGGGGCTGAGGCTGATCGGGCTGATGGAGCCGGAAACCGAAGCCCTGCTGCGCGGGCAGGTGCGCAAGGCCTGGGTCATGGCCCCGGACAAGATCGCACGCCTGGCCCAGACGCCCAAGGCCGGACCCTTCGTCTCCCATGCCCTGGAAGAGTTGAGCGAGTCCGAGGTCGCCGACTATGTCCGGCGCTTTGGCCGCAAATAGCATCGCCCGATTGGGGATCGGCGTGGGGTGCCGACGCCGATCATTGGCCTTGAAATGGCGTCATTGAGACGCGACAAGAGAGCCTCTACACTCATGACGTGTCCGGTTCGTCCCCAATGACTCCAGCTATCGCCCGTGATTCCCTGGCCGCCCCCCGGCTCGACCGCAAGCTCTGCGGTTTGCGGGTGACGAGCGATCTGCCCCTGCCGGAATTGCCGCCCTGGACGGGGGATGACCGGTCAGCCGATCTGGACATCCGCCTGGGCGAGGTGCCCGACACTCTTGACGATGGGGCGGTCATCCATCCCCTTGTGCAAGTGGCGCCGGATGGGCGCTGCCGTTTCGCCTTGGCGGCCGTCGGCGCCTACCTCGTTTCCAGCGACGGGCGGGAGGTGATCGTCTCTCCGGCGCCAGGCGCCGAGGACGCGGAAATCCGCCTCTTCCTGTTCGGCACCGTGTTCGCCATGGTGTGTCATCGGCGCGGTCTGCTGCCGCTGCATGCGTGTTGCGTGCGGGTGGGCGACAAGGCGGTGGCCTTCGCCGGGGACAGCGGCGTGGGGAAATCCACCTTGGCGGCCACGCTCTGGACGCGGGGATATCCCCTGCTGGCCGACGATGTCACCGTGGTGGACATGAACGCCCCCGGCGGCCCCAGGGTGTTGCCCGCCTTTCCCAGGGTGAAGCTGTGGCGCGACAGTCTGGAGCGTCTGGGGCTCCCGGTCGACGGGCTGGGAGCGGTGCGGGCGTCGCTCGACAAGTATCATCTGCCGGTGGAGGAGGGCTTCTGCGCCACATCCCTGCCCCTGGCCGGCCTGGTGCAGTTGGAAAAGAGCCGGCAACTGCCCGCCGGGATCCGTCTGCTGCCGGGGACGCAGGGGCTGGCACGGCTCAAGATGGTCCTGTACCGGCCGAGGTTGATGCTTCGGCTGGGAACCCAGGGGCAACAGATGGCGCTGTTTCTGCGCCTTTTGGGAAGCGTCGGGGGGCTGCGCGCGTTGCGGCGGCCCGAAACGCCGGCCGAATGGGACGAGCTGGAGGCCCTGCTTCCGGGCTTGGCAGGGTAGGGCCATGGGCGGGTTCTACTGGATCGCGTCCTACCCGAAATCGGGCAACACCTGGATGCGGCTGATGCTGGCCAGCCTCCTCAACGGTGGCGCGCCGCCCGACTTCACCAGGACGATGGGATTCGCCGGTGCCGCTGGCGCCATCCCCGACATGGACCTGTTCCTGGACGTGGACTCCAGTGAGCTGACACCGGCGGAACAGGCCGAACTGCGCCATGACCTGGCCTTGGTGACGGCGGCGGCAACGGTGGAGCCACAGTTCCGCAAGGTGCATGACAGGTGGGGACACACCCCTGGCGGGCGCCCGCTGTTCCCGCCGCAGGTCACGCTGGGCAGCGTCTATCTGGTGCGCGATCCCCGGGACGTCGCGGTGTCGTGGGCGCATCACAGCGGTTCGAGCCTCGACGACGCCATCGCCTTCCTGGCTTGGCCCGGCGCGGTCATCGCGACGGCCGGCCGGTGGAAAGACCAGTGCGAGCAACGCTTGGACAGCTGGAGCGGCCATGTCGCCAGCTGGCTGGCGGCCGATCCCGCCCCCCTGCTCGTGCCCTATGAACGTCTCCTGGCGGATCCGGCGGGGGAGCTGGCGCAGGTGGCCGCCCATTGCGGCATCGCCGCCCCGGACGCCGCCGTGACGGGCGCCGTGGCGGCCACGCGATTCGAGCGCCTGCGGCAGGAGGAGGAAGCCCATGGCTTCGATTTGGGCCAGCGGCGGGGCCGGGCCTTCTTCCGCCGCGGTGTGGCCGGTGGCTGGCGCGAGACCTTGAGCACCGCCCAGGCCGATCGCATCGTTCAGGACCATGGGCCGGCGATGGCCCGGCTGGGCTATCTCTGACAGCGGGATGCACCCCCGATACAACGACAAGGGAGGATTCGATGTTGACCTATGAAGCCGCCAAGACCGTCGAGGGAAGCGCCTTCACCATCCAGGCGGGCACCGGGCCAACCCTGCCCCTGACCCTGGTCGAGGTGCGGCTGGGCCGGAGCCGCACGCCCCCGCCCGGTCTGCCCCAGCCTTTCTCCCTGTATCTCAAGGGGACGCCGCGTGTCATGTGTCCCCAGGGTACATACGTGCTGGAGAACCAGACGCTGGGCCGGTTGGAGGTGTTCGTGGTGCCGGTGGGCGATGACCCCGAGACCGGGGAATTCCTGTATCAGGTCATCTTCAACTGAACCGGACGCCGCCGAATCCCGGTTTCCGGCCAGGGGGAACGGCGGCGCTCCCCCGACGGAGCTCAGGTGGACGGCGGAAACCAGTCCATGCGACGGTGCACGCCCGTGTCGTCCCCGGTCTGAACGAACCCCAGCCGCTCATACAAGCGCCGGGCGGCATGATTGAACATCTCCACATGGATGGAGACGCCGGTTCCGGCCGCTGCCCCCTGGGCGAACACGGCGCGGATGAACCCGGCCCCGATGCCCCGGCCCCGGTGGCTGGGCAGCAGGGAAATGTCGACGATGCGCAGGTCCGATGGTCCCTGGTGCAGATAAAGCCTGCCGACCGGATCGCCCCCATCGGTGATGATGCCCCACGCGGCCCCGGCGTAGTGTGTCTTGTAGTGGCGCGTCTGGAAAATGAACTGCTGGCTGAGAAAGCCCACTTTGGCATCGTCCGTCCAGTCCGCCGGGGCCAGCTCCTCCCATCGGACGGAGACATAGAGGGTGCGCAGGAATTCCTGATCCTGGTCGGTTTCCGGGCGCAGGCCCAATCCCCGTGCCGCCAGAACCGGCGGCACGGGGGGCAGGACCGTCGCGCGGACATCGCTGACGGTGGTGGCGTTCATGAGGTCATCAGTTCTTCGTGGGATAGACGTCGCCGTTCATGCAGATGCAGAAATTCAGGGCGAGATAGGGGGATATGTTGCTGTGCGGGTCGGCCCCACCACCCGCGTTCCCGTAGGCGGATGACAGTGATGATTGGGACAAGGTGGTGGCGTTTTTCACGTTCGAGTACAGGGACCAACCGTCATAGCCGACATTTCCCTTGCGGGGCACCCCGACATAGGAGTTGGGGACCGGCCCGCTGGTAACGCCCTGCTTCGACGGCCCGCCCACCGCCTGATGGTTGTGAGCTGGCATGTTGTGCTGCGTGATCGCGACCGAGCTGACGCCTTCCACGGTGGCTATGTTATAGATCAAGGAGCCATTGGGTGGCGGGGTGGGGGAGACGGAGCCGGTGCCCGCCGTGACGCGCCCGCGCAAATCCGGAACGTTGAAATTGACGTTTGGCGTACCGCCGTACAGGGTGCCGATGATGGTGTACAAGGCCTGGAATTGCTGAACCAGATATTGCTGCCCCCAGCAGAAGGCCCAGTCCTGTGGCGCGTAAGAAAAGGCGAAGGCGCGGATTTCGCCGAAAAAGGCATCAGCCATGATGGTCGCTCCTCAGTCCCGGGCGGGTCAGTTGAATTCCGGATAAATGCCGATTGTGGAGATGATGTAGGTTATCCCCATGCTGGGCATGATGTTGTTGTGCGCTTCCGGGCCGGGATAGCCCCAGGTTGAGATCATTTCATTGGCAGGCGCCGCCGTGGTGGTGCTGTCCGTCGAGTAATAGTTGAAGCCACCGGTCGCCGCCGCGAATCCCACGACGGGGCTGGGTGTCGTCGTGGTCGCCGGATCGGTGCTGGCATACAGCGTGTGCGTGTGGGTTGGCAGATTGGCTCCCTTCAGGGTGACCTGAACCTGGCCTCCGGCGGCGCCCATGACGTAGCTCTGGGTCAAGCCGGTAGGTACGCTGTTGGAGCGGCCGACGGGGACGCGGGCGGACAGATTGGGAATGCCGAAGGTGGTGCGGCCATCGCCGCCATATACCGTGCCCAACAGGGAATACAACATCTGGTATTGTGCGATTGCAACGGTCTGCCCTTGACAGAGCAGCCAGTTGACGGGCGCGAACGTTCCAGCGAGCAGACGAATTTCGCCGACATAGGGTTCCATGGACAGCCTCCTGGTTTTTGGTGTTTTCCCGTGACGAACCCGCGACGGATGTCAATTGCGGGGTGGGAAGATGGCCTGGTTCACCGCGATGCAGTACATCAGCGGCAGGAATGGCTGTCTGTTCTCATGGGCAACGCCGCCGCCGGCGCTTCCAATCGATGCCCCGACCAAGGCTTGGATTTTGCCATTCACCAGCGGGCCGTACAGGTTGGGCGCGGCGTCCGGGATGGTGGCGTTGCTGGGTCTCGTCGATTTGCCGGGAACGCTGCCCGCCTCGGCGATCAGCGACGACAGGTTATCGGTGTCGGCGACGACGGAATGGATATGCACTGGAACTTGGGTCGCGGTCAGCGTCACGGTTTCGGTTCCGCCCTTGTCGCCGCATTTCACGTTGCTGCCCTGCGGCAGGGCCCGCATGGAGTCGGTCATGGCGCCGTACCCCAATATGGCCCGTCCGCGCAGGTCGGGCAGGCCGAAGGTGGTCTTGCCGTCACCGCCGTAGGCCGTGCCCAGCAGGGCGTACAGCGCCTGGTTTTGCTGGATCGGAAGCAACTGGCCGTTGCATTCCTGCCATCCGGAGGGGGGCTTGCCGTTGCCGTAGGGGAACAGCCGTATTTCACCTATGTAATGGTCGCCCATGCCTTTTCCTCCCTGTTGCGGATGGGATTCATGCTCGGGTGTAGATAAAGAGCGGGCACTTTGCGCGCGTAAAGTGCAAATTTTACAAAGAACTATAATTTATGGATTTTATTGAAAACAATTCATACCATTGAGTGTATTCATCTGCCCAAGATGTCCACGACAACCATGGCTCCTGGTCGTCAGCCCGCCGCGGGAGCAGCCTGATGGTTTGGTCGGCGCCCTTTTTTATGCGCCCTGGCACTGTGCCGACCGCCGCCGCGGTGGGGGCTTCCGGGTCCCGTGACGGACAGGCGGAGGTTCCTGGACCCGCTTCCCCCCGGTCGTCCCGCAAAACATGGCGTCGCATCGGCCGACCTTTCATGAATCACGCATTTCGCCCAGTGTTTGGGTCGCATAACTCACGATACGGCCCAAGGAACAGCTGGATGGCGGCGGGTATTGCTGCGGTGAGCGGTGCTCGGAAGTTGTGCGGTACCCGGAACATGTATAAAGTGACGCGGGTTGTGAGAGCGTGCCGGCGCCCCTTTTGGTAATACCGCTCGATTGCTTGTGGAAATTGATGATTGGATGGGTCTTATGAACGAAATCATCCCCGAAGCGATGGCACCATCCGCGGAGCGGACGCCACGCAAGCCCATCTGGTCACGCCCCGGCTTTGAGACCCTTGAGCTGGAGCGGACCTTGAACAACGGCGAAGTCACCGCCGACAGCACCGCGGATCAGGATCCGTACAGCTGACCATTGGAACCGCTCCGGGCCGGGCAGTGCGCGGCTTGTCCAACGGATCACTCGGTTGCGTCCGTGTCGGGGGAGAACGCCGCGGTGTGGATGGCGCGCTCCAGGCGATCGCGCAGAGCGAAAGAACCGATGAGCCGGACGATGCCGTTTCAAATCGCGCCAGACCGTCTCGATGTCGTTCATGTCTGGAGCGTACTGCGACAACCACTCGACGGTCAGCCGGCGCATGCGGGCGGCCAGTGCTGTTTGGGCCGCCTCCAGAGCTTTGCTTAGGAACGCCGGCATGTCCGTTGTTTTTGGGGTGTGTGGCGATGGCGCGTCGGTCGACGCCGGGCGTTATTCCATGGCGTTGCGCAGCCACCCGGGCGTCCGCCGCGTTGGCGAGTACCGCGATGACGGCTATCTTGTGGTTCAGGGGGTGGCCGCGGGAGGCGGCTCGCCGTATGTGTGTGCGAACGGCCGCCATGTCCTGGCCTTGGAAGGCTGGCTGGCCAATCGAGAGGATTTGGCGCGGTCCCTCGACCTGTTTGGGGATTTGCCGGCGGACACTGTGATGGCGGCCACGGCCCTGCTGCGCTGGGGCCGCGACGCGCTGAACCGGCTGCATGGCGATTTCGCCCTGGCCTGGTGGGATGGGGCCGAGCGCCGCCTGCTGCTTGCCACCGACCGGACCGGCGGTCGTCCGCTTTTCTATCACGATTTGGGCAAGCAAATCGTTTTCGCCAATATTCCCAGCCCCTTGTTCATGCACCCCCTGGTGCCCCGGGTCCTTGACCCCGCCATGGTGGCGCGCGCCACATTCACCCCGTCCCTCGATCTTCAGGACACATGTTTCCGTGGCGTCAAGCAACTGTTGCCGGGACATGCGCTGGATTGGACGGCGACGGCGGGGGGCCGGGTCTCGCGCTATTGGCGGCTGGATCCGACGCGGCGCCTGCGCCTGCGCCGGGACGAGGATTACGTCGAAGCGGCCCGGGAGCTGTTGGACAAGGTGGTGAGAGAGGCGCTGCCCCGTGAGGGCATTGCGGTGTCCATGTTGTCCGGAGGGCTGGATTCCGGTGCCGTCGCGACCACCCTGGCCCGGCTGACGTCCCCCACCGCCCTGCACACCATCACGGTGCGTCCAGACCCCACCAGTCCTCTGCCTGTGTGCGGCTCGCGCCAAATCCAGGATGAATGGGACCATGCCCAGGCGACGGCCCGGCTTCATCCCTCCATCATCGCGCATGGGGTGCCGGCCAGTTTGGACTCCCTGGAGGACTTGCTGCGCAGCAGTTTCCATTGGGGCGGCCGTCCGCCCGTCCATCTCATGGCCGCCACCTGGATGTCGGCCGGCTGGCGGCAGGCGCGCCGCCTGGGGGCGGGCACGGTTTTCATCGGGCGCTCCGGCAATGCCACATTGTCGGCGTCCATCCTGTCGGCGGCCTTGAAACCACGGTTCCTGGATATCCCCCGACCCTGCATACGCGGTGCTGGCCGCCAGCAACGGCAGGAACGCCATGCCCTATTTGCGCGCCTTTCCCC
>NZ_BADK01000748.1 GCF_000333595.1 Azospirillum sp. B506
CAGGCCGCGGCCCTGGCGACGCGCGGCACTGGAAATCGGCGGCGGCCGGCGACAGTCGGGGTTCGAGCCCGCTGCCCGAGGTGGTCACCAGCTCCACCGGAACCGGAACATTGGGATTCTCGGCCTTCAGCTTTTCGGCGTCGGCCTGGACCCGGTCGACCAGCGCCTTGCTGGTCGGGCCGAGGTTGGATCCATCGAGTTCGCCGCGTTGTAGGGAGCGGGCACGGTCTTGGCCGGATCGGCCGGGTCGGCGGCGGTGGTGGCCGACGGACGCGGGTGGAAATAGCGCTCGCCGGCGAAATCCTGCCCGATCAGCGCGGAGCCGACGATGGTCCCGCTCCGCTCGATCAGGCTGCCGTTGGCCTGATGCGGAAACAGGATTTGCGCGGCACCGGTGACGGCCAGCGGGTAGGCGAGTCCGGTGATCGCCGTCAGTGCGACGGTCATCACCAGGGCGGGACGCAGGTCCTTCAGCATGACAGGCTCCTCAAACCAGGCCGGCGGCGGTGACGATCAGGTCGATCGCCTTGATGCCGACGAAGGGCACAACCAGCCCGCCCAGCCCATAGATCAGCAGGTTGCGGCGGAGCAGAGAGGCGGCTCCCACCGCGCGGTAGCGCACGCCGCGCAGAGCCAGCGGGATCAACGCCACGATGATCAGCGCGTTGAAGATGATCGCAGACAGGATGGCGCTTTCCGGACTGTGCAGCCCCATCACGTTCAGCGCCTGGAGCTGCGGGTAGAAGGCGAGGAACATCGCCGGGATGATGGCGAAATACTTCGCCACGTCGTTGGCGATGGAGAAGGTGGTGAGCGCGCCGCGGGTCATCAGCAGCTGCTTGCCGATCTCGACGATCTCGATCAGCTTGGTCGGGTCGCTGTCGAGGTCGACCATGTTGCCGGCCTCGCGCGCCGCCACCGTGCCGGTGTTCATCGCCACCCCGACGTCGGCCTGGGCCAGGGCCGGCGCGTCGTTGGTGCCGTCGCCGCACATGGCGACCAGCTTGCCCTTGGCCTGCTCGTCGCGGATCAGCTGGAGCTTGGCCTCCGGTGTGGCCTGGGCGAGGAAATCGTCCACACCGGCCTCGGCGGCGATGGCGGCGGCGGTCATCGGGTTGTCGCCGGTGATCATCACCGTGCGGATGCCCATCTGGCGCAGAGCGGCGAAGCGTTCGCGGATGCCGCCCTTGACGATGTCCTTCAGGTGGATGATGCCGAGCAGCCGGCCGTCGCGCGCCACCGCCAGCGGCGTGCCACCAGCCTTGGCCACCCGTTCGGATATCGCGAGGATCTCGCGCTCCGCCGGGCTGGCCGCCGGATGCAGGGCGGTCACGCCCCGCCCGCCGGCCACCGCGACGCGCTGCGCCCCGCTGACATGGGCCAGCACCGCGTCCACAGCACCCTTGCGGATCACCGTGCCGTCGGTGTCGATGCCGCTGATGCGGGTCTGTGCGGTGAAGGGGACGAAATGGGCGTGCATCTCCTCCATCCTGCGGGCGCGGATGCCGTACTCCTCCTTGGCGAGCACGACGATGGAGCGGCCTTCCGGCGTCTCGTCGGCCAGCGAAGCGAGCTGGGCGGCGTCGGCCAGTTCCTCCTCGCCGACACCGGCGACCGGCAGGAACTCGGCGGCCTGACGGTTGCCCAGCGTGATGGTGCCGGTCTTGTCGAGCAGCAGCGTGTCGACGTCGCCGGCCGCCTCCACCGCCCGGCCCGACATAGCCAGCACGTTGAAGCGCACCAGACGGTCCATGCCGGCGATGCCGATGGCCGACAAGAGCGCGCCGATGGTGGTCGGGATCAGCGTGACGAACAGCGCCACCAGCACCAGCACGCCGACCGAGCCGCCGGCATAGGCGGCGAAGCTGGGGATCGTCGCCACCGCGATGACGAAGACGATGGTCAGTCCGGCCAGCAGGATGTTCAGCGCGATCTCGTTGGGGGTCTTCTGGCGCTGGGCGCCCTCCACCAGCGCGATCATGCGGTCGAGGAAGGTCGAGCCGGGAGCGGCGGTGATCCGCACCTTGATCTGGTCGGACAGCACCTGGGTGCCGCCGGTGACCGCCGAGCGGTCGCCGCCGCTCTCGCGGATGACGGGGGCGGATTCGCCGGTGATGGCGGCCTCGTTGACCGAGGCGACGCCCTCCACCACCTCGCCGTCGGACGGGATGATGTCGCCGGCCTCGACCAGCACGAGGTCGCCGGGCTTCAGCGCAGTGGCGGGCACCGTGCGGATGGTGCCGTTCTCAAGCTTTTTGGCGCTGGTCTCGGTGCGGGTCTTGCGCAGGCTGGCGGCCTGGGCCTTGCCGCGCCCCTCCGCCACCGCCTCGGCGAAGTTGGCGAAGATCAGCGTGAACCACAGCCAGACGACGATCTGGACCGCGAAGCCGCTCACCCCGGCACCGGTCACCGCATCGCGCAGGACCAGCAGGGTGGTGAGCGCCGCCACCACCTCGACGCAGAACATCACCGGGTTGCGGATCATCTGGCGCGGGTCGAGCTTGGCGATCGAGCCGCCGACGGCCGGCACCAGGATGGCGGTGTCCAGCAGGGTGCTGGCCGACGACCGGCCGGACCGTTTGCTTTTGGCGTTCATGGGAGCGTTCCCGATCAGAAGAGGGTGCCGGCGGTCATCGCCAGATGCTCGACCACCGGGCCGAGGGCGAGAGCCGGGAAGAAGGTGAGGCCGCCGACGATCAGGATGACGCCGACCAGCAGCCCGACGAACAGCCCGTCATGGGTGGGGAAGGTGCCGGCCGAGACCGGGGCGCGGGCCTTGGCCGCCAGCGAGCCGGCGATCGCCATCATCGGCACGATGACCAGGAAGCGGCCGACCAGCATGGCGACGGCCAGCGTGACGTTGTACCAGGGCGTGTTGCCGGTCAGCCCGCCGAAGGCGCTGCCATTGTTGGCGGCCCCCGAGACATAGGCGTAGAGCGCCTCGGAGAAGCCGTGCGGCCCGGCATTGGCCATCGACGCGGTGCCGGTGTCCAGCACCACCGCGACGGCGGTGAAGCCCAGCATCATCAGAGGCAGGCAGAGGATGGCGAGCATGGTCATCTTGACCTCCTTCGCCTCCAGCTTCTTGCCGAGATATTCCGGCGTGCGGCCGACCATCAGGCCGGCGACGAACAGCGCGACGATGGCGAACAGCAGCATGCCGTAGAGGCCGGCGCCGACGCCGCCGACGATGATCTCGCCCAGCATCATGTTGATCATCGGCACCATGCCGCCCAGCGGCATGAAGCTGTCGTGCATGGCGTTGACCGCGCCGCAGGAGGCGGCGGTGGTGACGGTGGCGAACAGCGCCGTCGCGGCGATGCCGAAGCGGGTCTCCTTGCCCTCCATGTTGCCGGCCAGCCCATCGACGCCGAAGGCGGTGAAGGCCGGGTTGCCCTGGGCCTCGGCCCAATAGGCGACGCAGACCCCGGCGACGAAGAGCAGCCCCATGGCGGCGAGGATCGCCCAGCCCTGGCGCTCGTCGCCGACCATCCGGCCGAACAGGTTTGTCAGCCCGGCGCCCAGCGCGAAGATCGACAGCATCTGGACGAAGTTGGTCAGCGCGTTGGGATTCTCGAAGGGATGGGCGGAGTTGGCGTTGAAGAAGCCGCCGCCGTTGGTGCCCAACATCTTGATCGCCTCCTGCGAGGCGACGGGGCCAAGGGAGATGGTCTGCCTGGCTCCCTCCAGCGTGGTGGCGTCGACGGCGCCCGCCAGCGTCTGCGGCACGCCCTGCCAGACCAGGAACAGCGCATAGACGATGCACAGCGGCAGCAGGACGTAGAGGGTGCAGCGGGTCAGGTCGACCCAGAAATTGCCGACCGTGCGGGCCGACGCGCGGGAGAAGCCACGGACCAGAGCCACCGCCAGCGCGACACCGGTGGCGGCTGAAACGTAGTTGTGGAAGGTCAGCCCGGCCATCTGGACCAGATGACCCATGGTGGTCTCGCCGCCGTAATTCTGCCAGTTGGTGTTGGTGGTGAAGCTGGCGGCGGTGTTGAAGGCGAGGTCGGCCGGCACCGCCGCCATGCCCAGCGGATTCAGCGGCAGGACATCCTGCAGCCGCTGCATTGCATAGAGCAGCAGCATGCCGGCGGCGCTGAACAGCAGCATCGACACGGCGTAGGTCACCCAATGCTGCTCGGTCCGCTCGTCGACGCCGGCCAGCCGGTAGAGCCCGCGCTCGACGGGGCCGAGGATGGGGGAGAGCAGCGTGCGCTCGCCGGTGAAGACGCGCGTCATGAAGCCACCCAGCGGCCGCGTCACCGCGGCGACCAGGGCGAGGAAGACCAGGATCTGGATCCAGCCGTTGACGGTCATGGGACGGGCCTCCTCAGAACCGCTCGGGACGGATCAGGGCATAGACCAGATAGGCCAGCAGCCCAGCGGTCACGAGGCCGGCCAAGGCGTAGTCGAGGGTCATGGCGCAGCCCCCCTCACAGCCGGTCGCAGGCATGGACATAGGCGACCGACGCGGCGAAGAAGCCGACGGTGAGCGCCAGGAACAGAAGGTCGAGCATGGTTCGCGTCTCCGGGATTGCGCGTCCTCTTGCCCCGATCATCGTGCCGGCTGGGCGCCAGCCGAACAACCTGGGTCAAGCGGAACAGGGCCGGACCCTCCCCTCGCCATCATGACGGCGGAAGAGGTCCGACCCTGCGAGGGTGCACCGGGGCCGCGTATAAATTCGATGGTGCCAGCGGTGCCGAAAAATATAAAACCCATATATGCCGCCGCCTGCCGCTCAGCCCGGCGGGCGATGCACCGACCGGCGGTTTTGGCGGTTGCGTCGCCGCCGTGCCATCCTCACGCGGTGGCCGAAATAAGCGCACGTCAACAGAAGCAGGATTGCCGCCAAGGCGTCGTCGACGATCATGGAACACATCAAAATTGCCCCGTTAGTCGGGAGCATCGCCTCTGCCATGCTCAAGGGCGTCATCGCCGGAGTCAGGCACCGACCCAGACGACCAGCGCTTGCAGCGCCAATGCGATCAGCAGGAAGACGGCGATGGTGAACGCCGCCTCGCCCAGCACCGCGCGGGCAGAAGGAAACGCCTCATGTGAGCTGCCGGACGGTGTCTGCGGATGGTCGATCTCCCTCCCCACCGGGGGCAGTCCGGTTCGATCGAGCAGCGCGTGAAGCGATTTTCCCCGCATGATAGCCTCGCGATCCAGAGGCCGGCCGGTTGCCGGTATTGTCACGAGAAGAAGGCTGTCCCGCATATAAATGCGATGGGGGACGGAAGGTCCGAAAATATACGAGCCCTATACGTCATCGGCCGGAAGGCGGCAGGTCATGCCGAAACTGACAGATGCCTCCCCCGCCCCGAACTGGAGGGGTGCCAGGAGGGAGGCGCGAAGCTGCGCCTTGCCGTACCGCGCCATACGGTCGAAGTCCCGGCGCGGGATCGGCAGGAACATGCGGTCGATGCCGGAAACCGCCAGCCGGTGGGTGGCGACGTCCTCCGCCAAGCCCGGAACCCGGGCGAAGTGCTGGAAAAGTTCCTTCAGCGTCCGTCCGGCCAAGACCAGCGTTCCCGGAGTGGGGATGTTATGGCGGCGCCGCAGTTCGGCAAGAAACACCTTGTTCCCGCAATGCAGGGTGGAGGATGGATCGTCGATGACCGGCAGGCCCAAAGCCTCGGCCGCCGCAGCAAATCGGAACGAGGGATGGCGGACGCCGGTGGTCTCGCGGATGAACAGCGCGTCGAACCGGGCCAAGCGGTCCAGGTCGCGGTGACGAATCAAGTCTACATCCATCCCCATCCCGTCGCCGACCTGACGGAAGCGTTCGAGCGTACCGAGTGTCGATGGGGCAACGGCTCATCGGGATCGTGCAGCACGGCCAGGCGTGGCCTCGCAGCGTCCGATCGGTTGGGCCCGACCACCGCCGTCGTGACCGGCCAGCCGTCGATGGCATTGCGGAACAATTCGGCGACAGCGGCGGCGGTGGTCTTGCCGGTCATCGGCCTGACGCCTTTCACCCGCCGGGCTTTCGAATCGAAATCGATGGTCGGCAGCGGACAGGGAAAACAGCTCGAACGCCAGGGGCGCCAGACGCTGCGCGCACGCGAGCGGCGCAGATCGAGACCGAACGTCCCCTCATCCAGAAGATCCGTCAGCGCCCGAGTGAGGCGGACGAGTGCCGGTCCGTGAAGGCTGCGGCAATTCAGGCTCGCCAGGGTCGCCACGCTGGGCAGAACGCTGTGTCCACGCGCCTCGGCAAGCAGGGAGCAGAATAAGATAGGCTCCGCTGCGGCACAGGTTGACGACCCGGCTGCCCGGCGGCACGACCCTCGCGTCGGTCGCGTAGTCGTCCATGGTGACGACACGGTGGCCGTCGATCATCGGCCAAGGACACCCTCGTAGGCGGTCGACCACATTGGTCGCAGTGTGCATCTCGTTGTCTCCTCCGCTCAGGCTCCTTGGCGTTCAGCCCAGGTCGGGTCGTCCGAACGGCGCCTGCGCGCTTTCGCCGGCCTCAGGAAAGACCGGTTGGGCGTATAAAAGCGATGGGGCGCGGAGAGGCATTCGCTGTCCCCCCAGCCATGCTTCGAGCGCGTCATGCCAAAGCGTGCCACAGGGGGATGACAGCCCATCATCCGGCTGCCCGTGGTCCGTTCGGCTCAATGGCTGCGCAACCGAACCCATAGCCGTCGATCCCATGCGCGCCTCAAAGGTCTGCGAGACCGAGGCGGGCCAATGCATGGACGATGGCACCGCGGGTTTCCCGGCTGGCCTCGCACAACGGCGGACGGACGGCCTCCGGCATCACTCCCATGACGGCCAGGGCGTGCTTCACCGGCACGGGGTTGCTTTCGATGAACAAGGCGCTGGTCAGCGGCGTGGTCGTCAGGGCTATGGCCTGCGCCTCCGCCGGATCGCCGTTCTGGAAAGCGGCGTGCATCCGCACGCACAGGGCGGGAACGACGTTCGATGTCACCGACACGCATCCGTCGCCGCCCTGCGCCAGGAAGCCGGGCACGGTCGCATCGTCCCCGGTGAACAACCGGAACTTGTTGCCGAGCAGACGCCGGAGGGCCGCCGGCCGCGTCATGTCGCCGCTCGCGTCCTTGAGGCCGACGATGCCGGGAAGGTCGGCGAGACGGGCGATGGTCGGAATGGAAAGCCCACAGCCGGTGCGTGCCGGAACGTCATAGAGGATCGTGGGGATGTCCACTGCTGCCGCGACGGCCTGGAAATGCCGGAACAGTCCTTCCTGGGACGGCCGGTTGTAGTAGGGCACGACCACCAGCAGCCCGTCGGCGCCGGCCCGCTGCGCCTGCCGCGCCAGTTCGACGGAGTGGGCAGTCACGTTCGATCCCGCACCGGCGATGATCGGCACCCGTCCGGCCGCCGCCTCGACCGCCAGGCGCACGAGGCGCTCATGTTCGCGGGCGGACAGGGCGGGCGCCTCCCCGGTCGTGCCGCAAACCACCAGTCCGGAAATTCCTTGTGCCACCTGATGGTCGCAGAAGGAGGAAAAAGCGGCTTCGTCGATCCCGCCATCCGCGGTGAACGGCGTCGGCACGGCGGTCAGATAGCCGCTCAGCTTGCGGATCTCCGTCGATCGCTCGTCGCAAATCATAAGGTTCCCCTCCGCTCACGCGGTTGCCGACAGAGGGATGGACATGACCGGCGGACGGTGCGCGCTCAACAGATAGCCGGATGCGCCGTCCGAAACCTGGGTCAAAGGAAGAAATCCGCAGTCCATGAACTGCCGGCGCACCTCTGCGACACGCGGCGTCTCCATGTCGGACGGATCCGGGTGTCGGGCGAGAACGACCACCATGGCACCAGGCCTCAGGATACGGCCAAGGCCGCTCATCATCCGCTTCAGTGCCCCCATCGACTCATGATGCAGCAGCCAGACGACATCGAAGTCGTCATGAACCGGCAACCGGTGCCCCGTTTCGTGACAGACATGGTGGAAACCACGCCGGTAGAGATCCAGCAGCACCTCGGCCTTGCACAGTCCGACGATCAGGATGCGATCCTCCGGCTGCGCTTTCGATTGCCGGATCAGCCGCTCGGTGAAGGTGGCGCTCGGCGATCGGCCTTTCCTGGTCGCCAATGGGGCCTGCAGAAGGTGCGACACTGAAGACATGACGGTTTCTCCGTTGTGAAGACCGCCACGAGAATTGTCCACCCTCGCATATAAATTCCATGTCGCCCGTTATGATGGCGAGCAGCCATACCCGCTTGAAACGGTGATAATCGCTTTCAGCAGGCGGGTGCAGGATACCAATCGAAGACGACCGTACTGGCAAGGAAGCGTAAGCGTGATGCGGTAAGCTATGGCGCGAAGAGGACGAATTGAAACAGCGTTCGGCTCAAGTCCACGAGCGGGACGAAAGAGAGAGAGTGACATCGGCAGAGATTGCGATCAAAATCTTCCTCTGGTCGCTGTATCATGGTCTTTCATGGTCTTATGAGAGAAAGCGACGATTAGGAAAGGCCGAAGCAAGATACTGGTGGTATCTTGCAAGGTCTTGACACGAGATTGCTGGAAAGAACCCGACCGCAACAGCAAAATGGTTTTTCCGCACCCTGCTAAAGCCGGAGACGTTCCGCTTCCTGGGGGTCGCCCACATCAGCGGAACCTCTCGACGCGGCACCTTCCAAGGGGGCGTGGTTGCGCGCCGTGTTGATGGGCTACTTCGTCTATCGCGTGGTGCCCACCAACTTCGCCACCCTGGCCGCCTTTCGCCGGCAGGTCATCCGGCTCTGGTGGCGGGCGCTCCGCCACCGCAATCAGCATGACCGGACCGCCTGGCAGCGCGTGCGGGCCCGTGCGGGGCGGGCGGGCGGCAATGAGCGTCCCTACCGCGATTTACTTCCCGACGGCGGCAGGAACGGCGTCAGCCGCGACGGACGCTTGCTGCTTGTCCGCTTTGGTCACGCGGCGAACAGCAATGGCGGCTGTAAGGCTGATTGCGGCAGCCAAGCTCAGCCACAGCCCCGGCGACGCCCGGTTTCCGGTCATTTCGATGAGGTAGGTGCAGACCGCCGGCGTGAAACCACCGAAGATCGCCGTCGCCAGGCTGAACGCTAAAGAGAAGCCTGCGGTGCGGACTTCAGCCGGCATCATCTCCGCCAGCAACGGGATCATCGCGCCGTTATAGATACCGAAGAAGAACGAAAACCAGAGCTCCACCATCAGCAGCTTGCCAAAGGTGGGCTCCGCCACCAGCCAGGACATGGCCGGATAGGCAGTGACCAGGGCCAGCGTCGGAATCAGCAGCAGCAACGGCCGCCGGCCGATGCGGTCGGACAGCGCACCGCCGATCGGCAGCCAGAGGAAGTTCGAGAAGCCGACGCAAAGCGTCACCAGCAGATTGTCCTGAACCGCCAAATGAAGTGCCTGCCGGCCGAAGGTCGGCGTGTAGGCGGTGATCAGGTAGAAAGTGGTGGTCGTCATGATCGACAGCATCATGCCGACCACCACCAGACGCCAATTGGCGGCGATGATGCTCAGCACCTCACGGCCGCTCGGCCGGTGCTTGCGATGCTGGAACTCCTCCGTCTCCTGCAAGGACCGGCGCAGAAACAGGATGAGCGGAATGATCAGGCATCCGATCAGCAGCGGAACGCGCCACCCCCACCGCGTCATCTCTTCCGGCGGCAGCAGCATGGTCAGGGCGACGCCGATCAACGCGGCGAACATCACGGCCACCTGCTGGCTGGCCGATTGCCAGGAGCAGTAGAAGCCCCGGTTGCCAGGGGTGGAGATCTCCGACAGATAGATCGAGACGCCCCCCAGCTCGACGCCGGCCGACAGTCCCTGCAACAGGCGGCCGATCACCACCAGCAACGGCGCCACCGGCCCCAGGACGGCGTAACCCGGAGTCAGGGCGATGGTCAGGGTGCCGACAGCCATCAGGGCAAGCGTCAGGATCAGCCCGGCGCGCCGCCCCTTCCGGTCAATGTACGACCCAAGGAGGAGTGCGCCCAGCGGACGCATCAGATAGCCGGCCCCAAAGGTCGCCAGCGACAGCATCAGCGACGCGAACTCGCTTTCGGCCGGAAAGAAGGTCTTGCCGATGTAGCTGGCGTAATATCCATAAACCATGAAGTCGTACATCTCGAGGAAGTTGCCGCTCGAGACACGGAATACGGCGCCGATCTTGGCGCGGCGTTGTTCGGCAGTCAGCACTGCGTTTCTCCCATGCTGTATTTGTTGGACAGTCAGTCGCCGGCGGCCGGATTCGGCGTGCTCCGGCCGAGCGGCTGCGTGTTTTCCTCCGCGCTCCGCGCGCGGGCCAACCGGACGATATCAATGGGCGGCTCGGCAGCGGCCGGCACGGCCACCGGGGCCGGGGTCGGGGCCGGTTCCCTTTCCAGCGCATAGCGCAGCAGCGCCGCGGCGCGGTACACGCCGTGGACGAACTTGCTGTAGGGCATCAGCAGGAACAGCGACAGCACGAAGCCGAGATGGACGGCAAGGGCGATCCCCATGGCGCCTGTCGAACGCAGCGCCAGAAGGAGCAGGCCGGAGACCGCCGTCAGGGCCAGCAGCGCCAGGAACGCCACCTCGGTACCCATCAGACGCTTGGCGGTCGGCACCTGATCGCCGGTCAGCTTCAGCCACAGCATCCCTGCCGTGCCGACCGCAATGCCGAGGCCTCCGAACGTTCCGAGCAGCACGGGCAGGCTGAACAGGCCGTAGGGAGCCTCCCAGCCGAACAGGACATGGTACAGCGTCGCCACACCCGTGGACGCGAAGCAGGCGAAAAAGCCGTAGAACAGCGCATGGTGGAAGCGCCGCCGCGCCGTCGAGAATGTTTCGTCGCGGTCGTTGCAGCCGTGCTGCCCGCCGAGGTGGCGGAGCGTCAGCACGTCGGACAGCGCCTGCCGCAGTGGACGGCCCCGCGTCAGCTCCGCCGCCCGTCCGCCGGTATCCCGCCAGAAATTGGCGAACCCCATGCCGAGGGCGAACAGGACGAACAGGAACGTGACGCTCCCCAGTGCCACCATGACGGAATGCGGAACGACAGCGTAAAACGCGCCGGGGCCGGTATGCGTGCCATACAGCAGGTCGGGGGCTTGCAGCAGCATCGCACCGAGCAGCACGCCGGCCAGCGCGAGCGCGGTGACGATGGAAACGACAAGGCCATTGCGGCGCAGCAACCGGGCCATCGGCCGCGGCCACGCATATTCCTCGTAGGTCTCGACGCGCAGCTCGGCGAAGCTTTTCGGCAGGTTGATGCCGAACTCGTGCGGCGGCGCGTACTGGCAGGCGTGATAGCAGCCCCGGCAGTTGTGGCAAAGATTAGCGAGGTAGCTCAGGTCGCCGTTGGAGAACGCCCGCCTCTTCTCCATCGCCGGGAACACCGCGCAGAACCCTTCGCAATAGCGGCAGGCGTTGCAGATCTCCAGCGCCCGGCGGGCGTCTTCCAAAGCCTCAGTGGTACGCATAGGTCGCCGCCTCCTTTCCGGCGATCCGGCCGAACACCGTGCCGATCGCCATGCCGAATCCCGCGAGATATCCGCGTCCGAGAATGTTGCCGGCCATGATCTCGCCGGCGGCGAAGAGGTTCTTCGCCGGTCTCCCGTCCTGCATCAGCACCCGCGCCCGTTCGTCGATCTTCACGCCGAGATAGGTGAAGGTGATGCCCGGCCGCAGCGGGTAGGCGTAGAACGGGGCGATGTCGATCGGACGCGCCCAATGCGTCTTGGGCGGCGTGATGCCGTCGGTCCGGCAATCGTCGAGCGTCGTGGTGTCGAACGTGCCGGACCGGACCGCCGCGTTGTACTCGTTCACCGTGCGCTCCAGCGCCGCCGGATCGAGGGTCAGCTTGCCCGCCAGTTCCTCGATGCTGCCCGCCTTGACCGGCGGGAACACCGACGGCATGAACAGTTCCACCGCCTTGGAATCGATGATCGAATAGGCGATCTGGCCGGGCTGCTGGGCAACCAGCCGTCCCCAGATGGCGTAGCGCTTCGGCCAGAAATCCTCGCCCTCGTCGTAGAAGCGTTGGGCATTGCGGTTCACCACGATGCTGAAAGGCACGCAGTCCAGGCGGGTGACGATGCCGCCGTCGAACTTCGGCGAGCGCGCGTCGATGGCGACCGCATGGCATTGCGTGGGATCGCCTGCCTGCTGGACGCCCTGCGCCAGCAGGGAGTCCAGGATCCGGCCCTTCGCATAGGGCGTGCCGCGGATGATAAAATTGTCCGCCGCCTCGCCCCAATAGCGCTTCAACCAGCCAATGTTGGCCTGGAAGCCGCCGGACGAGGCGACCACCGCCTTGGCGCGGACCGTCGCGGGGAAGCCGCGGCAGGTGACCGTCGCCGAGCGGACGACGCCGTCGGCAAGCTCCAGTGCGGTCACCTCGCTGTCGTACAGGACATCGACGCCAAGCCGCTCGGCGGTGACGTAGTAGGCGTTCACCAGCGCCTTGCCGCCGCCGAGGAAGAAGGCGTTGGTACGCGACAGGCTCAGCGTGCCGCTCAGCGACGGCTGGAAGCGCACGCCGCACTCCTCCATCCACGGCAGCACCTCGGCGGTCGCCCGGATGGTCATGCGCGCCAGCGTCTCGTCGGTGTTGCCGCCGGTGACGCGCAGCAGATCCTCCCAGTACTCGTCCTCCCGATAGGCTTCGGTGAGCACCGAGGTGGGGGCCGTGTGCATGGCCCGCAGGTTGCGCGTGTGCCGACTGTTGCCGCCGCGGAACTCCCGCGGCGCATGCTCCAGCACGAGCACGCTCGCACCCGCCCTCCGTGCCGAGATCGCCGCGCACAGCGCCGCATTGCCGCCCCCGATCACCAGCACGTCATAGGTTTTCGTCAAATCTGCCATGGACCCTCTTTCGCCTTTCGTCGCCGACCGTATACCTGTGTATACACAAATCTCGTATATGCTTGTATTCCGATGTATTTGCAGAGTCAATCGTCCGGGGGCACGCAGCGCTTTCCATCGCCTTGCGGCGAAAATCGTCTATTCTCGCCGTCCGTATTACAGGCAGGAGCATTCAGCGTTGGCACGCGCATCCAAATCGCAGGGATCAGGCCCACAGGACGCTTCCTTGCAAGAGGTGACGGCCAAGGCGCCGCTCAGCGTCATCGCCTACCGCAAGATCCGCGAGGCGATCCGCAAGGGACGCTATTCCCCCGGTGACCGTGTTCTTGAGGATGAGATATCGCGCCAGCTGGAGATGAGCCGGACCCCAGTCCGTGAAGCCCTGCACCGGCTAGAGGCCGAGGGGCTTCTGGTGTACGAGGCACGGTTGGGAATGGTCGTCGCGCGCCTCGACTACCAGATGATCATGGAGTTGTACTCGATGCGCGACGTGCTGGAGGGGACGGCCGCGGCGATGGCCGCCCGCCACGCCTCGGACGCGGAGATCGCCAACCTGGAGCACCTGTTGTCGCTTGAGGACCGCTTCGCCGACGATGCCGCCGGCATGGCCGAGCACAACCGCCGCTTCCACGAAGCGATTTACCGCTCCGCACACAACCGCTATCTCCTGAAGACGCTGAACGCGCTTCAGGATCCGTTGTCGCTGCTCAGCAAGACCACGTTCAGCCTGACCGAACGCCGTACCGCCGCCCACCCCGAACATGTTGCCATCGTCGAGGCGATACGGGCACGGGACCCAGAGCGGGCGGAACGCGCCGCCCGCGCGCATATCCAAGCCGCCCAGCAGGCCCGCCTGTGCATTATGGCCGAGGATGCGGCCTGGAATGTGGAAGCCCAAACCGATTGACGCCTGCGCCAAGGGCTGGCCGGTCCACCACGCGTCCAGGCGGACGATGTTGAGGGCAACGGCGCCCAGGATGTGCTGCAGGTGGGCCTTGGCCAATCCGATGTACCGACATCTCCTCAGTCCGCGGAGTTGCAGCGCCTGGGCCAGCGTTCCCTCGATCCTGGCCCGTACCGCGTAGCGACGGCGCCATTCCTCTGTTTCCTGCTGGCGGCGCGCGTCCTGGCGTGCTGCCCGACCGGCTGCTGCGGGAGAAGGGCGCAAGCATGCCGATCGCCGCGTGACGGATCGGGCCGACGGGACTGCCCAAGAGCATCAGCCTCGGTTTGCGCGCCGCCGAGACCGAGACCGACTACCTCAGGGGCTTCATCGAGATTGCGGAGCGCGTCATTCCCTAACCGCAGGCAAGGCATCCGCGCCCTTCTCAAGCAGCGCGCGAAGCGCCATCACCTCGTCGGCCATCATGGTCATCCTCGGTCGAGGTCGTGTTGTGGTGACCAGACTGTACCGAAGAACCACGACGACCGCCCCGCCGTGGACCACCAGACCGCCTACGACAGCCAGATCAGGGCACTGCGGTGGGCCGGTTCCCCACAGCTCCTTAGGTGTCGTGCGGTTCCATATTCAGACCTGGGCGGCTGGCGACGACAACCGCCCAGGTTGGCCGGCCCCGCCACACCGTGGGGCACGACCGCCTTCTCCTTTCCTCGGAGCCTCTGGACATCACGCGCGCAGCGCCTGGAAGAAGCTGTGCGCTGCCCCCTTCAGCCGCCTGGTCTCGCTCCCAAGCGATTGGGCGGAGGAAAACATGCTTTCCGCAACCATTCCAGCCTGCTCGGCGGCCTGCGCAACCTCGGAAATCGCGGCGCTGACCGCGCCGGCCGCACCGGCGGTCTCCTGGATGTTGCGGGCGATCTCGCGCGTCGCCTCGTCCTGCTGGGTGACGGCGTCGGCGATCTCCTGCGCCATGCGGCAGACCTGCTCCAGGCTGCCGCCGATGCCCTGGATGGCACCGACCGCGCCGTCGGTGGCGCTGCGGATCGTTGCGATCTGCCGGGTGATGTCCTCGGTCGCCCGCGCGGTCTGGTTGGCGAGGTTCTTCACCTCCTGCGCCACCACGGCGAAACCCTTGCCGGCCTCACCGGCGCGGGCGGCCTCGATGGTGGCGTTGAGCGCCAGCAGGTTGGTCTGGCTGGCGATGGCGTTGATCAGCCCGACCACCTCGCCGATGTGCTGCACCGCCTCGGCCAGACTGGCAACGGTGGCGGAGGAGCGGTCGGCCTGTTCGACCGCCGCCGTGGTCATGGCGACCGAGCCCTGCACCCGCTGGCCGATCCCGGCGATGGAGGCCGACAGCTCCTCGGTGGCGGCGGCGACCGCCTGGACGGTTCCGGCGGTGCGGGCGGCGGCGGCCGAGACCTCCTGCGTGCTGCCGATGGTCCGGCTGGAGGAGGAGGCGAGATCCTGCCCGGTGCGGTGAAGCGTGCCGGCCCGTCCGGCCAATGCCGTGGCCAGCGTGCCGATCTCCGCCTCGAAGGAGCGGAGGTTGCGTTCCAGCGTCTCCTGCCGCCGTCGGGCCTCTTCGGCTTCGGTGCGTTCGCGATCCCCGGCGGCGCGCAGCCGGACCAGCCCGTCGCGGAACACCTCGACGGTGCCGGCCATGGCGCCGATCTCGTCGCGGCGACCGACCAGCGGCACGGCGCTGTCCAGATCGCCGCTGGCCAGCCGCTGCATATGGGCGGCCAGCCGGGCCAGCGGGCGGACGATGCGGCGATGGGTGAACCACAGGAACAGGCCGGCGATGGCGACCAGCAACACCAGCGCCACGCTGCCACCGGTCAGCACCGTGCCGGTCAGGCTGGCGATGCCCTGGCGGTTGGCCTCGCCGAGAGCGGCGCGCGCCCGCGTCAGCTCGCCGTTCAGCGTCCGCATCGCCGCCACCGCCGGCGCGGTGTCGAGGGCGGCGGTGCGGGCCAGCCGGTCGAGCGGGGTGTGCGCCGCCACCGCGGCTTCCGCCTCCGTCAGTTTGGCGTCCAGCTGCGCCATCGCCGCGGCGATGCTGTCGAGCGCCGTGCCTTCGGCGGCGCTCAGCTCGCCGGCATAGCGGTAGACCTCCAGGTTGGCGGCGGCGGATTTCAGGCTCTGACGCATGTCCGCGGCGCGGGCCGGATCGCCGGTCAGCAGATAGTCGCCGAAGCGGTGGATCACCCCGCCGAACCCCAGCGCCCCGCGCAGGTCGGACAGGGCGTCGGCCTTGGCCGCGGCCCCCAGGTCGTAGGCATTCCAGCGCTCGTCGACCTGCCGGATGCCCTGCACGGTGACGAGGCTGACCGCCAGCACCAGCGCCAGCACGGCGACCAGCCCGGACGACAGCAGCCAGCCGAGTCGGGCGATCTGCCGGTGGGCGGAGAGGGGAAGACCGTTCTGGAAACTGTTCTGGGCGGCGCTCATTGACGGTCTCCCATCCGGCGGCGGCTGGCGTGAAGAAGCCAATGGTCGACCGACAGCCGTCCGCCACCGCGAAGGATCAGGCCGGTGAGCAGCAGCATCCAGAAATAATGCTGCGGATTGCTGAAGGCCGGGTCCGCGGCGCCCAGCACGAACTGGATCACCAGCGCCATCGCCAGCAGCGGCAGCGCCGCCAGCCGCGTCGCCAGACCCAGCACCAGCAGGACCGGCATGGTCAGCTCGGTGGCGGCGGCCAGCAGAGCGGCGACATCCGCCGGCAGCAGCGGCACCCGGTATTCCTCCTGGAACAGGAAAAGGGTGGCCGGCCAGTCGCCGATCTTCTGCAGGCCGGAGCGGAAGAAGATCGGCGCCATCGTCAGCCGGACGGCAAGGTCGAACAGAGGGACCGCAGACCGGTCGAGCCATCCGGCGACCTGGTCG
The DNA here is from genome assembly GCF_000333595.1 of Azospirillum sp. B506. Taxonomy (GTDB): domain Bacteria; phylum Pseudomonadota; class Alphaproteobacteria; order Azospirillales; family Azospirillaceae; genus Azospirillum. The sequence continues at coordinate 16,594 of NZ_BADK01000748.1, forward strand.
CGCAGATCCGACAGCAGGGCCAGCCGGGCAGGGTGCTGCGTCCAAGGCTGCGTCCGGGGGCTTGCAGGCGATGACGTCATGGGTCGTTCCCTTCGCGTCCGGTGAGGGAGGGGGGCCGGTCCAACGCAAAGCCGGCCAGCAACCGGTTCTGCAACAGCAGAGCCAGCAGGGATTGGAGGTCGGCCCCGGCGACGGTCTCGGCTCCTGCGGTCTCGTCCCCTGCGATCAGGGACCCGACGGCCTCGTCCAGGGTGGCGCCGGACAGAAGCGTGGCGGCGAGCGCGCCGTCGGCCGCAGTCAGCCGGATGCAGCGCACCTCGCCTCCGACGGTGCCGTCGCCTCCATCGTCCGGGCTGCGGCCGATCAGGACCGCTTCCGGCAGCGGCGCCGGCACCGTGTCGCCATCCTTCCACAGCGCATGGATGGTCCAACCGGACCGCACCAGCCGCAGCGATGGGTGCGGGGCCAGCCGCAGGGAACCCGCCTGTTCCAGTGGGATGGCGGCGAGCCGGGCGAGGTCGAGCGGTTCGGCGTCGGCGGCGAACAGCGCCTCGTGCATCGCCCAATCGAGCCGGGCGAGGTCGGGGGCCCAAGGTGGGATTTCGATGGTCAGTTCAGAGGCGGCCAGATCAGCGGCGGCCAGCCAGTCGGCGAAGCCGGCGCCGTAGCTCCACAGCATCGGCAGGCGGGGCGGGGCCTCCGCCGCGAAGCGGCAGGCGAGCATCGTGAAGCGCTGCCCGCCCAGGACGCGGTGCAGGGTGGGGTGGGCATGGCCGAGGACGGTGGCCAGCGACCCCATCACCGTGTTGCGGTAGACCGTCAGCCGTCCGGCCGGCAAATCCGGGCGCAAGGCTCCGGCGACCGCCGGATCGCCGCGCAGCAGATAGGCGGCGAAGCCGCTCTGGAGTTTCGCAAGTTTCGCGTCAGCCGGCACAATGGACCTCCGGGATCTTGGCCGGCATTTCGGCTTGCCGCATCCGGGCATCGAGCAGCCGCTGCGCCTTGCCGGCTTCGGCCAGCAGGCCGTCGAGCGGCGGCAGGTCGTTGTCCCATTCGATCAGCACCGGGCGTGGGCCGATGCGGTCCAGCACATCGGCATAGAGCGCCATCACAGCGTCGCCGACCACGCTGCCATGGTCGTCGATCAGCAGTTCCTCGCCACCGACGGTCATGCGGGCGTGACCGGCCAGATGCAGTTCGCCGACCGCGTCGGCCGGGATGGCATCGAGCCACGCCGCCGGATCGAAGCCGAGATTGATCGACGAGACGTAGAGGTTGTTGACGTCCAGCAGCAGGCCGCAGCCGGTGCGGGCCGCCAGTTCCGCCAGGAATTCGGCTTCGGGAATCGTGCTGTCGGCGAAGGCGAGGCAGGCGGCCGGGTTCTCGACCAGGATGCGCCGGCCGAAAGCGTCCTGGGCGTGGTCGATGTTGCGACGGACCCGGACGAGGCTGTCCTCGGTATAGGGCAGCGGCAGCAGATCGTTGAGGTAGATGGCGTCCGTGACGCTCCAGGACAGATGTTCGGAGATCAGCCCCGGATCCAGCCTGTCGTAGAGGGCGCGCAGCCGCATCAGATGGTCGGGGTCGAGACCGTCGGCGCTGCCCAGCGACAGGCCGACACCGTGGCAGCTGACCGGCCGGTCACGGCGGACCCGCAGGATGCCGGCCAGACGCGGCCCGCCTGGAACCAGGTAGTTTTCCGGATGGATCTCGACCCAGGGGATCGGGGAGCCGGCCGCGACGAACGCCTCCCGATGCGGCTCGCGCAGGCCGATGCCGGTGGCGACCGGCACCAGCCGGGGGAGGGGGGAGCACGCCGCCGCGGCCATCGCGTCACCCCTTCTTCTTCGGGTTGGCGCCGTCGAACGGCTTCAGCGATCCCATCTCTTCGGCGCAGCCGCCGGCCTTGACCAGCTTCCAGTCGCCGCCGTCATAGGTCAGGTTGCTGTTGCCGGCGCAGGAATGCAGGCCCTTGGCATGGGCACAGCCATTTTCGCCCGGCTTGGAGATGCCATAGCATTTCTCCATGTTGGACTGCGCGGCGGCCGGGCCGGCCATCAGGGCCAGGGCACCGGCCAGGGCGCCGGCGATGGGGAGCAGGGCCAGGGTCTTGGTGGCGGTCATGGTCATGGTCCTCTCTTTCGGGATGGTTGACGCCGGTCAGGGCGCCGGTACGCGGTCGTGCAGCAGGTCGACGAGCGCCTGCGGCTCCGGGCGTTGGGTGAAGTCGGCGTCGATGGCGGCGAAGCGCACGACGCCGCTGGGCGACAGCAGGTAGGTTGCCGGGATCGGCAGCTGCCAGGGTTCTCCCGGTGGACGGCCCTGGCGGGCGTTGAGGTCGAGGCCGCGGTCGCGGTAGAGATCGCGCAGCTCGTCCGGCACGCGGTAGACGAGGCCGTAGCTGCGCGCCACCATCGCCCCCCGGTCGGACAGGATGTCGAAATCCAGCGCGTTGCGCTCCGCCAGCGTCAGGCTGTGGTCGGGCAGTTCAGGCGACACCGCCACCAGCCGGGCGCCACCGGCGGTCAGTTGCGGCAGCGCCAGCTGCATGGCCCTGAGCTGGGCGCAACAATAAGGACACCAATCGCCGCGATAGAACAGCAGGACGACCGATCCCCGTTCCAGTGTCTCGTAAAGGGAGACCGTGCGGCCGAGCTGGTTCGGCAGGGCGAAGTCGGGAGCCTGAAGCCCCGGGCGCAGCGCCCCCAACTCGACCCCCCGCGCCTTCAGGTCGGCGATGACCCGGTCCATCATCGCCATCACCCCCGGTGGCATGGTCTTGCCGGCCTGCGCCCGGATGTTGCGGAGTTGGCGCTGAAGACGCATCGGGCAATTCCCTGTCGGCGTGTCCGGTGCCCTGATCCTGTCAAAAGCCGGATTTGCGAAACATAGGGGGGCACGCACAATATCTTTGCACAGAATGCAAGAATACGCTTCGGGCAGATGGGACGGGACGCGGAGGACGGGATGGATCGGCTGGATGATCTGACGGTGCTGGTCGAGGTGGTGGACAGCGGCAGCCTCTCGGCGGCGGCGGAGCGGCTCGGGCTGTCCGCGTCGGCGATCAGCCGGCGCATCGCCCAGATGGAGAACCGTCTGGGCACCCGGTTGCTGGCGCGCACGACGCGGAGGATCGCGCTGACCGATGCCGGTGCCACTTTCTGCCTGCGGGCGCGCGCCATACTGGCAGCCCTGGACGAGGCGGAACAGTCGCTGACCGAGATGGGTGAAGAGCCGCGCGGCACGCTGCGCGTCACCATGCCGGTGATGTTCGGCCAGATGCTGGTGGCGCCGCTGCTGCCCTCCTATCTGCGCCGCTACCCCGGCGTAACGCTGGAAGCGAGCCTGAGCGACCGCATGCAGCGGCTGGTCGACGAGGGGTTCGATCTGGCGATCCGGGCCGGGCGGCTGGTCGATTCCACCTTGATCGCCCGCCGCCTGCGGCCGTTGCGCCGGCATGTGGTGGCCAGCCCCGACTATCTGGAGCGGCGTGGCGTGCCGCGGTCGCCGGCCGATCTCGCCCGCCACGACTGCCTGACGCTGCTGTCGGGCTCCGGCCGGGCGGAGTGGGAGTTCCTGACCGGCGACCGGCGCGAGATCCTGCGTCCGGCCGGCAGCTTCCAGACCGACAGCCTGTGGCTGCTGCGCCATGCGGCGGTGGGCGGGCTGGGGCTGGCGCGGTTGGCCGACTTCATCGTCGGGGAGGACATCCGCGCCGGCCGCCTCGTCCCGGTCCTGTCCGAACTGGAGGTGACGGACGAGGCCATCCATGCCGTCTATCCGGCAACCCGCCATGTCTCCTCGAAGGTGCGCAGCTTTATCGAGCACCTCCTCGCCGGGTTGGGCAGAGCGGAACCGGCCGACCCGGTCGGCACCTCCGGAGCCTATGGTTGAACCGGGCCGGCTTTTCCGGGGGAGCCGCGTCATGGGATCGGGGGCGTCGGTCAGGCTGCGCGCCCGTCCGCAGGCGTAGCGCTCAAGCCCGCCGCCGATCCCTGCTCACAAGGCGGCATGCTCCCTGACCGCCACCTCAAGGCGGGCCTTGAGATCGAGGAACCGCGCATCGATGGCCAGCGGGTCGTCCCGGTTGAGCGCGATCATCGCCGCCCGCGCTTCGCCGCCGCGGATCACCTCCAGCGCTTCCGCTTCGATCCCCGCCAGGATGGCCGCGGCAACGGCTTCCGCGCTCTCGCGGGTGAAGCCCAACTCCGGACCGGCGTTGTTCGACGCCATCATCGGGGTGTCGGTGGCGCCGGGATAGACGGTCAGCACATGGACGCCCTCACCCTTCAGCTCGCGGCGCAAGGCTTCGCCGAACCGTGCCAGACCGGCCTTGGCACCGGCATAGGTGGCGTAGAATGGTGCGCCGACCAGCCCCAGGCCCGACGAAACATTCACCACCAGCCCTTCGCCGCTGGCGCGCAGCGCCGGGAGGGCGGCGCGCGTCAACAGGATGGGCGCGGTCAGGTCGACGGCGACCATCGCGAGGATGTCCTCCTCCGTGATCTGCTCCAGCCGCCCGGCGCGAACACCGCCGGCATTGTTGACCAGGATGTCGAGCCCGCCCAATGCGCCGAGCGCCCGCTCGAGCGTCTGCCGACGCCCCTCGGTGGTGGCGACATCGGCCACGATGCCGGTCACCGACGCTCCAGCCTTCCGCAAGGCCTCGACCGCCGCGGCCAGCCGGTCGGGCTGCCGGCCGGTGATGGCAAGGGCCACTCCCTTCTCGCCCAGCGCCTGGGCGGCGGCAAAGCCGATGCCGCTGGAGCCGCCGGTGATCAGCGTGCGTTTTCCAGAGAGACTCATCTCAACTCCACATGGATCGATTCAGTGACGAGGCCTGTCGGGTGCGTGGCGAGAATGGCGCCCTGCCCTCATGTCAGGCGCCGGCGGGCTTGCTCCACTCGTTGCCCGTCATGAAGGCGTCGAGCGGCGTGTGGGTGATGTGGTTGGTGTAGTTGCTCATCACCTTGGTGGCGACGCCGAGCACCACCTCCAGGACGTTGCGGCGGGTGAAGCCGGCCGCCAGGAAGGCATCGACATCCGCGTCGGCGACCCAGCCGCGGTTGCGCACCACCAGCGTGGCGAAGCGGTGCAGCGCCTCCAGCCGGGCGTCGGGCACTTCGCTGCCGGCGCGCAGGGCGGCGATCACGTCCTCGCCCATCTTCTGCATCCGGGCGAGCGTGGTGTGGCCGGCCATGCAGTAGTGGCACTCGTTCTCGAAATTGGCGGTCAGATAGACGACCTGCTGCTCATGGGCGGTAAGCGTGGTCTTGGCGAACAGATCCCACAGCGCCGTGTAGCCGGCCAGCAGTTCCGGCGATTCCGCCATATAGGACTGCAGGTTGGGCACGAAGCCGAAAGCGGCCTTCACGCCCTCGAAAATCGGCTTTGCGGCATCCGGGGCGGTGTCGAGGGTGTGGCTGATGAACTGGGTCATGGAGGCGAGTCCTTGTTCCATCGGTTGCGTTCGATGGATCGGACCATGCCCCAGTCCCAAATTGCCGCGTAGGCGGGCTGCCCGACTAACGTTTATGCCTTCTGGGAATGATCCCGCTGGGAAGGGCGCCCACCCAACCCCACCACCTCCTCCGCCGCTGCTGCTGCCGCCGCACCGTCGCCGTTCACGATGGTGGCGACGAATTCCGCGAAGGCGCGCGCCTTGGTGCTGGCCAGCCGGCCGGTGGGAAACACCGCCCACAAATCGATCGGCGGCAGCGTCCAGTCCTCCAGCACGCGCCGCACCGCCCCGTCGGCAAGCTCGGGACCGAACATCCAGTCGGACGCGACCGCCAGCCCCAGATCGGCCAGCACCGCCGCCCGGATCCCTTCCGCCGCGCTGACCCGCAGCCGGCCGCGCACCACCACCGACGCTTCGGTCCCGCCCTGCCGGAACGCCCAGCTGTTGCTGAGCTGGCTGTAGACCACCGCGTCGTGGTCGGCGAGGTCGGCCGGGGTCCGCGGCACGCCCGCGCGAGCCAGATAGGCGGGGGTCGCCACGACCGAGCGGCCACCGCTGGCGATCCGCCGCGCCACCGCAGTCGAATCCGACAGCGTGCCCATGCGCAGGGCGACGTCGATCCCTTCGGACACCAGATCGATCACCCGGTCGTCCAGGATCACCTCCATGTCCAGCTCCGGATGGCGGCTCAGGAACTCGGGCAGGCGCGGCACGATCAGCAGCCGGGCGAAGGTGGTCGCGGCGGAGATGCGCAGCCGGCCCGACAGGCCGGCCCCGGCGCCCCGCGCCTCCAGCTCCGCTTCATCGGCCTCCCGGATGGCGAGCCGGGCGCGCTCATAGAAGCGCAGTCCCGCTTCGGTGGGCGTCAGGCCATGCGTCGACCGCAGCAGCAGGCGCACCTGCAGCCGTTCCTCCAACTGTGCGATCGTCTTGGAGATGGCCGGCTGACCCACCCCGAGCTGCCGCGCCGCGCCCGAGAAGGAGCCGGTCTCCACCACCCGCACGAAGCTGGCCATCGCCTGCAATCGGTCCATCATTATTCCTGACAGGAATTTCCGTTATCGCTCCAGTCGGACTGCCACCCGAAGTCTGGAATGGCGATACCTCTCCCATCGGCGACGACGCTGCAAGGGAGAAGCGAACCATGATCGAACTTTATGCATTTGCGACGCCGAACAGCGTCAAGGTTCCGATCGCCTTGGAGGAGATGGGCCTCTCCTATGTCCTGAAGCCCGTCAACATCCGCCAGGGCGAACAGAAAGCCCCGGACTTCCTCGCGCTGAACCCGAACGCCAAGGTTCCGGTGCTGGTGGACGGGGCGCTGGTGCTGACGGAAAGCGCCGCCATCCTCGTCCATCTCGCCGAGAAGACCGGCAGGCTGCTGCCGCCCGACGGTGCGGACCGCGCGCGGGTGTTCGAGCAACTGTTCTTCCACGCCTCCGCGCTCAGCCCGGCCTTCGGCAACGCGGGGTTCTTCAAGCGCCTCGCCGCCGAGCCGCAGCCGCTCGCCCAAGCGCGCTTCACCGCCGAGGCCAACCGCGTGCTCGACCGGCTCGACGCGCTGCTCGGCGAGCGCCGCTTCGTCGCCGGCGGCGACCTCACCATCGCCGACATCGCCCATTTCGGCTGGCTGTGGCGCCGCGAGTTCCCCGGCATGACGCTCGACGGCCGCCCCAACCTCGTCCGCTGGCTCGACGCCGTCGCCGCCCGGCCCGCCGTTCGACGCGCAATCGCCCGCATCGAGGCTCTGGTTCCCCAGGCCGCCTGACACCGCCGATCCGAACCAAATCCAATGCAAGGAGTGACCCCGATGGCCCGTTTCGAGAGTTACCGGACCGCCTTCGCCAATGCGCGCCTGACCCGTTCGGACAGCGGCGTTCTGGAAGTGACGCTGCACACAGACGGCGGCAAGCTCGTCTTCAACGGCCATACCCACGAGCAGTTCGTCGACCTGTTCCATCGGATCGGGTCGGACTCCGAGAACCGGGTGGTGATCCTCACCGGGTCGGGCGATGCCTTCATGGACGCCATCAGCCCCGAGGGGTTCGATTTCTTCAGCCCGCGCGGTTACGACAAGATCTTCCGCGAAGGCAAGAAAGTGCTGATGAACATCCTCGACATCGAGGTACCGGTGATCGCCGCCCTTAACGGACCGGTTCTGCTGCATTCCGAATATGCGCTGCTCGCGGACATCGTGCTGGCCACGCCGGAAACGGTCTTTCAGGACAAGCCGCACTTCGACTTCGGCATCGTTCCCGGCGACGGCGTCAACCTGCTCTGGCCGGAGGTGATCGGCAGCATCCGCGGCCGCCATTTCATCCTGACCCGCCAGGTTCTCGACGCCCAAACCGCCAAGGACTGGGGCGCCGTCAACGAGATCGTGCCGGCCGGCCAGCTGCTCGCCCGGGCGCATGAGATCGCCGAAGGACTGGCCGCCCTGCCGCCGCTCACCAGCCGCTACACGCGCATCGCGCTGACGCAGAAGCTGCGCCGGATCGTCGACGAAGGCGCCGGCTACGGCCTGGCGCTGGAAGGCATCAGCGCGGCCGAGGTCGCCCGCTCCGCCGCAGCGAACGGCTGATCCGCATTTTCCCTTCACTCCATACGACGAAGGATTTCGCCATGTCGCTCCAGGACAAGCTCGACGCCTTCAAGGCCGATTTCCAGGCGGGCAAGCCGCCCTACAGCGTCCCCCGCCCGGTGATCGAGACGATGCACCGCGCCACCGCCGAACTGATCGCCTCGGGCGCCGCCGGCCGTGCGCTCAAGGCCGGGGACAAGGCCCCCACCTTCACGCTCAACGACCCCGACGGCAAGGCCGTGTCGTCCACCGCCCTGCTGGCGGAGGGGCCGCTGGTGGTCAGCTTCTATCGCGGCGTCTGGTGCCCTTACTGCAACATGGAACTGCAGGCCTTGCAGACGGCGCTTGCGACCTTCCAGTCTCTCGGTGCAAGCTTGGTGGCCATCTCGCCGCAAACGGCCCCGAACAGCCGCAAGTCGATGCGTCAGAATGCGCTCGGCTTCCCGATCCTGTCGGACCCGCACAACGACGTCGCCGCCGCTTTCGGCCTGCGCTTCGAGCTGCCCGATTATCTGATCGAGCTGTACAAGGGGCTGAAGAACGACCTGCCGGCGTTCAACGGCGATGCGAGCTGGACCCTGCCGATGCCGGCCCGCTTCGTCATCGGGCAGGACGGAACGATCCTCTACGCCGAGGTCAACCCGGACTACACCCGCCGCCCCGAACCCGAGGACATGCTGCCGGCCCTGCGCGGCGCCGGACGGACGGCGGTCGCCTGATCCCTGTCGATCCACCCGCCTGTGCGACAACGCCTCCGCTCCCGAACCGGGGCGGGGGGCTGGAGATCGACGATGCACCGCAGTTTCCTGATCACCGGCGCGAGCGAGGGCATCGGCCTGGCGCTTGCGCAGCGGCTCTCCGCCGGCAAGAAGGCTGTCATGGGCCCAAGGCCGGTCGAGGAGCCTGGTGATGAACATGCGTGCCAACGATCCTCCCCTTGTGTTGGGAATTCTTCGGCAATGCCCTCTCAGTTCGGTGCATGTTTCAGTGCGATCAGCAATGCGGGAATGCCGATGACCGCCGAGACCGGCATGACCGACCACGGTCCGGCATGATCGACGATCACCCCTCCGACGAAGGCGCCGGCCGCAATGGCGCCGTTATAGGCGGACACGTAAAGCGAGGACGGCGCCTCGGGGCCGTTCAGATGGGCCGCCGCCTTGAATACCCAGGTCTGCATAAGAACCGGCAGGGCGGTATAGGCGGCACCCCAGACCAGGAGAAGGGCAATGACAAGCCCGCGGTTCGTGCCGGCAAAGCCCAGTGCGGCGATGCTGGCGGTCAGGACGATCATCGTGACCAAGAGCGTCGGCCGGTATCCGCGCGCCATGATCGGCGCGATGCCGAAATTGCCCACCAGGCCCGCGGCGCCATAGGCCAGCAGCAGGCCGCCGATCCATGACGTCTCGAAGCCCGTGACCTGCTCAAGGAACGGCGCGATATAGGTGAAGGCAAGGAAATTCGTCATCATGATGAGTGCGGTCACATAGACCGCCGCGCGTAGGGGCGGTTCCCGCCATGCCTGTGCGACCGTGCTGTGCTTGCCGTCATGGCTCGCGGCGAGATTGGGCAGGGTCAACCACATCGTGATGAAGACGGCGAGGGAAAGGATCGCGAGCGCGACGAAGACGATGCGCCAGCCGGCGTAATTGCCAAGGAAGGTTCCTGCGGGAATGCCGAGCACGGAGGCGAGCGCCAAGCCGCCATAGACCGCTGACGTGGCCCGAACGGCGTGCTTCCCGGGAACGATCCGCACCGCCATGCTGGCCGCCGTCGACCAGAAAATTCCGATGGCGGCGGCAACGGTCAGCCGGCTTGCCAGCAGCACGGCATAGGTCTGCGCGAAACAGGTCAGCACATTGCCGAACGTGCAGGCCAGGAGAAGGCTGAGCATCAGCCACTTGCGGTTCCAGCGGCGTGTCGCCGCCGTGAGCGGAGTTGCCGCAATCGCCACGAGCAAGGCAAACCCCGTGACCAGGAACCCGGCCTGACCGAGCGACACGCCGACGCCATCCGCCATCTGAGGCAGGATGCCGATGGGCATCAGTTCAGTGCTGACGAAGGCGAATGTTCCGAGCGACAGGGCAACGACCGCGAGTTCTTCGGCCAGTGGCGAGCGCCGTTTGGTTTCTTCGATGAAGGCAGCCGCCGGGGCGGAGCCTCCATGATGCTGATGAATGACGTTTTCAGTCATGCCAAATCTCCAGCTTTGGGGTTCGACGACGATGCCGGAGATCGATTGATGCGCATAACATCGATTTGTCGTTTAAATCATGACTGCAAATCATATATTGCCCGATGAGGCAAAGCGGGACGTCCGGAGTGTCGGGGATGAATTTCGATGGTCGTATCCTGTCCGGCGTCGGCGTGCTGGCCGCTGTCGTCGAAAGAGGAACGTTCGCGGCTGCAAGCGAGATGCTCGGTCTCACCCCGTCCGGGGTCAGTCGCTCGATTTCGCGGCTGGAGACCCGGCTGGGTATCCGGCTTTTCGACAGGACGACCCGATCGCTGCACCTGACCGATGAAGGCGCGCGCTTCTATGAAGCCGTGGTTATGCATCTGGAAGGCATCGAAGAAGCTGCTGGCGCTGCATCGGGGGCTGCCAGTTCGGTGCGCGGCCGTTTGCGGGTCAATGTCGATCCGTTCTTTTCCGGGCTGGTGCTGGCACCGCATCTGCCCGGTTTCACAGAGCGTTATCCCGAGCTTCAGATCGAAATTCACACCCGCGACGATGTCGGCGATCTGGTCTCGGAAGGCATGGACATCGCCGTCCGCTTCGGGCCGCAGCCTCCGTCGTCGCTGATTTCACGGCTCCTGCTGGAGACGCGCATCCTGACGGTGGCGGCGCCTTCTTATCTCGCGGCCCACGGCAAGCCGAAAAGGCCGGAGGATCTCTGTGATCACGCCTGCATCCAGTTCCGCAATCCCCTGACGGGACGGCCATTCGAGTGGGAATTCCGGCGCGGCGAACAGATCCTGCCTGTCCCGACGACAGGGCCGCTCCTGCTGACCGATGTCAACACAATGCTGCAGGCCTGTCTTGCAGGAGCCGGCGTGGCACAGGTCATGTCCCTGGGCAGCCGGCACTGGATCGCAAGCGGTGCGCTGATCGATCTCTTTCCAGACTGGCCCGACGAGACCTTTCCGCTTCACGCTATCCAACCGTCCCGCCGCCACCCGGCGGCCAAAGTTCGTGCCTTCCTGGATTTCTGCGCTGAGCTCGCGAGGAGTGGAGCGCCTGACGGGCGTTAGCCCCAATACCGTGTCGTTAAGCCTGCCCGCCCGTTGAAGGTCGCAGATCATGGTCTGCGGAGGGCGGTGTCATGGCGCGGACAGTGTCGGCGTTGCCTCGAGGGCTTGCCTAGCCCGGATCATCAGGTGGCGCAATGCGAAGTGGACAAGCAGCAGCCCATAGACCTCCTGCTCAACCAGATCGGCTCGGCGCGAGCGCAGCATCAACCGGCGGCCGGGCAGCGTCACCTTGATCTCGGCGAAGAGGACTTCCGCCTCCCAGCGCTCTTGGTACAGCGCGGCCAACCCGCCGGCGGGTGCGGTGGTGGGATCAAGCAATGCGGCGATCAGCCGATACACGGGCTCAGCCGCCGGCACACCGTCGAGCCGGTAGTCGATGACCCGAACCAGCACGCCTCCTTCCCGGCGGCGGCGATGCGCGGGCGAGACATACAGGTGGCTCAAGCAGGAGCCGTCCGGCAGCACCGTCTCGCACGCGAACACCTGATTGGCTCGCAGACGCCACAGCAGATCGGCGTTGGTGGCACAGGCCGCCCGCCACAGCCCGAAACCGACGAAGCCGCGGTCGGCCAGGCACAGCATGCCTGGCTGGAGCCGATCGAGCAGACGCCCGGCCAGCGTCGTCTCCGCCACGGTGTAGGCGTCGAACGCGGCGGCAAAGATCGCGTGGGTGCCGGTCTCCGCCAGGGCCAGCAGGCCGCAGCTGGGGAAGGCGCTTTGGCCGCGTGACGCCGCCGGTCGACCGAAGCGCGTGTCGATCTCGGCCGTGTCCGGCAGCGGGCAGGCTTAACGACACGGTATTGCGGCTAGACGCCCTTAGTGCTCTCTGTGTCGCATGGAAAGGGAGATTCCAGTTTCTGACAGAATTCCTTCAGCTTTTCATTCGGAACCATGAAGAAATCCCAGTACGCAACATGGTCGCAGATAGATTCCCACTCATCTATATTCGGAATATGAATAGAAAATATATCAGTTATGCTGTATCCAATTGATTTTGATATATTAAATATATCAGATTTTTTATAACCATATCTACTATAACCATTCCATCCATATTCTATACTTAATATTGGTCTAAATTTTTTTATAGAATCGATCCCTCCTTTGATACAATCAATCTCCCCTCCTTCTATATCTATCTTTATATAAGAAACTCCCTCAAGATTTGTTGTATAATTATCAAGACATCTGACATCGACTTGCACTTGCTCAGGGTCGGCTCGCTCTGGATAAATATACTCTTTCCTTTTCAGCCCGCTCTCCTCAGGCGTGCCACGCGCAACAGTAAATTCTGAAACACCGTTGTAGTTTGACAAAGCAACATTGTGACATTCAAACCAGGAGTAAGGCTTCAGCTTTTCGCTCGTGATCCTCCAAAAATAGTCAAGAGGCTCGAAAGCGATTACGCGGCCGGATTCCCCAACAATATCCACGAAATGCTGCGAATGCCTGCCGCTGTGCGCGCCGACATCTATTATTATGTCGCCTCTTTTTAAGAATCTACGATAGCTTTTTTCAAGAATGTACTCATAATCTATGTGCATCCCATATATATCTTTGAGACGGTTGATGAATAGTCCTTGCTGGTACAAGTACTCAGCCCTCTTTTTGTCTTCTGCGTTATTATTCACAGTATATCATCTCCAGCTCTGGGTTGATGTAGCTGACAGCCGTGGCAATGTTACTCGTAGTATGGATGACAGTATCACATGATGCCAAAAGGAATGTATCTATGATTACTTCCTCTGCCATGCGGATCGACCAACTCTTGGAATCGGCGGCTGTCAAGTGCTGAATCTGGTGCCCTTCAGCCATTTGCTCTGTCAGGGATAGCTTGTTAAAACGCTCATCATCTTTAAGAGTTGTGCGCTTTACGTCGTTACGGAAGCAAACTCGATCCCCAAAGATTTCCTTGAAGCGATGAGTGATGGACTCCTGGTCTGTCGCAAGGAAGACAACATAGTTTTCATGCCCAAGTTTAGATATTTTCATCAATATATGATGAATATAAAGATCCACAGTCGGCATACGAGCTCCTGGCTGCTCAATGCCGTGAGATGGATGTCGGACATGAGCGCCGATACAATATTTACCATTCATTTTTGTTCTTCTGAAAAATTCAATTTCTGTCCTAAGATTTTCCCTAAGAGAAACGTGTTTCCTGAGAAAGTTATTGTACCATTTCCGCCACTTCTTGAAATCATCTTTCTTATAAAGCTTATATGCATGCACATACGTCAGAAGAGGCTCATTTTTCTCATTGTAATCATCATAGTATATAACGTCATTTTCCAGAAAATCCCGATCATTGTAGGCTTCTTCAGGCAGATCTATCTCATGGAGGGGATTGAATAGCTTCAGCCACAAATTCCCATCCTCAGGTCGTCCATAGCAGAAGCTTTGAAACTTGGAGGACTTTCTGTATTCCTGAATTCGATCAATTCGCCAGTCAGGGATCAGGTACTCCACTTCATCTCGGCCGATATTCCAAACCAGATGAGATATGAAAGTATTGAAAACTGAAAGAAAGCCACCATCATGCCCAGGCACAACAATTCTTTGACGATCCTGTACACTGGAACGCCTCATCTTCTTCAGATCGGAAAATTTCCTGTACAAGCTCAAAGAATTTGTTTCCAGGTAATTTTTCTCAATGGAGTTCCTTTTCCCAAAAAAGACATCTTTGGGCTGAACTGCCGTCGAATAATTTTCCTTAAGATTCTCTATTGAGAATTGAGATGCCCACTTTTTACGCTCCGTAGACTTCAAATAATACTTTTGGAAATTGGTGTAGACATCAGAAAGAGCCTTCTGAACATCCAAAATATTGCAATCATATTGGAGTCCAATATTTTGTCCATCGATGGACTCGTACAGCGCTGGCTCAGGAATGTCTGATGGGATGCTGATCGCCATGCCGCTTTCGCATATGGCTTTATGCGCGCTGTTGTTTGAGAGTATGACCGGCATCCCAGCCGCCAGTGCCTGGCGTGGTGGAATCGAATATCCTTCGCCTTTTGAAATCTGCACAAAGCAGTCAAAAGACGCGAAAAGGCGCAGGAACTCGAAATCAGACAGGTTCCCACAGCTAAGTATGATGTTTTCCACTCCCAGAGTACTGATGTACTTGGAGAGCTCCTCATAGTGATTGTTGAAATTAACGTTGCTATGGATGATCAGCTGCACATCCTCCGCAGTTTTGAATTCACTGTGGAATGCGTCGATCAAGAGCTTTATGTTCTTGCGCTGTCCATATCCCGCGATACAGCCAAACAGAAACTGCCCGCTGCGGGCACGATTGGCGGTGCGGAAGCGACGAAGATGTTGGAACTCCCGTAGATCCAGCGCAAGCGGGAGTGTAAAGACCGGAACAGCCACACCGGAATTTTGAAGGACTTCAACGAGGTTTTCACTGGGGACAAGAGCGGCGTCAAAATTTTCGTTAAGAATATTGACCCACTTTACCGGGATATAGCTTGAATCAAAAACAACGTACGCATAACGAACGGTGCTCGGCGGGACACGCTTAAAGTTGGTGTCGCCTTTCCCATTCCAGAGGACGTCTGTAAACACGGATACATCAGATGGCCGTGGTTCCGCTCCGTCCTGCACGATATCAGCAAGCATGCTGTCATCTGTCTGATATACGTCGCTCTCATTTTTGCGAGTGTCAATTACCTGAAGTTCAATTCTATCTTTGAGACAGCGATAAAATGCAAAAGAATGCATTCCAATGCCGTTGCTCATCGTCAGTTTCCCGACAATGCTCACAGGAACTGGCTTTTCAACATAGTCTTTGATTTTGTTGATATCGCGAATACCAGAAATTGGGAATCTGATATTCATAACGTTTTCTTTTTCCGATGAAACATCAAACGGGAAAAAATCACCATCGAGCGAGTTAGAAGAAATTGAGAGATTAAATTCACCGAAATTGGAATCAATTTGCATGATTCCATTTGAGTGCTTCTTGTGTTCTGTATTTGTGAATGCGCTTCTTTTGCAGACCGAACCTCTTACATGCACAGTTTTCATCGGGTTGTCAAGATTGATGGCCCATCCGGACAGCTTTCCCTGATAATATCCACTCAAGGAAATTGCGAATGACTGCTCAGGAGATCGCAAAATAGAAAAACCGCTATTCCCACGCACTCGAATATTATCCGCCTTATGAGCAAGATAATTTAAGCATTCGGAGATATCTGCCCCCGAGAGCATATTTTCGAGAAACTTATTCCAACGGGGTGATTTGGTTATTGTCCCTCTGCTGCCATTCAAAAGTATTGCTACAACTTCGCAATGCTTGCGACGTTTCAG
This sequence comes from Azospirillum sp. B506, assembly GCF_000333595.1. Taxonomy (GTDB): domain Bacteria; phylum Pseudomonadota; class Alphaproteobacteria; order Azospirillales; family Azospirillaceae; genus Azospirillum. Next base: position 32,205 of record NZ_BADK01000748.1, read on the forward strand.
AAAAAACTCTTCTGAACTTGCCAGCAGGAGTATAAGATTTTCACTTGAAAGACCATTCGCCATTGCAACGGAGTAGTCTCTCAATCCAGTCGGGTCAACATGCCGTCCGAGAATGTTGGTGTATGCGTCAGATACTTCTTTCTCGAAGTTCGCTACTGAAGCAGTTTCTTTGCGCATTTTCCTGTCTTCCCAAGGACGACTTTTGACTAATGATTGATTGCAGAGCGGGACTGTGTGATGCTTTGTGTCAAGAATTACACAAACCCTAAACACAAAACTCTAGAGGGCTTCCTCTGTCGTTTGGTGATGGGTTAATGCTGTCCGTCCGTATGCATCATCCAATCGTATTATATCGTCTTCGCCGAGATATCCGCCAGTCTGAATTTCGATCAGATGCAGCGGCACTTTGCCGGGGTTTTCCAGCCTGTGAGGGGTCCCCATCGGGATATAGACGGATTGATCCTCGTAGAAGAAGAGACGCTCTTCTCCCCGGGTCACCAGGGCGGTTCCCTGTACGACGATCCAGTGTTCCGCCCGGTGATGGTGCAGTTGCAGCGACAATCGCTCGCCCGGATTGACGACGATCCGCTTGACCTGGAACCGCTTGCCCCGGTCGACGCCGCGATAGGAGCCCCACGGCCGGTGGACCGTGGTGTGACAAGCGTGTTCGGGCCGTTCTTCGACCTTGAGACGTTCGGCGATCTGCTTCACATCCTGCGCATGGGCGCGGTCGGTGACGAGAACGGCGTCGTCGGTCTCAATCACGACGATGTTATCCAGGCCAGCCACGGCAACCAAGCGGTGGTCTGACCGTACATAAGTGTCGCGTGTATTGTGCAGGATGACGTCGCCTTGGGTCACATTGCCCGACGCATCCCGATTGCCGATGTCCCACAGAGCGGACCATGCGCCGACGTCGTTCCAGCCCATGCTGACCGGGACGACCGCAGCCCGCCCGGTCTTTTCCATCACCGCGTAATCGATGGAATCCGACGGGGAGGCGTCAAAGGCTGCGGAAGCAAGCCGGCAGAACATCAGGTCGCGTTCCGCCTGGGACAGGGCGGCGCGACAGGCTGCGACCATGGCGGGGGTGTGGCGTTCCAGCTCCGCCAGATAGGCGGCGGCGGAAAACAGGAAGATGCCACTGTTCCAGAGATAGGATCCGTCCTCAAGATAGGAGGTTGCGGTCGGTTGGTCGGGCTTCTCGACGAAACGCTCGACGGCACAGACACCGTCATGCCCCTCCAGTGCTGCGCCGGCCTTGATATAGCCATATCCGGTTTCTGCGTGTTCCGGTGTGATGCCGAAGGTCACCAGTGCTCCATCCGCGGCGGCGCCGGCCGCCCGGCTCACTGCCTCAAGAAAGCGCTCCGGATAGACGATGACGTGATCGGACGGCATCACCAGCATCAGCGCATCCTTGTCCGTTTCCAGAAGCTTGAGGGCTGCGACGCAGGCGGCCGGGGCGGTGTTACGGCCGACCGGCTCCAGGATGATCTCGGCCGGCTGGCAGGCCCGCGCACGCAGCTGCTCCGCCACGATGAAACGGTGCTCCTCGTTGCAGATGACGAAGGGCCTTGCGAAGCGTTTGTCGACGATGCGAAGAACGGTTTCCTGCATCATCGTCAATTCGCTTGCCAAAGGCAGGAACTGCTTCGGATACAGCGACCGCGACAGCGGCCACAGCCGGCTTCCCGAACCGCCGGACAGGATGACGGGTGTGATCGTTCCCTCGACGCCTTTGGACTTCATGACGTTCCCCTGACTTTGCAGCCTGGCCGGCCCGAAGGCCGGCCGTTCCCCATCCAGGCTTTTTGGCTTTTGCCGTGTGCTTCGTGCTTCAAGCGAGTCCGCTTGAGCCGATCACATCCTAAAGTTCCGGCTTGAATCCCATTTCCAGGCGGCGGTGGGCCATGGCGACGACACGCGACATGCCATCACGCAGCGAGATTTCCGGTTTCCAGCCGAGCGTCCGTTCCATGTGTTCCGGATTGCAGTAGCGCTGAGCAACGCCGACCGGGCGGTTGTCCGTCCCCTGCACATCGGCGTCGTACCCCTCGATGTCGATCATCAGCCGCGCCAGATCGCGGAAGGAGGTGAGAACGCCCGATCCGATATTGACCGCCGACCCGTCAGTGATCTTGCGGGCCGTACGGATGCAGGCCTGGCAGCAGTCGTCGATGTGGACGAAGTCGCGTCCCTGCAGGCCGCTGCCCCAGACGCGCACCGGTTTCTGGCGCGCTGCGACGCGCAGGGCGATCGCCGGAACCGGATAGGAGGGATCCTGGTCTTCGCCATAGCCGGAGAAGGGGCGGACGACGCCGACATTCAGCCCGTACTGCTTGGCTGCGATGCGGCCCAGATACTCGCCGGTCAGCTTGCTCCATCCGTAGGTGAAGTCCGGCTTCCCCAGCGTATCGCCGAAGTCGATCATCGCCTCCTCCAGTGCCATCGCCTCGCCATCGCGCTGCAGCGAGATCGGGTAGGAGGCGCTGGAGGAAGCATACAGGATGCGCTCCGGGCGATTGACCTTGGCAGCCCAGAGGAAGAAGGCGGCGTCGATCGACAGGTCGATGCCGACGGCAAGCGGATCGCCGTCGATGATCATGCGCCCGCCGACCACCGAGGCCAGATGGTAAATCTCGTCGAACTTGGGCAGCATGGGGAAGTGCAGAGCCGGCCCCCGCTTGAGTTCGGCATAGGCGAGAACGGCGAAGTCGCTGTTGAGGAAATGAATGGTCTGGCCGTCGGCGGTGCGGAAATGCTCCACGCCGTCGTCGGTTCCGGCGGCAACGAGGGCCGGCGTCTCCCACTTGCTCGGGTGGCGGCCGATGCTCAGGTCATCGACGATCCAGATCTCATTGTTGTTTTCCGCCAACAGAGCTGCCGTAAGGTGCCTGCCGACAAAGCCACAGCCTCCCGTAATAAGGATTTGCTGCTTCTCCATACTACTCATCTCCTTCACTTATCCCTTTTCAGGGAAATATTCTGCCGTAAGAAGTTCTGGCACATGCACCCTGCCGATTCGGAATGGCTCTATCCGGAATGCTCCCAGGCGCTCGCCAGCCTTCCGTCCACCTGCTTTCTTCGATTGCCTGATCGGTTCTGCGCCCCGATTGGGGAAACGCTGTCCAGATGCCTATCCAGATGCATGGGCGCGCCCTCAGACCGCCGCATGGCCGAGCAGGGCGGCATAGCCCTGTCCGACGGCGATCGGCGCATAGGTCGCTCGCGTCAGTGCGCGTCCCTGGTCCGCAAGCCGGCATCGCAGACACGGGTCTTCGACCAGCCGGCGCATCCACCAGGCGGCGTGGTCGACATCGGGATCGGCCCAGGACAAGCCGTCGGCGAAGGGATATTCCCCGGGCGCTACGGCCCGCATCCCGTGGTCTACCAGCGCGGCGGTACCGGGCGTGGTGAAATCCATGTTTCCCGAAAAACCGGTGACGATCGCCGGCTTGCCCAGCATCATCGCCTCGGCGATGCCGCGTCCGAACCCTTCCGCCCGGTGCAGGGACAGGAAAGCGTCGCAGGACCGGTACAGGTCGAGCACGGCCGCCTTGTCGAACGTGCGGTCGACAATGAAGATCCGCGGGTCGGCGGCCGCCGCGTCCAGGATTTCCCGCCATACGGGGTGTTCGGCAACGGCCCGCATCGCCTTTATCACCAGCCCGACCGGTTCACGACCAAGCGGGAAAGCCTGCTGGAAAGCGCGCACGCAGGCCTGCGGATTCTTCCGGGAGAAGCTGGACAGCGCGTCGAAGGCGAACACGAACAGGAAGCGGTCGTCCGGGAGCCCGAAATCGGGCCGTTGCAGATTGGCGGTGTCATCGGTGGAGACTGCCGGCGGCAGGTGACGCACCGGCTTGGGGCTGCTCTTCCGATAGGCATCGAAGCTGTAGCGGCTCGATGCCCAGATCTCGTCGACGAAGTCATAGGCATGGCGCCAAGCCGACGGCCATTCCGGCAGTTCCCACGGCCAATAGCCGATCGTATGGCGTCCCTCGAACAGGCTTTTTCCGTCTGTCGCCGCCAGCCTTGCGGTCTCTATCCCGGTGGTGCAGAGCAAATTGACCGCATAGGGCAGCCGGTCGCCGATCAGGGACTGGACGCTGTGATCGTCCTGGGAAACCTCCCGCCCCGGCTCTATGTTATAAATGCTGAACGGCACCCCCGCGGCCTGGAGGGCGAAAGCAGCCTGGCGGACATCCTCGCCGATGCCTAGCTGCCCGCGGGCATAGCCGATGAGATTGACCCCCTTCGCCATCTCAACGGCCCCATGCCGGATCGCCGGCGCCGCCACATCCGACTGTACGGAGGCTGCGGCAAGCCGTTCCAGCAGCGGATGCGCCCGGCGTCCATCGCTTTCGGCCCACTGCGCAAAGACGGGATCGCCAGGGTCGGGAAAGCGCCTTTGCAATGCCGGGGCGTTCGACCAGATCATCGCCGAAGCTATGCTTACGGCGGGAGCCCTGTCGCTGACGGGGGATTTCAGGATCCGTATCTGCCCGTCGTCCAGCAGGGCATCGAGCCGCAGTTCGGCCAACCCTGTGGTGAAATACCAGATGATCAGGGCCGCACGTCCCCGCTTGCTGTCGAGAGGAAAAGCGGCCTGAAGCTCCGGTCTTTGTTCCCACAGGCGTTGCATCAGCCGGGTGACGGGCTGCAGCCCGCCGGCCGACAGGGTGTCGACCGGTTCGTTCAGGTAACGCTTCTGTTCGTCGGTGACGAAGCGCCCGAGTTCCAGTTCGGCCATGCCATGGGTGAAGCACCACCAGACGAATTCCTGCTGCCCGGGCACCGTTCGAAGATCGAAGTTCGCCTGCAGGTCGGCGCGCATTGTCCAGATCTGCTTCAGAAAGCGGGTCAGCACCGGGCGCACCGCCGGAAAAGCCTCCGGAGCAGGCTCGGTCAACAGGGGCTGCTCGATCCCAACCTCGCGGAGCGCGCGATACTCCCGTGTGCCGTGAAGGAGCAGCCAGCAATCGAAGCTCGCCCGGTCCTCCTTGAACAGAAGGCGCAAATCCTCACGGGTCAGCCAGATGGTCTCCTTCACGGCGTCCAGCCAGCGGTCGTTTGCCGGGACATCCGTCGGGACTTGGTCCCCGGAGGCTGGGGGCTGGGCGGCATCCATGCCCGGCGACGGGGCATGCGGCCTGCTCACAGCGCGATCCTCGTGAAGGGCATGCCCTGGCGGTTGAAAGCAGGATTGTGGAAGGGATCCGCAAGCAGCCCTCCCCATCCGCTCCGCAGCCGGCGCAGATCGTCCTGGTGAAGGTCACGGGCGGCTTGGCCGAGCAGATAGCCACGTGTCTTCGATTCATGGTGATACAGGCTGACCCGGGGATCGTAGATCACCCGCCACCCGGCCTTGCGGACCGCCAGGCAATAGGTGATGTCGTTCCAGTTCATCGGCCATCCGGCATCGAAACCACCGACCGCTTCAAACACGGTCCTCGGGGTGATCAGGCAGGCGCCGGTCACGGCGGCGGCGGAGCGCAGAACAAGGTTGCGGCCCAGATAGCCCCCCTCGTCGCCGGGCATGCCGATCCCTTCGTGAATCGCTCCCTGCTCGTGGCTGGTGACGACACCGGCATGCTGGATGCTGCCGTCGCCGTAGAGCAGTCGTCCCCCCACCACCCCCGCCTCGGGCAATCCGAGCGTCGCCACTGCGCGGGCCAGCCATCCGAGGTCGGTGGCCATGGTGTCGTCGTTCAGGAAGGCCAGGACTTCACCTCTGGCCTGTTCCGCGGCGAGGTTGTTCATCACCGCCCAATTGAAGGTCCCGCGGTAGGGCATGACGTCGACGTTGCGCTGGGCCTTCATGGCGGCGATCAGGGAGACGCTTTCGGGATCCTCGTTCTGATGGTCGATCACCAGGATCTGCATCGGGCCTGGATAGGCCTGGCGCGTGCGCAGGAGCGAGTCCAGACAGTTGCGCAGCAGGACCGGCGAGTTCCTGGTCGGCACGATGACGCTGACGGAGGGATAGGTTGCTGGACGAAGCGTGATGTCGCAAGGCTCGGCCAGCGTCTGCCGGGCCTCCTCGTCCTGGCTGACCACCAGGGTCCGCCGGATCTCCGCCGTCAGCCCACGGCGTGCCGCCCAAGCCTCCAGCGCCGAGGGGTCGCCCGTCAGCAGGCGGGGCAGGCCATCGGGGCTGCGCAGATCGACCGGTTGCTCCAGACTATAGAGCATAGATGGGATGTGACGGATCGCGTCTGCGGCCACGCAATCGCTCAGGCGCAGCATCAGGTCATGCATCGCCGACGGCGGAACGCCGTCGGCGATGGCAAGGGCCTTCAGCAGGGCGTCCGGAGTCACCATGACGATCGGGCCGGCATAATCGCAGGCCATCAGCATCACCGGGTCGAAACCGGGCTTGAAGACCGGCGTGACCTGCACCGGCATCCCGTTGCGGGTGCCGAGCAGGACGTCATGGTCGCTGTAGGAGACAGATCCCGGATTGGCCGATGCCAGCTCCAGCCCCGCCAGGAAGGCGGTCAGCGCGTCCGGCCGCAGGGTACCAGGACGGCCGACCACAAGATGGGCCGCAGCGGCGCCCAAACCGGAGGGGCTGGCCAGCAGTCGCGGCAGGGCTGCCGCTGTGACGAAGGTCGCACGGCCGTCGCTCGCCAGCGGACGGATCAGTGTGCGGACATCGTCGCCGAGCCTGTCGTCGTCGCCCAGCACGCTCAGTGTCCAGCGACCATGGCCCTGGCTGTCCAGCGAAGCCAGCAGGCGGCGCAGCGCTGCCGCTTCGAGCGCCGTTTCCAGCAGGATCACGTTTATCGCCGGCTCTGATGCCACCCCCGCAGCAGGACCGGCGGCGGCCTGCCGCTCCTTCGGAGTCTGCAGGTCCTTCTGAATCTGCAGATCCTTCGGACGATGGCAGGGAAGAAGCCGCTGCGCCTTCAAGGCACCATAGGCGGACAGCGGCGGGCTGACAGAGCGAAGAAGCTGAGGAAACTGCTGTTCCAGGCTGGCGAGCATCTCCTTCATCGACTGGATCGCACCGAGCATGCGGCCGAGATCGTCGAGTGCGGCCGGCAGGTTGGTCTTGAGGTAGAGGTCCGCGCCGAAGGGCAGCTTGGAATGGGCGTCGCGGATGCGCAGCATCGCACCGCGGGCGGTCAGATCGGCATGGGCGGCGGGGATGTCGAAGGCAAAGCCATGATCGCCGCTGCCGCCGATGCGCTCGCCCAAACCGGGGACGAAGCGCTCGCAGCGCACCGCCCCGATGAAGCGTTCGCCCAGATGCAATTCCAGCACGACGCGCTCGGAAACATCGCTGGCATTGGCGCACCACCCCATGATGGTGCCGGCCCCGTTGTGCGAGGCTTCCCCGATCAGGCGGCGGGTGGGAGCGAGATCAAGCGCTGCCAGCTTGCCCTGCAGACCGGAGCCCGCCAGCCACTCGGCCACCGCGGTCGGCAGGCCGGCGCGGAAACCCTCGTCGCGCAGGATGGTCAGCAGCCAGAAGCGCCAGGAGCAGCTGGTGGCAAGATGCTCACGCGCGGTGCCCGACAGGGGCAGGCGCTCCAGCGCCCAGTGTCTCAAGCCCTCGTCCGGCGCCGGCGCCAGGGTGATGTGTGGCAGCGCGGCAGTGCCGGTGAGGCTGGCGACGATGCCGGTGAGAAACTCGCCGCGCATCAGGTAGTGGCTGAGGAATTCGCCAAGCGTGCAGTTGATGGCAACCGTGATTTCCTCGACGTTGGCCGGATGGCGGCCGAGGAAAAGACGATAGCCGTTGAACGCATCTTCAAGACTGGAGGGGACTGCGGCATCCCGCCCATGTGTCGGCGCCGCTGTGTTTCCCCCCAGGTTCAGACCGCCATCCATCCCCGTCTTCCCCACCATATCCCCTTCGGCTTGGCCCCATCTCTGCGGATTTATCACCCTGGATTGCGACGCTCCGCATGCATTGACTATCTAAAAGGGTGAGATGCCGCTTTGCCTACCCTGTTGCGATGCCTCCACTCTGGGCGAAAGCAATAGCCGAAATGTCAGAGCAATCCCCGATTGATCCATACCCAAAGCACGCAAACAAAATCAACTTTATTGTGTTCCTAAGAAACGATGTCACATCAAAGGGCACTCTCAGTATTGATTGATCAATCTTAGGTGAAAATCGGCACCACCTTAATACTGGCGAATGATGGAGGGCGTGCTGTGGAGTGTGGGAGACGTGGAGGAATATCGGCAAAGTCCAGGAAATTTTTAGGCCAAGTCGAGGGATATGATTGAAGCAAAGCAATACCTGTGGGGCAAGCGTGCCACATGCGGTCTTTGATCGGTCACACCTCTGCCATGGCTGAGATACCGCCTGCCAGCACGGCGTGAAGGCGTGCGGCATAGAGCTCCTGCAGCGCCGGACGGGAGAAGCGCTTGCGGACCAGGGCGGAGCCAGCCTCTGCCCGCCGTGCGGCCTCCTCCCGGTCTTCCCAGACCTGCCGCATCGCTTCGGCTGCCAGGCCGACATCGGGCTCGAACCAGCGGGCACCGGGGGTGACGCCGAGATACTCGTCGCTGTCCAGATAACGCTCCCGGCCGCCGACCAGAAAGCCGGTCTCGTCGCTCATATAGTCGAGGTTGGCCGAATAGCGCGACGCGATCACCGGCTTGCCCATCATCATCGCCTCCACCATGGTGTAGCCGAAGCCCTCGGCCCGGTGGAGCGAAACATAGGCGTCGCAAGAGCGCATCTCGGCCAGCGAGTCGGCGTAGGACAGCTCGCGGTCGCGCACGACGATGCGGGGATCGCGGCCGACCAGACGGTCGAGGTCCAGCTTGTGGGCCAGGTCGGCGACGCTCCGGCTGGTCTGGCGGTAGCGGATGCGCAGCACAAGCCGAACCCCCTTTTCGGTGGGGAAGGCTTTCTGGAAGGCGCGGGCCACCGCCAACGGGTTCTTGCGCGTGTACCAGCTGCGGGCGTCGAAGCAGAAATAGAAGGTGAAGGGCTCGGTCTTCGGCCGATCGACGGCCCGGGCTTTCAACACGCGCTCGTCGACACAGTTGGGCACGATGTGGATGGGACCGGTGAAATGCTGGGCCAATGCGTCGGCGCAGAAGGCCGACATCGTCCACACCTCGTCCATCATCTCCAGCGCCAGATGGGCCGAGCGGGGCAACGCGCTGGTTTCCCACAGGAAAAAGCCGATGTTGTACGCACCGGCAAAGCGCGCCAGCCCATGATTGATCATGTCGCCCGGGGCGCCGAGCAGGCCGAAATGGATCAGGTTGACCGGGTAGAGCTCCTCGCCGGCATGACGGCCGGGCACGGCCATGACCGGCATCGTCACGCCGAAGCCGGCATCCTGCAGGATATCGCGGGAGAACAGGGCATTGCGGCTGATCCCGGTGCCGCCGTCGAAGTAGCCGAACAGGTTGACGCCCTTCGCCTGCGGCGCGCGCGGCAGGTGGCGGGCCACCGGTGCGGATTGCCGCTGGCGCAGCGACGCCAGGCTGAGCGTTTGCGAGCCCGGCACGCCCAGGCGGCTGCAGAAATAGCCGAGCCCGGTCATGACCTCTCCGTCATGCTGGATCGGCGCATCGAGGAGCGCGCTCACCTCCGGCGGCAGGAACAGATCGTCGAGGTTCCAGCGGATCAGCCACAGCGAGATCGCCAGCAGCAGGGGGAACAGTCCCCGCTCGTCGCGCGGGTCGAACGCGGCGGCCAGTTCGGGGTCGCGGCCGTGCATCCCGGCATAGAAGCGCGAGATCAGGCCGTGGCGGTCGATCCGGGACGGCGCATTCAGATCCTCCACATGGCGGGAGGACAGGGCCTCCTTGGGCAGGCGCGCCTTGCCGAACATCCAATGGACAAGGTTGCACAGCGCATCGCCCCCGCTCCCGCCGGCGCCCCCGCCATCGACAGTGTCGCCCGTCTGGTAGGCCGACAGCAGGCGCGAGCGGAAGAAGCCGGCGGCGTCCTCTTCGCCCGAGGCCAGATAAGCCTTCACATCGGCCGGCAGAGGGCACCAGGCATGGTCGGCCAGCGTGAAGCGCTCAGCGTGCTGCACCAGGAAGCGGGTCAGGTCGGCGGCACTGCGCAGATGGAAATTATGCTGCTCCTGCAAGCGGTAAAGCTGGTGCGCAAGGAAGGCGCCGACCGTCAGTTCGCTTCCCTCGAACCCGTCTGCTGGCCGGAGCAGCCGCGCGCTCTCGATCCGGTCGCGCCCGCGCTTGGTCTGGTTCGTCGTCTCGCAGAGCGCGCTGACGCACAGGGCCTGGCGCTCCGGCGTCATCCCGGACAGGGCCGTGTCGATCACCGCCCGGTGAAGGCCGGTGACGACGGGCGCGCCCGGGATCGACATCCGGGTGCCGTGGATCTTGAGGTCGACACAGCAGCCGTCGATCGACAGCAGGCCGGCGGGCAGGGGGATGTTGAAGGCGAGGAAGCCGTTGCGTCCCGGCAGTCCGCTCAGCGCCTTGTGGTGCTCGTTGCAGGCATAGGTGCCAAGGAAACGCCCATCGACATGGAGGTCGACCAGGCATTCCTCCATCGGGTTGCTCTGGTTGTGCAGCCAGCCATAGATCTTGTTGGTCGTCACGAACTCCAACCGCCCCTGATAGGTGGCGGTCTTGCCAGGGTCGGCCTTGACCGGGCTGATCGCGTTCATCGGGCACCCTCCGGCACGACAGTCGCGGCGGCGGCATGACGACCCAGGGCTGATGAGGGCGCATGGGGAGGCAACCCCCAAGAAAGGGGAAGGATCGAAGCACCCGAAGAAAGCTTAGATCTCGAAGAAACGACCGCCATTTTCTCAGCCATACCAACAAACAGACATCTCTGAAGGGGTATGCTAACAAAATAACATCAAGCGGGTTAGGTCTTTTGTGGTATATTACAACCTTGAAACAGATTCTGTCTGCATCCGCGCTGAAAATTGCCGGTAGGGCGGAACGGGAAGAGGCTCTTCCCGCTCGTCCGTTCTCAGCCGGCGGGCAGGATGAATCCCTGCGGCGGCTTGCCGGCCTTGTGCAGCGACCACATGACCTGATAGGCGCGCTCCAGGTTCCGGGTGAAGCGGTTGCTGTCGAACAGCGGCGCCGTCATGCGTCCGTCCTCCAGCCGCTTGCGCAAGCCCGCGCGCCGGTCCGGATCGCCGGCGAGCGCCACCGCCAGATCCTCGTACCCGTCCAGCGAGCGGGTGACGGTGTCGGGCAGACCGGCTGCATTCAGCAGGCTCGCCGCCACCCTGGAGGCGAAGGTCCCGCCCAGGCAGGTCACCACCGGGCAGCCCGCCCACAGCGCATCGCTGGTGGTGGTGTGGCCGGTGTAGGGCAGGGTGTCGAGCGCCAGATCGGCGACGCGGTAACGGGCGATGTGGTCGGCCAGCGGGCGGGGCGGGGCGAAGACCAGCCGGGCCGGGTCGACGCCCTGGGTGGCTGCCGTCGCCTTCAGGTTGGCGGCGGCGCGCGGATTGGCCTCGAACAGCCACAGCACCGATCCCGGCACGCGCTTCAGGATGCGCATCCACAGGGCGAACATGGTGGGGCTGATCTTGTAGGCGGTGTTGAAGGCGGCGAAGACGACGCCGTCCTCCGGCAGGCCGCACTGGCTGCGCGAGGGCACGCGGCCGGGATCCTGATCGGGCAGCGGGCGGCGGCGGTCGTTGATCTGATAGGCGTCGGGCAGGATCGCCAGCCGCTCGGCGTAGAAGGGCTGATGCTCCGGCGGGGTGACGAAGCGGTCGCCGATCACATAGTCCATGTAGGGGCAGCCGATGGTGCCGGGATAGCCCAAATAACTGACCTCGACCGGCGCCAGCCGGCGCGACAGCAGGTCCAGCCTGGTCTGCTTGGTATAGCCCTTCAGGTCGATCATGATGTCGACGCCGTCGTCGGCCATGCAGCGGGCGACCGCGTCCAGCGGCACGCTGCGGATGTCGCGGAAGCGGTCGAAGGCCTTCACCAGCCGCTGGCGCATGGCGCTGCCGTCGTCGGGTCCGTAGGAGTAGGCCAGCACCTCGAAGCGGGCGCGGTCATGCAGCTCGAACAGCTCGGCCGCCAGATAGGCGGTGGCGTGCTCGTGGAAATCGGCCGAGACATAGGCGATGCGCAAGCGGCTGTCGGGCCGGCTGTCGGGCCGGGCCGGCATCGGCGGGGCGGCGGGACGCTTGACCAGCCGGTCGTAGAACAGCCGGGCGGAGCGGTCCTGCTGGGCCGGCGTGGTGTCGATCGACAGGGTGGCCAGCGGAATGACGACACCGCCGTCGCAGTCGATGGTCGCCGTCACCCGGGCGCACAGCCGGTCGTACTCGTCCCAGGCGCACAGGGTCTGCTTGAGATAGAGGTGGTAGCACAGCGCGTCGGTCTTGGCCGGCGTCAGCCTCACCGCCCTGGCATAGGCGGTCTCAGCCTCGTCCAGGCGGCCGAGTTCGCGCAGGGCATGGGCATAGGCGAGCATCGCCTCGCCACTGCCGGGTTCGACGACCAGCGCCCGTGCCAGGGCGCGGAGTCCCTCGGCCATCCGCTGCCCCTCGCGCAGAGCCACGCCGAGATTGGTGGCGGCGAGCGCGTCGATCGGCCGCAGCGTCAGCGCGCGGGCGAAATCGGTCGCCGCCCCGTTGCGGTCGCCGAGCGCCAGCCGTGTCGAACCGCGGTTGACATAGCCTTCCGGCGTGCCGGGTGTCAGCTGGACGCAGCGGTCGTGCGCGGCCAGGGACTCGCCCATGCGGCCCAGGGACTGCAGCACGGTGCCGAGATTGCCGTGGCTGTCGGGCAGGTCGGGTTTGGCGGCGATCGACTGGCGCAGGATGGTCTCCGCCTCCTGCGGGCGGTTCTGCATCATCACCACCGTGCCCAGCAGCTGGGTGACCTCGCCCTGGCCGGGAACGGCGTTCAGGATCGCCCGGCACACCTGCTCCGCCTCGGCCGCGCGGCCGGCCCGGAAATGGTCCAGCGCCAGCCGGAATGCCTCGTTCAGCGTCATCGCCGCGCCTCCCCGGCGAGAGCGCCGTTCCGGATTTGGATTTCAGCCGCCACCTCCGCCGTCACCCTGGCCATCGCCTCGGCCCAGTCGTCGGGCCTGGCCTGGCGGAACAGGCGCATCGTCGGGTACCAGGGGCTGTCGAGCCGGTCGCGCATCCAGCGCCAGTCGGCGAACCATTTCAGCACCACCCAGGTCGGCCGCCCCATGGCGCCGGCCAGATGGCAGACCGAGGTGTCGCAGGTGACGATCAGGTCCAGGTTGGCCATCACCGCGGCGGTGTCGAGGAAGGCGTCCGGCCCGGCGTCGAAATCCGCCCCCAGCTCGGTCAGCGCCACCCGGTCGCGCAAGCGCTCCAGATGGTCCAGGCCCGACACCTTCTGCAGGCTGTAGAGCCGGACGCCGGGCAGCGCTCCCATCGCCTCGAAACACTCCAGCGGGATCGACTTGCCGGTCTCGTTGCCGTGCCAGTTGATGCCGATGCGCAAGTCCGGGCGCTTGCCGCCCTCCAGCCGGTCCAGCCGCTCCGCCCAGCCGGCCTGCAACTGCGGTTCCGCCCGCAGATAGGGAACGCCGCCGGGGACGGTGTCGGGGGTGGTGCCCAGCCGGTGCATCAGGCTCATCAGCGAGATGTGGTAGTCGTAAGGCGGCAGCGGCTCGCCGAGGGCGAACAACCCGTCCAGATCCGGAGCGGTCGACAGCACGCGCTTCAGCGCCGGCTGGCATTCGTAGAGCACCCGCGCGCCCATGCCCTTCAGCACCCCGGCATAACGGATATACTGGAAGGAATCGCCCAGCCCCTGCTCGAAATGCACCAGCAGGGTCTTGCCTGCCAGCGGCTGGTCCCGCCACAGGACGCCCGGCATGTTGCGCTTGCGCCAGACCCCCTGCTCCAGCCGGCCCTCATAGGCGACGGTGCCGTTGGCGTAGTCTCCGGCCATCAGCAGGCAGGTGCCGAGATTCTTGCGGTATTCCGGCTTGCCGACATCGATGGCGAGCGCGCGGCGGTAGTTCAGCGCCGCGTCCTGCAGATGGCCGAGGCTGAGGCTGACCGCGCCCAAATTGTTGTGGTTGACGGCCACATCCGGCTCGACGGCCAGGGCCAGCCGGTAAACGGCGCGCGCCCGCCCGCCGTCGCCGCTGAACATGAACAGGTTGCCCAGGGTCAGCAGCGCTCCCGGATAGTCGGGCTTCAGCTTCGCCAGTTCGCGGAACGCGATCAACGCATGCTCGATGTGGCGGTGGTCGAGCAGGATGCCGCCCAGCGCGTTCAGCGCGTCCAGATGGTCGGGTTTCAGCCGCAGCGCCCGGCGCAGCGGCTCCATCGCCTCGTCCGGCCGACCGGCGGCGCGCAGGCACAGGCCCAGGGCGCCATGCAGGCTGGCGGCATGCGGTGTCGCGATGTCCGGGTTTTCGTCGATCAGGCGGCGGTAGACGGTGGCCGCCTCGTCGAAGCGGTTGGCCTGGAACAGCGCCGCACCGGTGTTGTAGGCCTGGATGAAGGCCGGCGAGAACTCGGAAATGGCAACCCCCAAGGCTTGGGCCCCAACGCCTGGCCCCAACGCTCAATCGCGCAGATGACCCGCGGTGCGGATCGATCACTGTCGCACGGAACCGCGGCTTCTTAACCCAAGACCCTGGCCGTCAGCAATAAAGGGCTGCCTTTCTCGCTTCTTTGATCCTGTCCCTGTGGCTTCCGGACCCTTCCCCCGGCCTCCGGCCCCTTATCCCTTCGGCCTCCGGAACCTTATCATTCGTTCGGCCTCCGGCCGATGGCCGCCCAGGAAATCTCGTTGACCCAGGCGAGCTGCACGTCTTCCAGGCCGGCGCCCGTCATCAGCGCCTCCACCTCGTTGCGGCGCCAGTAGTTGGCGATCTTCGGCAGCATCTGGTCGAAGACGATGGAGCGCAGATGCGCGAAGTCGAAGCGGCGGATCAGGCGGAAATATTCCAGCCGGTCCAGCCCCAGCCGCAGGGCCAGCCACAGGAGCGCGGTCGGCGGCAGGGACAGCGCATGCACCAGCCCGATCGGCAGGCGGCTGAACAGCGCCTTGCGCAGCGGATCGGCGAAGCGGACGATCCAGCCGTTGTTCTCGCGGCCATAGACCCAGACCATCACCCGCCCGCCGGGCTTCACCGCGCGCACCATGTTGGCGAGCGCCGTTTCCGGATGGGCCAGATGGTGGATGACGCCGATGGAGAAGGCGAGGTCGAAGCGCTCGACCTCGCTCAGCTCATAGGCGCTCTGGCGGCGCACCTCCATCGCCGGATGCGGCGCCAGCGTCGCGCGGGCGGACGCCAGGCTGCGCTCGTCGATGTCGATGGCCAGCCCGCCGGCCGCACCGTAGCTCATCGGCCAGTGGCTGTTCCGCCCCATGCCGCAGCCGACGTCGACGAAGGTCAGGCCGCGCCAGTCCTCGGGTTTCAGGAAGGGCGTCCAGCGGCGGAACTGCTCCTCGTAGATGTCCTTCAGCTCGGCGTAGCGGCCCCATTCGTAGCCGAACCGGTCGGCCGACCCGCTGTGCACCGCGGACGCGGTGTCGGGGGCGGAGGAAGAAGACGGCGCTTCGCTCATCGCGGCGGTCCGGTGTGGTGGCGGGGGAAGACGGCGCTATCGGTAGAAGCCGGAGGGCGGGCTTGTCAAGCCGGGCGCCCGGTTGCGGCAGCGTCGCACCAGCGCCGCCACATCAACCGGTAGGCGGTCTCCAGATTGCGCATGAAGCGCGCCTCGTCGCACAGCGCCGATGCCCGCAGCCGCGCGCGCATGCCAAGGCGCAGCCGCATCAGCCGGGTCAGGTCGTCGGCCAGGCCGGCGGCGATGGCGGCGTAGCGGTCGGGGGTGGCGGCGACCAGCTCCGGCAGGCCGATGGCGGCCATCAGGCTGGCGCCGACGCGGGCGGCATGGCGGCTGCCCGCCAGCGTCACCAGCGGCGCTCCCATCCACAGCGTGTCGCAGGTCGTGATGGTGCCGTTGTAGGGGTGCGGGTCGAGCGCGATGTCGATGCGGTTGTAAGCGGCGAGATGCCCTGCCGCATCCTTGATGAAGCCGACGAGGTCGAGCCGCGCCGGGTCGATGCCGGCGGCGGCGAAGCGCGCCCGCATCGCGGCGGCGGTGCCGGGGTCGGACAGCGGCCGGTCCTTCAGCAGCAGGCGCGCGTCCGGCACCCGGCGCAGCACCTCGGCCCACAGCGCGACGGTGCCGTCGGTGATCTTGGACAGCTTGTTGAAGGATCCGAAGGTGACGGCCCCGGTGGCGCCCGCCGGCAGCGGCACCACCGGCGGGGCGGCGGAGGGCGGCCGGAAGCACAGGAAGGGGGCGGGCAGCCGGACCAGCGTTTCCACCGCATGCGCATCGGTCGGCCCGACCGGGTCGCTGATCGCATCGACGATGCGGTAGTCGACCGATGCCATGCCGGTGCCGTTGGGATAGCCGAGCCACGTCACCTGCACCGGCGCCGGACGCCGGGCCAGCATCGGCAACCGGTTCAGCCCCGAATGGCCGGCGAGGTCGACCAGGATGTCGATGCCGTCGGCACGGATCTGCGCCTCCAACGCCTCGTCGTCCAGCTGGCCGACGGTGCGCCAGCCGTTGGCCTGGGCCTTGAAACGGGCGGTGTAGGCATCGGCATGGCTGTCCGGCAGGATCGAATAGCAGACGATCTCGAAGCGGCTGCGGTCGGCCGCCTCGAACAGGGGCGTCAGGAAATAGGCGCCCAGATGCTCGCGGAACTCGACCGACAGATAGCCGATGCGCAGCCGCTTCTCCGGATCGGGGCGGTTGGCGTGCGGAGCCGCCGCCGCCGGCCGGCCGTCCTTCCGGCCGAACCGCTCGTCGAAGCGCCGGTGTTCGGCCAGCAGACGCTCGCCGGACAGATCCAGGTAGTTCAGGCACAGCAGCCGCTGGCTGGCGATCAGCGGATCGGTGGGAGACAGACGCTCCGCCTGGTCGAAGCAGGGGGTGGCGGCCTCGGCCTCGCCGCGCAGCTGGCGGGCGACGCCCAGGTTGAACCACATCCCGGCGGCCTGCTGCGGGTTGAGGGAGATGGCCCGGCCCCAGTGGCGCACCGCCTCGTCCAGCCGGTTGGCGCCATAGGCGTTGCTGCCCAGCCCGACCAGGGGCTTGTCGTAGCCCGGGTGCAGGGCTGCGGCGGTCTTCAGGGCGGCCACCGACGCCTCCGGCTGTCCGAGGTCGGCCAGGATGACGCCCAGGTTGTTCCACAGGTCGGCGGCCGTGCGGTCCTGCGCCAGCATGTGGCGATAGAGCGTCGCCGCCTCCTCCAGGCGCCCGGCGCTGAAAGCCTCCAACGCCTGGCGCTTCGACGCTTCCGGAACAGGGGCGGTCATGGACGTGCTCGGCAGGGGACGTGTTCTGGGGGCGGGCGGGGGATATGCTCAGGCGAGCCGGGCTTCGACCTGTTCGCACAGGTAATGGTACAGGCAGATGTGGACCTGCTGGATCAGCGGGGTGGAGCGCGACGGCACGTCCAGCAGGATGTCGCTCAGGCCCGCCATCCGGCCGCCGCCCTCGCCGGTCATGGCGATGGTGGTCATGCCCAGCCGCTTGGCCACCTCGAAGGCGGCGATCACGTTGCGGGAGTTGCCGCTGGTGGAGATGCCCAGCAGCACGCCGCCCGGCTCGCCATAGGCTTCGGTCTGGCGGGCGAAGACGCTGTCGTAGGAATAGTCGTTGCTCCAGGCGGTCAGGACGGCCGCGTTGGAGCTGAGGCAGATCGCCTTCAGCCCGCGGCGCTCCTTCAGGAAACGGCCGACCAGTTCGCCGGTGATGTGCTGGGCATCCGACGCCGAACCGCCGTTGCCGCAGACCAGCAGCGCCCGGTTGGCGCCCAGCGCGGCGGCGACCGCATCGACCGCCGCCTCGACCCGCGCCGGATCCAGGCTGTCCATGGTGCGCCGCAGGACGTCGATGGCGGCGGTGAGGCAGCCGTGCAGCGAGGGGGCGGAAGGGGTCTGGGAGTCCATGGGCGGAATACCTTTGCGTGACCGATGATGCGCGCCGGCGGCGATGGGACGGGGCGGCCCCTTGCGCGCGTGCCCCGGGGCAGCGGCCAGTGCATCCTATGGATCGCGGGGGCCTGTCAACTGCAAGCCGCGCAATGACGGCTTTCCCATACCGCCTGGAACGCTTATTTTCGGTCCTGTGCCCCGGCGGCGGGGCTTAGGATGCCAGGGGTGGCCTATGACGACGCGGACGGTCCGGCTGGGCCCCCTCAGCGTGAAGATGTACTGTGCGATCGGCATGATCGCCGTGTCCTGGGCGCAGTTGGAGGACATGGTCTCGCTGTGCATCTCGCGCCTTCTCGGCACGGATCATACCGATTTCCTGCCGATCGCCTCCAACATGCAGGTCAAGGCGCGCTTCGACGCCCTGAAGGCCGTCGCCGGCCGTCGCCTGCCCGCGGACGAGGCCAAGGCCCTGATCGCCCGCTGCGACGAGGCGCTGGAACTGGGGCGGGAGCGCAACAAGATCCTTCACGGCTCCTGGATCCAGGGCGAGACCGACGATGTCGCCATCCGTCTGAACTACCGCGCCCATGGCCGCATCTCCACCGACGCTCCCGTCATCTCCGCCCGCGAGATCGCGGAGATCAGCGACCGCATCACCATGCTGACCGAAGGCTTCGCCCAGACCCTGCAGCGCCTCGGCCTGTTCGATCCCAAGAACCCGATGCGCAGCCCGGTGCGGGATCCGGGCAGGACGCCGGAACAGTCCCTCGATTGACGCTGGCGATCAACGGCGGCGATCAACGGCGGCGATCGACACCAGCTCCCCGCCGCCTCTCGCCTGTTCCCCCCATCATGCCGGCGACGGCAACGGCGCCCCAACACCGGTTTTTCCAGACAGGCGATGCCCTCCATCCACGACATCCTGACCGAGGCCGTCGCCCTGCACAACGGCGGCCAGCCGGAGCGCGCGGCGGCGCTCTACCGGGACATTCTGGCCGTGCTGCCGGCCGAGCCGCATTCGCTGCATCTTCTGGGGCTGCAGATGCGCCGTGCCGGCCGCGAGGCGGAGGGGGCGGCGCTGATGGCGCGGTCGCTCCTGCTGGCTCCCACCCTTGCGCCCGCCCTCTTCAACCAGGGGCGCGCCCTGCAGGATCTGGGGCGGCTCGACGAGGCGGTCGCGCATTTCCGCCGCAAGCTGGAGCTGGACCCGAACTGCGGCGTGACGGTGATGCGTCTGGCAAGCGAGGCGCTTGCCTGCGGGCGGCTGGACGAGGCCGGGCGCTTGCTGCGCCGCGCCGCCGCCCTGGAGGCGGACAACGAGTTCGCCTCCCGGCTGCGGCGGTCGCTGGAACGCGTCGCCACCAGCCAGGCGATCGCCCGCGATGCCGCCGACCCGTCGCTGCCGCCGGGGCTGGTGGTCCGCGGCGCCTTCCGCGACAACAGCGGCTATGCCCAAAAGGTCCGCCAGTTCGTCCGCCATCTGGTCGATGCCGGGGTGCGCATCCGGCTGGTCGACCTGAACCATGGCGACGTCGACAATCTGCCCGACGGCCAGATCGATCCGCTCCTGGGCACGCTCGACCGGCCGGTGCGGGCCAAGGCGGTGCTGAGCTTCACCACGCCCCTGCTGGTGGAGGCGGTTCCGGGCCTGAAGACGATCAACTACACCGTGTTCGAGGCGCTCGACATTCCGCCCCTGTGGGCGGCGCACAGCCGGCGTCACGACCATGTCGTCGTCGCCACCGCCTCCTCCCGCCAGGCCTGGCTGAAGGCCGGCCACCCGGCCGACCGCGTCCACATCTGCCCGGAGGGGGTGGAGCCGCTGGATCCCGGCCGCGTGACGCCCGCCGCCATCCTGGACTCGACGGGGCGCCGGCTGGCCGATTATCCGGTGCGCATCCTCAACGTCTCCGACCTCAACAGCCGCAAGAACCTGGAGGGGCTGCTGCGGGTGTGGCTGCGCACGACACGGGCGGAGGACGCCGCCGCCCTGCTGCTGAAGGCCGGCAAGGGGGAGGGGGTGTCCGGCAGCATCCGCAATCTCCTGGTCCGGCTGACGGCGGAGACCGGCCGGACAATGGAACAGGCGGCACCGCTGTTCCTGGTCGGGGGCATGCTGTCGGAGACGGACATGATGTCGCTCCACGCCGCCGCCACCCACTATTGGAGCATGTCGCATGGCGAGGGCTGGGACCTGCCGATGGCGCAGGCCGGCGCCATGGGGCTGACCCTGCTGGCTCCCGACCACAGCGCCTATCGCGCCTATCTGAACGGCCGGGTGGCCCATATGATTCCCAGCCGCGTCACCCCCGCCCTGGACGGCTACCGCGGCCGGGACTGGTGGACCCCCGACGAGGAGGAGGCCGCCCGGCTGCTGCGCGCGGTCATCGACGATCCCGACGGCACCCGACGTTCCGCCCGCGGGCATCTGCTGGAGCAGTTCAGCTGGCGCTCCGCCGCCCACCGGCTGATCGGTCTTCTGCGCGATCTGGACGCCCTGTGACGGGCAGCGCGCTTGCATCGTCCGGGGGACCAGGGCAAAGAGCCTCCCTTGGACCGAAGTCTTGAACCCTACACTCAACGCAGGCGGGTTTGCGCATGGATCAGCAGAAGTTCCGGCAGGTGATCGGCGCCATCGCCGTGGCCTGCGCAATCGACCCCGCCGCCCTCGACCGCGAGCTTTGCGCCATCGAGGCCGCCGGCGACCGCCAGCGTCTCTACGACATCCTGGCGCTGCTGGTTTCCCGGATCGGCGACGGGGCGGAGAAGGGGCGGCTCGCCGACGCGCTGATCGAATGCCGGCCCGATGACGAGGCCCTGTATCTCGCCCTGGCGCACCGGCTGGCCTATGCCGGCATGGGGGTCCTCGACCGCGATCCAGCCATCCCCCGACAGGGCATCGCCCTGCTCGGCCGGGCGCTGGAGCGGGCGGCGCCGTCCCCGCTGCGGCCGCAGATCCACGCCAACCTGTCCTTCCTGCTCAACGAGGCCGGCCGTCCCGATCTGGCGGAGGCCCATGGCCGCGCCGCCGCCGGCTGCCCGAACGCCATCTTCCATCTCTGGCTCGGCGAGGCCCTGTTCCGGCAGGGCAAATATGCAAGCGACGGGCTTTGCGTCATCGACCTGTCATCGCTGTCCTTCCGCCGGGCGGCCCAGACCCTGGCCAGGGCGGACGCCGCACCGCCTTTCGGGCCGACCGGCCGGCAGGTGGTGCTGGTGTCGGTGGACGGTGCCTATTTCAAGCGCTACGCCGCAGCGCAGATCCTGAACCTCCACGCGCTGGGGTCGGCGGTGGCCGTCCATTACCACATCGTCAACGCCGACGCGGAGGTCGCCCGGCTGATCGAGCGGCTGCGCGGCATCGTCGGCGCCATGCCGGTCACCTTCTCGCACGAGAGCTGGGCGCTGCGGGGGGAAGCCATCGACAAGCCCTATTACGCCTCCTCCCGTTTCCTCATCGCGGCGGAGGCGATGCTGCGGCACAGGGCCGACGTGATCGTCTGCGATGCCGACGTGCTGTTCCGCGAGAAGCCGGAGGACATCGTCCAACTGGCCGGGGCCGCCGACGTCGCCCACACCGACTATCGCGGCGAGCCGCTGTGCAGCCGCTACAACGCCTCCTTCGTCTATTTCCGCCACAGCCGCAGCGGCTATCTGACGCTGCTGATGATGGCGGACTTCCTGCGGACCAACTTCGAGCGCTGCTACATCTGGATGATCGACCAGGTCGCCCTGTTCGCCTGCGTCGAGCGCGCGGCGCAGCTGCTGGGCAGCGAGATGGCGCATGCCGCCTGGCCGGACAGCGTCCTGCCGCCGCGTGCCTCCGATGCGCTGCCGCTCGTCCTGACCGGCGCGCTCGCCGGGAAGCACGGCAACAGCCCCTACAGCGCGAAGCGGGACGAAATCCTGCGGGCCTACGGCCTGTAACACCAGCGGCCGGCAACGGATCCCGTGCATCGCGAATGCCGGTGCGGTAAGTAAGCGGCCGTCCTGTCCGTGCCCAAGACCGGCCCGGCCCTTGGATCGCGCCCCCGACGGAGCTTTCATGCCGACCCTCGAAGAAGCCTTCCGCATCGCCGTCGAGCACCATCATGCCGGACGGCTGGCCGAAGCCGAGGCCGTCTATGACAGCATCCTCGCGGTGGTGCCCGACCAGCCGGAGGCGATGTCGAATCTCGGCTACGCCCAGCAGATGCAGGGCAAGCTGGCGGCGGCGGCGGCCACCTACCGCAAGGCTCTGGCCAGATGGCCCGACCGTCCGCAGCCCCATGCCCGGATGGGCGAGATGATGCAGTGGACCGGCCGCTGGGGGACCGCGGTCGATTGCTATGAAGCCGCGGCGTCGCTGCTGCCGCAGGACGAGGGGCTGGCGGCCAAGCTCGACCATGCCGTGGCACTCGCCTCGCGCCACCAGGCCCTGCGAGAGCCGCTGCGCCGCGGCGAAAGGCTGGATCTGCGCGACGTCACCTTCCTGGTGCCCTGCCGGATCGAATCCGCGGACCGCAGGCGCAACCTGCGCATCCTGGTCACCTACCTGCGGCGCTACCTGGACACCAACATCCTGATCTGCGAGGACAATCCGGAGCGTCAGGATGTGCCCGGCATCATGGCGGAGCTGGGGCTGTCCCCCGCCGACTACGGCTACATCCACCTGACCGGCAACGACAGCCCCTACACGCACAAGGCCAAGCAGATCAACGTCATGGCGGCGGCGGCGGCCACGCCGATCCTGGTCGTCCAGGACACCGACGTGCTGGTGGAGCCGACCCAGTATGTGCTGGCCCGCCAGGCCGTGCAGGACGGCGCGGCGCTCGCCTGCCCGTTCAACGGCCTGTTCTTCGACGTCGCCGCCGATTTCGTCACCGGCGTGGAGCGGACGCTGGCGGTGGCCCAGATCGACCTGTTCGATCCGCGCAACGAGATGCTCTACAAGAACTCCTATGGCGGCTCGGTCTTCTTCGCCAGCCGGGTGTTCGACCGGCTCGGCGGCTTCAACGAGAGATTCGTCTCCTGGGGCTGGGAGGATTTCGAGATCTACCGCCGCCTGGAGCTGCTGGGCGAGCGGGTGGAACGCACGCTGGGGCCGCTGCTCCATCTCAGCCATGCGCGGTCGGCCAATTCGGTCACGGAAAACCCCTGGTACGCCCACAACACCGCCGAGTATGAGCGGGTGGTGTCGATGACCCCCGAGCGGATCCGGGCGGAGATCGCCGCCGGCGGCTTCCGCCGTCCGCTGGTCGGCGCGGGCACCGTCCCCGGCTGGGTGGAGCCGCCGGTTCCCTGAGCCCGGTCCATGGCGCGGCGGGCATCGGGCCCGCCAGTCCCCAACTCGTGCCCGAGATGTCCGCATGCCACCGCACACGCACGCTTCTTCCATCCTCCCGCAGCCGGCGGCCGATGCTCCCCGCACGCTGTTCTGCTGCCTGGCCACGCCCGACCATTACCGCCGGCCGCTGTTCTCGGAGCGCGAGGTGTTCTGCGGCCCCGACTGCCCGACGGTGGAGACGGGCGACGGCTTCGCCTCGCTCAACACCCCGCCCGGCGAGTTCGATCTGCCGTCCGTCGTCGCCCGCCTGCCGGCGCACCAGCGTCCGGAGCTGATCGTCGTCAAGGCCGACGCCACCCGCCGCAACTTCGCCCGCGGGCTGGACCGGCTGCCGGGCACCAAGCTTCTGCTGGTCGGCGACACCCACCATTTCGCCGGCCCGCTGCGCACGCTGCTGGCCTATGGCGCGATGGAAAGCTTCGACGCGGTGGTGCTCGACCACACCCGCCAGCATGCCCATGCTTTCCTGGAGGCGGGGTTCGACCGCGTCTATTGGATCCCGGCGGTGGATTATGCGCTGCGCCGGCGCGACATTCCCGCCGCCCCCGACTGTCCCCTCACCTTCGTCGGCCAGATCGGCGCCTTCCACCCCTGGCGGCGCCATATGCTGGACCGGCTGGTCGAGGCCGGGCTGCCGCTGACCGGGATGCGGGCGCCGCCGGAGATGGCGGCCGACATCTATGCCGGCTCGCAGGTCACGCTGAACGTCTCGCTGAACGGCGACCTCAACCTGCGCGTCTTCGAGGCGCTGGGGGCCGGCGGCTTCCTGCTGACCGACGCCCTGTCGCCCGACGCCGGGCTGGAGCGCTGCTTCACCCCCGGCCGCCATCTCGCGACCTACCGTTCGCCCGGGGAGCTGGTGGAGATGGCCCGCCATTACCTCGACCATCCCGATCAGGCGATGGCGATCCGCCGGGCGGGGCAGGCGCATCTGCTGGAGTTCCACAGCCCGCAGGTCAAGCGCGCCCAGCTGTTCGCCGCGGTGTTCGACGACCGCGTCGATCCGGCGCTGGAGGTGCGCGGGGAGCGGCGCGGGCTGTCGGCCCTGCCGGTGCAGGGGAGGGGCTTCCGCCAGCGGCTCGCCGCCTACGAGGCGCTGCAGCGGCTGCAGCTGACCGCGTCGCGGCTGACCGTCCATGCGGCCGGCGCGGACGGTTTCGCCGCCGACCTGCGCCTGATGGCCCGCGACCTGACGCGGGTGGCTTTCGCTGCGCCGGGCGCCGGGGCGGGCGCCGGGGCGGGCGATGCGGCCATTCCGGTTCCCCTGCCGCTGCCGCCATCCCCCGACCGGGTGCGGGACGATGCGGTGACGCTGCTGCCCTGGCCCGACAGGGCCGACGCCGACCGCCGGATGGCCCGGCTGCCCGGCGCCTTCGTCCTCTGCCCCACCGCCTCGGCGCGTGACCAGGACGCGGCGGCCGCCCATCTGGCCGGCTGGGGCTTCGCGCCCACCGAAGCCGGCGGCATCCTGTTCCAGTGCGCCGATGTCCTGCGCTATGCCGTGCGCTCGCTGTCCGATCCGGCTCTGGCTGCCGCATTGACGCCGGAGCTGCGGCAGGCCCGTCTCGCGGCGCTGGAGCCGATGCTGCGGACAGTCGACCAGCTGACCGGCGTCGCCCGGCTGGCCGCCCGCTGCGGCGAGACCGCCCTGGCGGAGCGCTTCCTGCTGAGTGCCGTCGGGCTGGACCGCCAGCAGCCGGACGCGCTCGCCGGGCTGGCCCGCCTGTGCGCGGCGTCGGGACGCGCGGCGGAGGCTTTCGTCTATCTCGGCGAGGCCCGGCGTGCCGCCCGTCTTGCCGGACGCGCGGACCCGGCCCCGGATTTGGACGCCGACGCCGACGCCGTCTCCGCCGACGCCCTTGCCGCCACCGGCGGCAGTCCGGGGCTGGAGCGCTACCGCAGCCTGTTCCGGCAGGCGTCCGCCCCGTCGACCGGGCGTCCGCTCCGCATCCTGGTGGTCACCAACCTGTTCCCGCCCCAGGAGTTCGGCGGCTATGGCCGCAAGCTGTGGGAATTCTCGGCCGAGCTGATCCGCCGCGGCCATGCTGTGACAGTGCTGACCGCCGACGTGCCCGAGCTGACCCGGCCGGGGATGGCCGGCACCGAGGACATCGAGGCGCATGTCGACCGGTCGTTGACGCTCTATGGCGCCTGGAAGGACGGCCGCGCCGTCATCCACGGCGATCCGGCCCACTGCGCCGCGCTGGTCCGCGCCAACATCCGCCGCGTGCTGGAGACCGCCCGCGACCTCCGCGCCGACGCCTGTCTGGTCGGCAACCTCGACCTGCTGGGCACCGGGTTCCTCGACCCGCTGACCCGGCAGATGGGCGTGCCGGTGCTGCACTGCCTGGGCAACCAGCATCCCGGCTACCCGCCGGAGTCAGCCCCCCGCTCCCCCCTCTACCGCGCCGGACCGGCCAGCGGCTGGGTGGCGGAGCGGCTGGCCGCCGGCGGCTACGGCCTGTCCGTCACG
Source organism: Azospirillum sp. B506 (assembly GCF_000333595.1). Lineage (GTDB taxonomy): Bacteria > Pseudomonadota > Alphaproteobacteria > Azospirillales > Azospirillaceae > Azospirillum. The sequence goes on from NZ_BADK01000748.1 coordinate 57,903, forward strand.
GTGATCCACCCCGGTGCCCGCGTCGATTACTTCCACCGCGCGGTGATGCCCGCGACCGACCGGCTGCGCATCGCCTTCGCCAGCCTGTTCGTCACCTACAAGGGGCCGCAGACGCTGGTCAACGCCCTGGCGCTGCTGCACCTCGAGGGCGTCGACTTCGACTGCACCTTCGCCGGGGAGGCGCCCGACGCCGATCTGGCCGCCCGCTGCCGCGACTTCATCGAGCGCAACGGCATGGCCGGCAAGGTGCGCTTCACCGGATTCCTCGATCGCCGCGGCCTGTCCGACCTGTTCGCCCGCTGCAACGTGCTGGTCTTCCCCAGCGTCTTCCAGGAGCCGTTCGGCATTTCCCAGGTGGAGGCGATGGCCGCCGGCCTGACCGTGGTCGGCAGCGGCACCGGCGGCAGCGGCGAGGTGCTGCGCGACGGCATCGACGGACTGCTGTTCAAGGCGGAGGACCACGAGGCGCTTGCCGATTGCCTGCGCCGTCTGGTCAAGGACCGCGCCGCCTGGCAGCGCATGGCCCTGTCCGGCCGCAACCGCGCCTGCGACTTCACCGTCGCCCGCTCCGTCGACCGCATCGAGGCGGTGTTCGGGGAGCTGATCGAAAGGAAAAGCGGCCCGCCGGGTTGCTGATTCCGGAAGACTTCTGGTAATGTCGGCCGAATTTTTCGGAAGAATTCTTGGATCTGGGTGGTGCCGAAGATGTCGAATGTTCT
>NZ_BADK01000747.1 GCF_000333595.1 Azospirillum sp. B506
CCGGCGTCTCCTCCGGTGCGGCTGGTGCCACCGGCGGCCGCTGCGGGGCGAGGTCGGGCACGCCGTCCCGCAGCATCCGTTGCAGGGAGCCGGCGTTGGGCAGTGTCTGCCCCATGGCCGGAACCATCGGCAAGACAACACCCGCGACCGACAGGAGCAGCGCAAGAGCGTGGGTGGCTGCGGTTCTTTCCGGCATCTTCATCAATAATCCTTTGCACCCACCGAACCGACCATCAGGTTGGATACAGTTGGATTGGGTACTTCTAAAATCATGTCCGAATTCCAGAAAGAACATCTTCCATATCTCTGATGTTCACATACTTCACCTACAATCAGACCGGCTCAACACATCAAGTATGATCGAATCTGACCAATTCTGATCATCGAGTGTCTTCGGATTTGAGGAGTGTGCGATAGGTGTCCGCCAAACAACGCCAAGGGAAGACTAAGCATTAACTGTGGCTTGCCTCGTGACTCCTCAGCCCATATATCCGGGAAACTGACCTTTGGCGGCCACTTCGGAAATTGTCCGGAAACATCCTCTTTCAACGGGTTTCCGGACATCTCGAATGTCGGACGGGATGACGGACGGGATGACGGACAAGGCGACCCGCGCCCTTGTTCTCAAGCCTGTTCTGCCTTCCCGTTGTTTACCTAACACATATCGCGCTCCCCTCTACGTCGGCGCGCCAACGCCGGCCCCAGCAAGGGGGAGGCTCGGAACGCCCTGGCCAGGGCAATCTTCTTCAATCGCTTGGGTGAGATGCGCGATCGCAGCTTCGAGAACCAAGTCTTCCGGGCCTCGGGGCTGAATTTTCTGGTGTCGGCCATAATCCTTTGGAACACACGCTATCTCGAAGCTGCCTTCGGTCGCGTCCCTGAACGTGGTGTAGGAGCTGAGGGGAACCGGCCCGCCGAAGCGCCCCCCCCAGAGCTGGCGTAGGCGGGCCGGTTTCCCACAGCGGGGCGGTCATCGTGGGTCTTCGGTAGAGTCTGGTCACCACACCTCAACCCGACCGAAGGGCGACCACGATGACCGATGAGATGATGGCGCTTCGCGCGCTGCTGGAGAAGAGCCCTGACGCTGACGTCTTGCGCGAGATGATCGGCTTTGCTGTAAAACAGCACGCGGTCGGGGCCCCAGAGTTCCCATCTTTATCAACACGTTCCCATGCCGATCGGCGTCTGAACCCTACAGCCGATTCACAGGCTGTCGCGAAAGGGAGAGGTTACGCGCCCAGAATCTTGCAATTCAAACCTTTCCTAGACCTCAGACAGTTGACTTCGTTGAATCTTGTGGGGCCCGCAACTGCATTTTTGTTATGCGACCAAAGCTGTTTGATGCTGAAAATTTTCAATGAAAAATCTCAGGAGAAAGCGACAGTCGGCCGGCGAAATAACCTTTACTGTCGGCTGTCGAAATATCCTTTACTGACGCCGTTTCGGCCGGAAATCAGGTCGCAATAACCTGAACTGGCGCATGTCGCCGGCGTCCTTTCGACCTCAATAACCTTTACCGACGAGCCCAATAGCCTTGACTGGGACCCGGCCGCAGGCCCGCCCTTTGAGGGCGTGAGCCACTTTTCGACCACGCCGCGGCCTGTGCCGACCGTTGGCTTGACCGCGGTCGGACCTGTGCACGATAATAGGGTCTATGGTGCACAGGGGTGATTTCACACTTTGGCGAAGATTGGAGTGTGGAATGGGCAGTGAGCTGACTGTCAATCTCAGTAAACTATGAGACTGCAATGGTTCTGGAAGATTTTCTTAGCAAATGGTGAGAATAAAAGTTCTGTCACTTAACTATGAGATGATCTGTCGGTATGGTTGTTGACGATGATGTCCTGTCCCGTCGCCGACCGAAGACATAACGGTCGGCCCCGCTACCGCCGTCAAGAACTTGGCCCCGGCGCCGACCAGCGTCTCGTTGCCGCTGGCGCTGACGAGACGGTCAGCGAAGCCCGAACCCTCCAGCGCCTTGATCGACACCAGCGTATCCCTCAGGCCAGCAACACAAGCGCAAGCCTTCGGTTCGGGTTTCAGACGCGACGTTTTAGGATATTTTTCCTAAGACGTCGAATCGCTCGCATTGCTCGCAGATGGGTGTCAGCCTCCAGTCTGCGGCGAGGTGCGACATCCTAATCGCCTGCATGGCCTCTGAGCCCCAGAGGACGGCAAATGAACGATCCGCCAGATTTCCCAATATGTACCCACGGTGCTCAGGGATCGAGGGATAGATATTGCAGCACATCTTCAACTCACCCTGGTAGGTGACGGCCGCTGAAGTTGTTGTCATGGTACAGATTGATGTTCTCCGGTAGGGCCTGTGTAGGGCTATGGTCCCCGCCCGCGAGTTGTAGGACATGATATTCGGGCGGATCACTCTGATCTGCATTTCCCCCAGGATTGAGTCCGCGCAAACACCTTTGCCGTCCGGCATGTCCGCAAAGGTCCACGGTAGTTCGCCTACCTCCGCCCTCCGAATCCACGCCGAGACCGAATCGGCCGAAGGTATGGTCCGCGCGTCAGCTGGGTAGATCGTGATCCGAAGCAAACCCAGCCCCGCGTCCGCCAGAGCCACCATCCCGTTGCGGTTCAACCGGTCACCATTCGAGAATACGGCCACGCAGGCATCGTTAACAGTGTCGCGGACATGCCTGACCTCGCGCGCGAGGCGCCCGTTCAGGGTTGGCTCGTTGTAGTTGTGCAAGGCGATCGTCCGGTCGTAACGGATGTCGGCTAGATCATGGAGAATCTTCTCGAACAGCCCCCATTTCATGAACGTCTGTTGCCGCCGGAGAGTATCGTCCTTCCCGGGGCACCACGCGCACCGACGATTGCACTTTGTGGAGGTCTCTATCTCGATGAAGGTCGGTAGCATGGTGATCAAAGCGTCTGCAGTCTGTTCGTGTAATTCTCGATCACGACTTCCCGGTCATCTACGACAGCCGTCTCTGACCGTTCGGTTTTCCTTGGTAGCAGGCACCTCAGGCACGGCTCCATCTCCTGCCATCGCCCTTCAGCGTGCAATTGCCGGATACGGGCCATCTGGGGTGAATGCCACACCTCATAGATGGTCTGCGTTCGGGCGTTGCCGAGGAGCACCTCTCCGTACTCATCGTTGATGCACATGATGATCCGTCCGTCGGCGCCGACGACCAGTCTCTGGTAGAGCGTACTACAGGAAAAATCCTCCTCGTACTCGATGTTCGAATCCGTGTGCCGCCAGTCAGCGAGCGGGTTGAACGACACCAAGTCGACATACGGGGCGAATGTGCGGTAGAACTCTGTCGGGTTCGCCCGGATTGACGGCCACACCGCCTGGATCTTGATCACTGGCTTGATCATCCCATGCCGCGTCTTGTACTCATGAATCTGCCGGATGTTCTGCAGGATGTCACGAAAGGCGAGAGGCGCGCGGATTCGGTTGTATTCGGCCTCGAGTCCATCGACCGAAATCGAGAACCGATCCATCCCCGCCTGTGCGGCGGCGACGAAGAAGTCCATGTCCAGCCGGCTACCGTTGGTGACGGTCGAAACCTCGCCGATCCCCTTCCGCTTCGCATAGGCTACGCATTCGATGAAGTCCGGGTTCAGCGTTGGCTCGCCGCGCAGGCTCAGGTGGATCTTATGGACTTTGCCGGCGATCTCATCGATGACCTTGGCGAACAGGCCGAACTTCATAAGCGCGGGCCGCACACCCGACTTGAAAGCGTCATTCAGGGTGAAGCACATGGGGCACTTCAGGTTGCACACAGAGGACAGCTCAAGGTCGACCTGAGGCGGGTAGTCCCGGACGGTCCGGGTGCGCGGAAGATCGCGCCAGTCCTGCAGATACTGTTGGTACCCTTTTTCCCAGCCGAGCGCGTTTTTGTCCATGAACGCCTTCTGGCGCCGAGGCGTGTCGAGGAGCGCCTGCCCCTTGAAGGATCGTGGCGCGCCAGTCATCGCCGCCCCAGTACTTCAAGGCCTTCCGGACGCAGGACGGCCAGATCTCCGGTCTCAATGGCGAGCAGGTTGGCCCGGTTCAGCAGATCGACCAGTACTAGGTTGCCTGCCTGCCCGTCTTTGCAGGGCGCACCCTGATCATCAACGACCCTCGCCCTCACCCAGGGCGGAACCTGCTTGTAGGCCGTTCCCGGCGCGTTCGATAGCTGGCACCCGGTTTCCGTCATCGCATAGGTGTTGACGTAATTCCTGCCGGGGACGACGCCCAGCCGGGTCGTCAAGTCGTTGAGGTAGGCCTTGGTATCCTTGTGCCGCCCGCGGTTCTTCAGGCCGCCGCTGTCCATTAGTAGGCTGGATGGGCCAAGGAGCGCCGTGGCGTTCCGCGCCGCAAGCTCCGCGACAAACTCGCTGAAGTGGTAGGACGGCCCGACCAGAACGATTGGTCGGTCGGCGGCGCGACTACGGTCGATTATGCTGACCACAGCGTCATGTTCTTCGCGGTGGCGGATGAAGCGCGATTCCCCGTTACCGAAGGCGGTTCGCATCGTATTCAGCACCGAATAGTCGTCCCGGAACATCGGGGAGTTGTTCCGGTTGGCCGCATCGAGGAAGATCAGTGTGACCTTCCCAGGGAGGTAGCGTGAAAACCATTGCTTCCGGCCTTGGCAGACGACGGATTGGTTGCGAATTGCGAAGTACCCTTGGTCACGGTATATCGTGGTCGGGATGCCCGTGCTGGTTCCGCTGGTGCGAAAACTCATCCCGCGTCCGTCATTCGGGACCATGCACGGCACCTCCTTCCCCTTGAACTTGGAGAGGCTGGCGACGGGGACCTGCTCTGCGCGCGTGATTGCGGCCGGGACCCCCAGGCTGTTGCAGCGCGCGCGGTAAGACGGGCTGAAAGCGTAGTGCAGCGCGTGGATGTTGCCAACGATCTCATCGAAGGAGGTTTCGGCAGACCTGTCGTGCAGATAGGCCTCCATGAGGGCGGAGATCTTTCGATCGATCTCCTCGAGACGAGTCATGAGCGTCACGTCAGCACGCGCTCAAGCAGCAGGTAGGCTTCCTTACGCTTCAGCGAGCAAAACGAGCGGTTCAACTCGTCCATCCGTCCGTTTGCCTCGAGGTTCTCGGCCAAGCACCCGCCATTGCAGAGAAACTGGGCGAAGCAGCGGTCGCAGTGGCTGTCCGTCAGGTGATGGTAGGCTTGCAGAATGCGCTCCTTGACCGCGCCATCCACACGGAACTGCCCGTCCTCAGCGTCGAATTCCCCATACAGGAAGCGGTCGCTGTTCCTGTTGAAGTCGCCCTGGACGCCGTAGCATAGCGTCCTGCGCCCTTCCGGCGTCACAAGGACCTTGGTGTCGTCGTGGAAGATCTTGCAGTACGGCTTGGGTGCACGCTTCAGAGCTAGGCTGAGCGGCGTCAGGATCGAGGCGCCATACACGCGGGCTAGGTCGATCGAGTTCATCAAGCCGTCGAGGTAGGCGTCGTGGAAGGCGTCGTCCACTGGGTCGTCGCCGGCGTTGCGCCCGATGGGCACGACGGGGGTGAACTGGAGTAGCTTGACCCCGCGCCGGAACATAGCCTCGGCGAAGCGCTCCATGCCGCCGACGGTCGACCGGGTGATCGTTGAGCGCACCTTCAGAGGTGCCTTCCGTACGAGAACTTGGTCAAGCGTCTTCTCCACCAACTCGTAGGTGCCGCCGCCGCTCAGCGTGACCCGGTTGAGGTCGTTAAACTCGCGCACCCCATCCAAGGACAAGTAGAAGCCATAGCGGTGCGCGAGCAGATACTCCAGCACGTCTGTGCGCATGACGCCGTTGGTCGTGATGTAGAAGAACGGCTTCGCACTCCGCGCCTCGACGGCTTCCGTGATGGCCTGGATGGTCTCGAAATTCAGCGTGGGCTCGCCGCCGAACAATTGGACGAACACGCTCCCGGCGTAGCCCGCCGGAACGTGGGCTTCCGCGATGCGCCGGGCGAGGTCGGCGCTCAGGCGGAGCTTCTCACGCTTGCTGTCGGTGTAGCAATACTTGCAGCCGAGGTTGCAGTCGGTCGTAAGGATGAACGTGAGGTGAATTTCATCTGTGGGCGCCTCGTAGTCAGGCAGGCGCTCCCGGAAACGAAACCCCTGCGCGGCGAGCGCCTCTATGTCCTCCTTTCGGGTAGTCCACGAGAGGTCAGGGAAGGTAGCCTTCTTCAGGGAGGAGGGATCGAAGACGACATAACCTTTCCCGAAGTCAATGCACGGGAGCCCCTTGAAATTGACGCACCGCTCGAACCTTTTCCCGTCCATCACTTGCATCCCCCGCTTGCAATTCCCGCGCTTCGCGGGTACGGGGCCGCACGGCCCCGTACCCGCGGCCGCATCAGTCGTCCTGACCGCGGCAGACGTAGACGAGCTTCTCCTGCTCGGTGACCTGATCACCGCGCAGCATCTGCTCGTTTTCGTCGACGGGGAGGAACGCGATCTCCTTCGGAAGCTCAACGGTTTCAACGACCATGGCAAGTCTCCACAAGTGCCGTGCCTCGGTAGCAAGGCCGGCGGAAGCGAGGCATGGACTCTTCCGACGGCGCTCCTAGGCACTTCCACCCAGGATTCCAAGTGTTGCATCGTGCGGCCGCCGCCATTGAACGGCCCATCCATCAGTCTGGCGGCAGAATACTCTCTATGATAGTATTTTTGAAGCGAAAAACTTTTTATTGATGCATACCATCAATATAGAGACTATAAAGTAGCAATAAATCGATAATTGCCCGAAAAGGGGGTGGTCATTGGGCTGGTCGACTGGTGCCCTGCTTCTGAAGTTCACGACAAAGGCTGTTCGCCACCGTCCTGTGCGAGGGTGCGTTGGCAGAAGTGCTTCACGGGGGCGAGGATGTCATCGGCGGATTTCACCCATCGGAATGGCTTGGGCTGAGCGTTGGTGACCCTAGCTGAAGGCGTGAATGTCGGGCTCCGATCAGCGACAGAACTGTGGACGCCTCGCTGGAAGGTGCGCTCGGTCAGTAAACCGACAGCCACGGGCGTGGGCGCCGTGGTGAGCCGTAAAATGATACTGATCATCAAGATTGGTTCCGTGACCAGCAAACGCGATTCGCCGCACCGGTTTGGGGCAAGTGCTGCGCGAAAATTTCCCTTTTCGCGCAGTATGCCTCCAGCTACGCTCGGCACCGGACAGCCACCGGGAAACCGGCAAATCCGCCCCGCCCACCGCCGTCACCGGACCCCGCCGATGCCCTACATCGAGCTCGACCGCCGCTTCGCGCCCCTGTCGTCCGACGATGTTGCGGGTGACCCCGACTGGTCAGCTCCGGCAACCGGCGCCGACCACGGGTGGGCGGACTTGCTCCAGGAGCCGGTGACGGTGATCCTCGGGCCGGGCGGTGCCGGCAAGACCACCGAGATGCGGGAGCAGGCCCGTCGCCTGCGCGCCGGCGGGCGGGTGGCCGTGTTCGTCGCGCTGGAGCAGCTGCTCGACCAGACGCTGGCCGAGGCGTTGGATGGCGAGGAGGCCGCCGCCTTCGCAGGCTGGGATCCGGCGGGCGGCGAGGCGGTCTTCCTGCTCGACGCAGTGAACGAGGCGAAGCTGGCCAGATCAGGCGCCTTGTCCCGCGCGCTGAGGGCCTTCGCCAAGGGCGCCGGCCGGGGACCTCTGCGCGTTCTGCTCTCCTGCCGGCCCAGCGACTGGCAGTACCAGGCCGATGCGGACACCGTCCGCGACGCGCTGAGCGGCCTCTTCCAGTCCCCCGTCCCGGTCGGCGCTCCCGGCATGAGCGGAGAGTTGGACGACCCGACGGCCGCCCCGGGAAGCCTGATGGCCATCGCGGTAGCGCCGGCGCCTGTCGCTGTCGCGGTTTCCACCGTGCGCCTGCTCCCGCTGGACGAAGCCCGCATCCGCCGACTGGCAGCCCATTATGGCGTGAAGCATGCCGACGCCTTCATCGATGCCTTGAAGGAAACCGGCCATCTGTTTCTGGCCGGCCGGCCACGGGATCTGGAATGGCTCGCCGAGTATTGGAATCGCGAAGGTCGGATCGGAACGCGGTGGGACATGCTGGAGCTCAACGTCCTGGCGAAGCTGCAGGAAGCCAACGTGGTCCACAGCGAGTCCGACCCGCTTTCGCCGGAGAAGGCGCTGTGGGGCGCCGAACGGCTCGCCGGTGCCACCATCCTGGGCCGCCAACCGGCCATCCGGCTTCCGGACCCGGGCCCGGCGTTGCTCCCGGCGCGAGCGGCGCTCCACCCGGCCAGCGTGCTTCCGGACTGGCGTGCCGGCGAGATTGCCGCGTTGCTCCGTCGGCCTCTGTTCGAGGAGGCCCCCGGCGGCCGGGTGCGGTGGCACCACGCGTCGACCCAGACCTATCTGGCGGGACGGTGGCTGTTGGGCCTGCTGAAGGCCGGCTGTCCGGTCCCGACGGTGATCGATCTGTTCAGCCGCGAGCTCGATGGGCAGCGCTACCTGGCCCGATCGCTGCGGGAAGTGGCCGGTTGGGTCGTCTGCCGTCACGCTGCCGTCCGCGAGGCTTTGGCTCCGATCGCTCCCGAGATCGTTCTGCTGTGGGGGGATGCCGCGCAGGTGCCGGTCGAGGCGCGGGCGAAGGCACTGCGCATCCTCGCTCAGAACTATCCGGAGACCGTTTCGTTCGACTGGTTCATTGAGGCCGGTGATTTGGTCCGGCTTGCCGACCCGGCGCTCGTGCCGACGGTCCGAACCTTGCTCGCCGAACCGGGAAGAGCGGTGGCGGTGCGCCGGTTCCTGCTCGATCTCATCCGGGTCGGGGGCTGGCGGGAAGCGGCGGAGACAGTCCTGACCATCGCGACCGACGCGGACCAGGACCTGCAGGTCCGGACTGCCGCTGTGGAGGCGGTCGGCGCCATCGACGACGTGACATTGCATGCCCGGTTGCGGGCCTACGCGCTGGAGACGGCGGACCTGCCCAACGCCTTCCTGGCGCGGGTGGGGACCGCGCTGCTGCCCGACGCCCTCTCCGTCGAGGACGCCGCCGCCCTGTTGGCGAAATTCACCATGGTGCTGCCCGACGGAATTGGGGATGAAACCTACGCTGTCGCCTGGCGCTGGGTGGACGCTGTCCGGCCGGACGACCGAGGGACTCTTCTGGCCCATCTTCTCACTCTGATCACCATGCCGCCGCACGCCTCCGGCCAGAGGCACACCCGGACCATGCCGCTCTCGGAGCGTTACGAATGGCTGATCCACGCCGTCAACCGGACGGTGACCCTCGAGCTGGCCCGGACCGCGGAGGACGCTGGGGAGCCGGCACCGGCTCTCATGCAGGGTCTCCAGCTTCTCTACGAGTGTGTCCGCTGGGGCGGGCCCTGGTTGCACGACCGCGACGCCCTGGCCGCGGCGCTTGCCGCGAACGTCGCTGTGCGATTTGCACTCTATACCGCAGCCCTATCGACGGCTGACCATCCTGAGGTGGCGTTCAGCAGCCTAGAGGGGTGGTTCTGCCAGTCACAGCCCGGTGACGTGTTTGAGTTCCTGAGGCGGGCGGACGAGGCCGAGACCTTGGAGAGCCGGCGGCGGCTGTTGCTTGGCGCCTGCGTGGTCGCCCACCGGCATGGGCTGTCGGACAGCATGCGCGAACGGCTTGCAACCGCGATCGCCGCCGGCGGCTTGCCCCCGGCCCAGTTCGAAGAGCTGCGGCACTGGATCGAGCCGGCACGGGTCGCTCCTGTTCACTCATCCGACACAGACGCAGATAAGGCCGCGGCCGAGGCATCAGCGTTGGCCGATGCGCGCCGTCGTCTGACCGAGGAGATCGACGCGCTCCGGCGCGGCGAGGCCTTCGGTGCCCTCCAGTATCTGGTTGGCCAAATGCGTCGGTTGCCTGGAGCGTCGGCCGCACGGTGGGGGCAGGCCAACATCGACTCCTTGGACGCGCGCTTTGGGGTCGCCATCAGGGACGCGGCCGCCGAGGGCCTCGTGCGTTGGTGGCGGAGCTGGTGTCCGCCGCTGCCCTCGCAGCGGGATGATCCCTCCTCGGTCGAACAGGGCGTCGTGGTTGGCCTTACCGGCCTGGCGGTCTTTGCAGCATTGGGCGGCGACCTTGCCGGCTTGTCGCCCGAGGACACCCGGACCGCGGCGCACTACGCGTTGCGGGAGATCAATGGACCGCCGGATTGGTTCCCGGTGTTACTCGCCGCCAAGCCGGACGTTGTGGGCGCGGTGCTCAAAACCGAGCTCGCCGGGTTGTTTGAGGAGGGTGCCGACGATGCCGCGTGACCGCCACAGCCTGCGCGCCATCGCCGCCCTGGAACCCGCCGCCAAGTTGGTCGCCGGTAACCTGCTGACACGGTTGGAGCAGCGCACACCTGAGGAGACGGATGGACTTGTCGACGCCCTGGCCATCATCGCCCAGGGGACGGAGGAGGACCGCTTCCGTCTGGCTGCGCTGAGCGCGGAGCGGACTGCCGATCTCTGGGGCCGAGACCGCGACAAGGCTTGGCCCTGGCTGCAGACTTGGCTGAGCACCGATGTCGCCGCAGCCTGGAGCTTCGTCGAACGCGCCCTGGCGGCCGCACCCGACGACCCACGGGCGCTGCTGGTGCAGATGCTCGGCATTTGGGCTGAGGACCGCTTTGACGTCACGGCGATGTGGAGCGCGCTTCGCCGGCAGCCAGCCCTGCTGGCGAGGATGATCCCCATCGTCTTCCGGCACCTTCCGCCTGATGAGGATCCACAGCATACCGGGGTCTATGAGGTTGCGGCCGAGGACCGGGCGATCGACATCCGCAACCGGCTTCCCCGCCTGCTTGAACAAATCGCCGGGCCAGAGGCGCACGCGGCCCTGAAGGCTCTGGCAGCCCATGCCGATCTGGCGGCGGTTCGGCCCTTCTTTCGGAACGCGGTGCGTCGGCATGGCGAGGCGGCGGCCGAAGGAACTGCCTGGACACCGGCTCGGATCGTGGCGTTCGCCGCCGAGCACGAGTGCAATCCCAGGACCCCGGACGACTTGTTCCGCTTGGCATGCAACCGGTTGCAGGCCATCCGGCACGACATCGAGGAGCGGGACTTCGGTGACCGCGGCCTCTTCCCGGCGAAGACTGACGAAATAACGCTGCAACGCTATTTCGCGGGACGGCTCGAGCGGGAGAGCCGTGGCCGGTACGACGTGACCCGCGAAGAGGAGGTCGCCGACCACAAGGAGCCTGACATCCGTCTCCGCCATCCGCAGGCTGGGGTGGTCAGCATCGAGATCAAACCGCTGGATCCCGGGCGCTATTCGCTTGCCAAACTGAAGGACACGCTGGAGAGCCAGCTTGTCGGCCAGTACATGCGGGCGGTCGACTCCCGCCACGGCATCCTGCTGCTGTGCATGATCGAAAACCGCAAGTGGGAGATCGAGAAGCCGGACGGCACCATCGACCGGTCCGCAGGTTTGCCTGATCTCCTCAGGGTCCTCAACGACGCTGCGGTCGACCTGGTGGCCCGCCGCCCCGACATCGACGGCCTGACGGTGATCGGCATCGATGCAACCCCCTGGGAAAAGGCAGGCAAAGCGAGCGAGGCGAGGAAAGCGAAGGCTCCGGCGAAGCCCGGTGGGCGGACCAAGGTCAAGACGACCGCTCCAGCGGAGGGGACGTGACCCATGGAGCGGCCGCTCCCTCCCTCCGACGCCCAGATTCCCGAGAACCTGCCGCCAAGCGCTCCTGACGAGGAGCTGGTCACGCCGACGGTGCTGCAGGCCTTGGAGACCGCCGACCGTCTCATCGAGCGGTCGTTGGCGGACGGCACCCGGGCGGTTTACGCCCGTGCCTGGGCGCGCTTCGCCGGCTGGTGCCATGGCGAGGGAATGTCGGCGCTGCCGGCGACGCCGGCGACGCTCGCCGCCTTCCTGGCGCACCACGCGGACCCGCCGCACCAGCCCGGCTCCCGCGCCGCGGCGGGGGCGTCAACCGGGTTGTCGCCGTCCCGCCTCGAGGTGGTGCGGGCGGCTGTCCGCCAGGAACACACCCGCGCCGGTCACCCCGACCCGGGCGCCGATCCGCGCATTGGCCAGTTGCTGCGCGGGGTCCGCCGGAGCTGGGCCGAGCGCGGTCAAAGCCGGCGCCAGGTCGAAGCCCTGACGGCGTCCAGCCAGGGCGACACCGATGTGCCGACACTGCGGCTGGTGGTCGAGGCGATCAACCCTGCCGAGGTCCGCGGGGTGCGCGATACTGCCCTGGTTCTGGTCGGCTTCGCCGGGGCCCTCCGGCGGTCCGAGCTGTGCAGCCTGACCTGGGGAGACGTGCGGTCGGCGGCCGGCGGGCTGACCGTGACCCTGCGGACGTCGAAGACCGACCGCGATGCCAAGGGACAGAGTGTCGGCATTCCACGCGTCGGTGGGCCGCTGTGCCCGGTTGCCGCCCTCACCGCCTGGCGGACGGCCCTGCTTGCGGCCGGCCACACTGTCGGTGCCAGCGACCCGGTCTTCCGCGATGTCAGCCGCTGGGGCCATGTGGCGGCAGCGGCCCTCCATCCCAGCACGGTCGCCCGCATCCTCAAACGGCTGGTGGCCGCCGTTCCGACCGAGGGGCTGGACGAGGAGTTGCGCCGGCGTCTCGACCCGGCCCGCTATGCCGGGCACAGCCTGCGCGCCGGCTTTGTCACCACTGCGGCAATCGAGGGCAAGGACATCATCGACATCCTCATGACGACCCGCCATGCCGAGCCGCGGACGGTGATCGACTATGTCCGCACCGAACGGCTGGCTGGGCGCAACGCCGTGCGCGGCGCCCTGGCGCGCCCGGGCGAAAGTGCGGCGGCTGAAGAGCGTCCAAACGATCTGTCGCAAGGTTGATAGTTCCCGCCAATTCTCGACGCACCTGCAGTGCCCATCCCAGGAAAGCCCAGTCCATGCATCAGCACCTGACCGACCTTGATGCCCTTGCCTTGACCGTCCGCGAGCCGCGTTCTCGCGACTATATCCAGGAGGCGATCGCCGCTTATCGGGCTGGAGCCTACCGACCGGCGATCGTCGCCACTTGGGTGGCCGTTGCCTTCGATCTCATCATCAAGTTACGCGAGATCGCTGCGGCCGGAGACGGGAAGGCGACGGCGGAGATGGCAACATTCGATGGCTTGGTGAAAGCGGGTGACCAAGGCAAGCTTCAGGGGTACGAGGCAGGATTGCTTCTCAAGGCTCGGAGGGATTTTGGCTTCCTCAACACCCAGGATGTGCTGCACCTCGAGCGGCTGAAGGAAGACCGCAACCATTGTGCTCATCCAAGTTTCTACGGCGATCAGGAGCTCTTTGCCCCGACCTCCGAACTGGTGCGGATGCACATCGTCCATGCCGTCACCTTGGTGCTGGCCCGGCCTCCGATCCAAGGTCGGGTGCTGATCGAGCGCTTCATGACCGACCTGCAGTCGCCGGCGTTTCCACGCAACGGTGACAAGCTCGCCCACTACATGAAGGATCGCTACCTTGATCGCGTTCGGCCGGAACTGGTTGGCAACTTTGGGGCGGTGCTGGTGAAGGCTATCGTCAGGCCAACCGCCGAACAAGAGACGCTCAGCGACGTATTTCAGACGGCGGTGAAGGCATTTGCCCGCACGCGCCCCGATGCGTGGCATGCGAACGTTGTTCCTAATATCCCAAGGTTGCTGGAAGGGCTGTCCGCGGAGCAGCTTCCCAACCTGTTCCGCCTTCTCGACGCTGCTCCTGATCTCTTGCCGCATTTGGACGCCGGGACTCTCGCCAGCCTGGAAGCCTTGATTGACACCATGAGTGAACGCCTGCGGCGGGCGCCTCCGAGCCTGTTCGGCGGTGAGAAAGCCTTTATGCCGAACGCGGTCGAGGTGGCGCTGTTTGGGGGGATGATGGTGCCACAGTTGACAGATCGATTGGTGGCCGTGTTCGAGCAACTCCCTCGCGTGGCGGCGAACAAGGTGTTGGAGGAGCACCCAGACCGCCGGTTCCTCAATCATGGCTACGCCCGCCTGCGTACTGCCCGCGACTGGCGTTATGCCGAAGCGCTCTATCAGGGTTACATCGCCCCTCTGGCCGGCGTGATGCAGGCGGAGGACGTCCCAGCCCTTCTCGACGCTGTGATGAGTGATCGGCGGATCTGGGATGCGGCTGACATACGCAGTCAGTTGGCGTTGACGGCGCGGGCGCTGGTCGAACGAGGAGAAGCTCGGTCCGCCGACTGGGAGCGATTCCGCACCTTCATTGTCGAGCAGGATGGCGAGCGCTGGTACAATCAGCTTCGGGTGGTCTTGCATGACGGTGGTGTTGTGGCATGGCCGGAGCCGGCTGCTGCGGAGGAACAGGACGAACAGCTGAGATGAGCGATGCTGTGCGTTCTACCACCCGCATCCGCCGGTCGAAGACCGGCCAGGGCGATTACGGGAGCCGAGACCTCGCTGTTGATTGATGGACGCGACATCAAGGAGAGCCGGGCCATCCATCGGTCTAGGTTGCAGATTTCCAAGTCTGTAGATCGCGCAAGGTCTGCGGCAATTGCGGCGGGAGGCGTAGGAGATGTCCGCCAGACGGTTGGCGGTGGTCCGTGTCGTCGTATTTACAGCCCTACCAGTGTCTCTGCGAAGAACGGGGGTTCAGGGTTCAGTGCAGTCCCTCTCAAATTCCGTCCGGTCAGGCTCCAGCGGACCGCACCATCCAAGCCCGAGCCGCTGGCTGGTCACTGCCAGTTCGAGTTCCTTGGCAAGGACTGGGTCCAAATCGTCCGCGTATCCCCGCAGCATTGAGCGATTGAACCGATTGGCCATGTGATACAGGCCGCCGACGTTGCAGAAGGCTTGAAAGCGCTCCCATTTGCCGGTCCATGACCGGAAGTCCGGATACAGCATCGGCATGGCGGCACCGTTGGTCAGCACGATCATTTCGAAAGCGTGCCGCGTTCGCCGTGCATCGAGGCCGTGATTTCGTAGGGCGGCCTTGAAGTAAGGGAGCCGTGCCAAGGTCGTATTCCACAGGGGAACCGAGGACAATGAATAATTGGCGTAGATCAGTGCGGTCTTGAACAGGGTGGCGGTCGGTGGAAACGGGCTGGTCGGCGCGATGTCTTCGAACAGCGCCGCCAACAGAACCTCCTCATACGCTCGGATAGCCCGAAGGAGCTGGCACGTGATCGAGCTCGCGTCTTCGT
Source organism: Azospirillum sp. B506 (assembly GCF_000333595.1). Lineage (GTDB taxonomy): Bacteria > Pseudomonadota > Alphaproteobacteria > Azospirillales > Azospirillaceae > Azospirillum. The sequence goes on from NZ_BADK01000747.1 coordinate 15,074, forward strand.
CTTGCGGAATGGTCAGGCTTCTCGCGAACAGGGTTTCATCGTCGGGAATGCGCGAGGTTTCGACCACCGTGCGGCAGGCTCGGCATGCCAAACGGATCATGCCGTCGTCGTAGACAAACGCGCTTCCCGACGTGGAACAGGTCGGGCAATGATCGATGAGTGGGGAGCGATGGATGTAGCAGAAAGTCGCTCGGCTCAGCCCCCAGGAGCGGCGGAGAGCGTCATGCCGACCGCGATCCCGGTCTTGCTTCAGGCAATGCAGGCAATAGCGATGGCCCTCTCGAAAGGCTCTTGAACCGGGTTCGCCGGGGTCCTGAAAGCGCATGGCGCTGATGACCTCGGGTGGCAGACCGCCGACCGCAGACAAACGGGTGACCAACTGATCGGAAGGCTCATCGTAAAAGGCTGCCGCCTTGCCGCTCCCGGCCTCCAGTCCGATCCACTCCAGGAAACCGTTCACGGGCATGTCATAGAAGCACGACAGGCGCAGAAGCCAGGACCAGAGCGCCTCATCCTGGCTGGGCCAGAGGGGCACGGGCAACCGCCGCGCCATGCCCGCCGGCCATGGTGAGAGCGCCATCAGCCGTACAACTCGGCATAGGGATCGGCCAAGCCGTCCCGGGACGCCATGCTGACCAGAGGAAGGGTGTCGAGCCCGGTGTCGAGGAGGTCGAAATCGATGCATTCCTGCTGGGTCCGAATGGCCTGAACCGCCGCCGCCTCGAGCAGGCGGAACAGGCGCACGGTGATGCCCTCGCTCATCCCGAGGATCAGCTTGCGGGTCTTCGGATCGTTGATCGGGGAGGGGCGCCGCAACGGCAACGAGAGCACAATGCTGTTGAGCAGACGCTGCAAGGTCGTGTCGTCCCGCCAGCGGGGCAGCGTGATCTCATGCATGCGGTTGGCCAACTGCACGTCTTGGCGGATGGCCCGGGCTGCTTCCGGCGTGCCGGCACAGACGACGGGAATGCGCAGGCCGTTGCTGAGGAACTTGATGGTGTTCCGTGCCTCGCTGCCCTGCTGGACGGTCCCGCACAGGAGGTTGTGGACTTCGTCGATGACCAGCATCCGCACGCCCATTGCCTTCATCAGACGCAGGCACAGGGTGGCGGCGTGATCCTTGTCCATGCGGCCCAGCGTATCGACGTTCAACGCGTCGAGGATCTGGACGTAGAGGCGCTTTTCTCCTGGCGTGGGCGCCATCTGGATCGACACGATCGGCGTCTTGAGGGTTCCGCTGATCTGATCCTCACGCTGCGGATGCTGGCGCAGGAACTTTTCGATGATCATCGTCTTGCCCATCCCGGACTCGCCCGTGATCAGCAGGCTGTCCATGCGGGCACGTATCGGTCCGGTGAGCATCTCCTCCAGTTTCAGAAGGGTGGTGTTGGCGGTCGGGTGGCCGATCCAGCGGTCGGAGCGGATCAAGGCGATCCGCTCCTCGTCACCGGCCATGGCCTTGTCGCGAAAGGCGGGATGGATGTGCTCGAGCGCGTCACTCACGGCCAGACCTCGATGTCGAAATGGTCGTCGGTTGCTTGGACCGGTGTGGATGGGGTGGGTAGCGCAGATGTGGTCGAGGATGCCGGAACACTCGGGGGTGTCTTGGTGTCCGGTTCCGGCGAGAGGAGGCCTTCGGCGGCTGGCACGGGTGTCTCCCGGGTTCGGCCGATGGAGGTCACGGTGTGCTCGACGGCGCGGCGGGCGGCCCTCGTCGCCTTGACCCGGGCTGGTGAGACCTTGCCGCGCTCCTCGCGCTTGGCTTTGGTCTGCGCGACGGCGTGCGCCACCAGGCGACGCTGCTGGAGCACGGTCTGGAACAGAAGCTCCTGGTTGATCGAGCGGCGGCCCTCGGCCCGCAACCGCTTGACCGCCCGGCGGTGTTCGGCGAGCGTGATCGCCGGAAGGGTGGTGTCACGGTAGGGAATGGTGAAGTACCGCCCCTCGTCATCCCGAATGTAAACGCGCGCGATGTTGCGCGGGTCGTATCTCACCTCGACGTCCCGGTTGCCGCTGGTCAGCCACGTTGCAAGAACCCGGTCGAAATAGACGATGTTGAAGAGGTGGATGCCGTCGCGCAGCACGCGGCGTGTCTTGGAGGGCAGAAAATCCAGGACGAACTGACGGGGTTCCTTCGGCAGGCGCAAGACCCGGTTGGACGTCGCTGCGACTGCGGTTTCCCAGGCCGCATTGGGCGGCCGCAGAAGCGCGGCGTGCACGGTGTTGTGATACTTTCCAACGATCTCGTGCGCCAGATAGGTTTCCAGCTCCCGCATTGTCAGGGCCGCGTGCTCGGCGGAGCGATAGTCCCCGCGATCCTGGGGGTTGGAATGGGTGGTGCCGGGAAGCAGATGAATGGCACCCATCATGGTGCCGATCAGCCGCTCGATGTGGCCGCCGAAATGCGGCGTCCGCACCGGACGGTATTGGGGCGTGATGCCATACTCCTCGCAGCCGCGCGTGAGGTCCTGTGCGTGGAATTCCTTGGCATTGTCCATGTGCAGGATCTGCGGCAGACCGCAGACCGGCCAGTTCCCCTCGACGCCGCGTTGCCGCAGCCATTCGTCTTTGGGCAGGACCGCGTGGGTCAACGCCAAGGCGACCGACGTCGTCGAGGGTGGATCGAGCGTCAGGTAAAAGCCAGCGACCATCCGGGTGGCGACGTCGATGATGAAGGTCACCCACGGACGCCCGAGCGCTTCCCGGCTGTATTCGTCCACGACGATCAGATCGACCAGCGTGTGGTCGATCTGCCAGAGGCTGTTCGGTCCATCGGCCAGGACCGAAGTGGTGACCGGACCGAACCTGTCATGGGCGGCCTTGGCGCCTTCACGCTTCGCCAGGGCCTTGCGGGCATCGATCTCCCGCACGCGGGATCTCACCGTGTTGTAGGACGGGACCGGCAGGCTTTTCTCCTGGCAGGCCGTCTGAATTTCCCGGTGCAGGGCCGCTGGCCGCGGCTTCTGCCGGGTGAGATAAAATGTCTCGATGCATTGGTCGATCACCGCTTCGACCTCGGCGGGGATCAGGCGCATGCCTGCAGGACGGCCGCCGCGGCCGGTGACGAGGGCGGAAGTGCGTGGATCGGCGCGGTAACGGGCCACCATCCGATAAACGCTGGCGCGGCTGAGCCCCAGAGCAGAGGCGGCCTCCTCCACGACGAGGCGCGGCGGCCGAACCAGAGTGGAGAGCGGACGGATGATCTGCTCGGCACGTCGAGCAGCCTCCCAGACATGCGGGGGAATGATCCGGATGTCCGATGCGTTTCGGCGGGCCATGGCGTCAACCGTGCCGTAAATTGGTCTCACGGTTTGCAGATGGAATCGCACGGTTGCTGGAAAAACTCACCTTACGGTGAGACAGAGGAGCGCAGAATCCCTGGGTCGTCGTTCTCTGGGTAAGCGGAAATTGACAGTCGGCATGGCCCAGACCGTCAACGTCATCGTTGGAGCAGAGGATCGCGCGCGTTTGGCCGCGCTCCTCGGCGACCGCAACCTCCCGCACAAGCATGTCCAGCGGGTGAACATCATCGTGCTCTCGGCCGAGCGGCTGCCGGTGCAGGAGGTGGCGCGCCGGGCCGGTGTCAGCCGCCCGGCGGTCTGGCGTTGGCAGGTGCGCTACGCCGAACAAGGCGTGGATGCGCTGCTGCGCGACAAGACGCGCAAACCCGGCCGGGCACCGCTGCCGACCGCCACCGTGGCCAAGGTGCTGGCGCTGACCTGTTCGGAACCACCGGGCGCCGTGACACACTGGACCGGCCGAGCGGTGGCCAAGGCCGTCGGCATCAGCCTGCGCGCCGTGCAGCGCATCTGGGAAGCCAACCGGCTCCAACCGCATCGGCTGCGCACCTTCAAGCGGTCCAACGATCCGGCTTTCGCCGCCAAGGTGGAGGACATCGTCGGCCTCTATATGGACCCGCCCTGCCACGCGGTGGTGCTGTCCATCGACGAAAAGAGCCAGATCCAGGCGCTCGACCGCACCCAGCCGGGTTTGCCGCTGAAGCCCGGCAGGTGCGGGACGATGACGCACGATTACAAGCGCAACGGCACCACCACGCTGTTCGCCGCGCTGAACACCCTGGACGGCACCGTGGTCGGCCGCTGCCTGCCCAAGCACACCCACAAGGAATTCATCAAGTTCCTGAACGCCGTTGAGCGCTTGGTGCCGGTCGGCAAGGTGATCCACGCGATCGTCGACAATTACGCCACCCACAAGCATCCCAAGGTGCTGGAATGGTTGGCCGATCACCCGCGCTGGGTCTTCCATTTCACGCCCACCTCAGCCTCCTGGATCAACGCCGTCGAGGGCTTCTTCTCCATCATCACCCGACGGAGCATCCGGCGCGGCGTGTTCAAGTCCGTGGCCGACCTCCAGGACGCCATCGCCCGCTACATCCGCAAGCACAACAGGGCATCCAGGCCCTTCGTCTGGACCAAGCCCGCCGACACCATCCTCGATAAACTCAGCCGTTTGCCTGCACCTTCTGAATGAGTCAGTGCACTAGGATGGTGTCATGCCCACCGATCGCATACTGACGGCCCCGGACGCCGCCATTCCCTTCGCGTTTGAGCCTGCCCTATCAGCCGGTGATGTTGACCGCCTCCGCGCCGCTTTCTCCGCCCGGTCCATGGCGGCGTCCACCCGGCGTGCCCTGCTCGGCGACGGACGTCTGTTCGTGAGCTGGTGCGGACGGGTCAAGCGCCAAGCAATGCCGGCCAGCCGGGAGACCGTGGCGGCCTTTCTGGCCGCGGCTGCCGCAGACGGCCGCTCCCCCGCCACCCTGCGGCGCTACCGCAGCTCGCTCGCGTGGTGGCATGCCGCCGGAGGCTTCCCCAATCCGTGCGCCGGGTCGGCCGTTGCGGTGCTGGTGCCCAAGCCCGCTCTTGCCGACGCCGCCATGGCCGCACTGCGCGACTTCATGGATGTCGCCCAGCGCGGCTATGCCAAGGCGACCCTGCGCGCCACCGAAGCCGACGTTCGGCTGTTCGCCGGCTGGTGCGGGCCGCAGGGGCTGTCCTGGCTGCCCGCCGAACCGGCAACGGTCGGCCACTACATCCGGGATCTCGGCAGCACGCGCAAGCCGGCGACCATCGCGCGCTACCTCGCCTCGATCAGCCTGATCCACCGCGCCGCCGGCCACACCGACCCCTGCCGGCACTGGAGCGTGACGCTGGAACGGCGTGGGCATGCGCGCGCGGTCGGCTCCGAACGGCGCCAAGCGGCACCGCTGACCGACGCGGTGCTGGCCCCGATCCTCGACCGGCTCGATCCGGCCCAACCCGACCGGCCGAAACCGCTGAAGCCGATCGATCTCCGCGACCGCGCACTGCTGCTGGTCGGCCGCGACACCCTGGCCCGCGCCGACGAGCTGGTGGCGCTGCGCTGGGCCGACCTGCACCCGGTCGACCTTGCGCTGAACCCGGATGCACAGCCGGGCGAGGCGACCATCCGCATCCGCCGGTCCAAGACCGACCAGGAGGGGCAGGGCGCCGAGGCCTGGCTGTCGGCCGAAGCGGTGGCGGCGCTCACCGCCTGGCGGGCGGTGGCGCCGCGATGGCCGGCCGAAGCGGACGGGGAGGGGCCGCACACCCGGGACGGGGCTTTCCTGTTCTGCCACCTGTCGCGCAGCGGGGCCGGCGAACGGATGAGCCCGGCGGCGGTGCGCCGCGTGGTGGAACGGCGCACCGGCGAAGCCAACCCGCTCGCCGTCGGCTTCAGCGGCCACAGCCTGCGTGTCGGCGCCGCCCAGGACCTACTCGCCGCCGGCGTCGATCTGCCCGGGCTGATGCAGGCGGGGCGCTGGTCCTCGCCGGTGATGCCGGCCCGCTACACCGAGCGCCTGCGGGCGACGCGGGGCGCAGTGGCCCGGGTGCGACGGGAAAAGGACGGGCGGAAATAGGGTAGGATTGCAATCGGCGGGCAGGGTTGAATCGCCGGTCTTTTTATTTGTATGCTTCGCGACAACTCTTCTCCATTTAGTTGGAAAGAACCGCATGTAAAGCCGATGCAGTCTCAGCTTGGCGGAGTGAGGCCAGCATGATCGGATCGCGCAATGGGCGTGATATGCAGGCCAAGGCTCGCAGATGCTCACCCGCAGCATGCGTCGGAACCAGCAACAGACAGACCAAATCCACAGGTTGGCCATCGATGGCCTCGAAATCCAAGCCACGCTCCAACCGGACGAAAAGAGCAAAGAAGTTCTTCAGGTTCAAAAAGCGGGCGTGCGGTATGGCCACCCCTCCCCCGATCCCGGTCGAACCCAGTGCTTCCCTCGTGAGAAGCCCCTCCAGTATGTCCTGTTTGGGTATGCCGGTCACACTGGAGGCGCGCCACGCAAGCTCCGTCAAAAGCTGCCCCTTGTCTGCGGCGCGAAGGGAAGCAACGATCCGATCGGGGGGAAGCAACGTGTTGAGATCCATATCCAGCGCCTTGGTCGATTGAATTGCGACGCACGTCTGTTTTAATCCGCCGGCCTCAGCCGGTAGCCGACTCCCGTCTCGGTCAGGATGTGGTGGGGCCGTTCCGGATCGGCTTCGATCTTCTGCCGCAGCTGGCGGATGTAGATCCGCAGATACTGGATGTCCGTCTCGCCTCCCCAGACCTCCTTCAGGATGAAGCGGTGGGTCAGCACCTTGCCGGCATGCGCCACCAGTAGCCGCAGCAGGTCGTATTCGCGCGGAGACAGCTTCACCTCCTCGCCGCGCACGGTCACGATGCGGCGGACCAGATCGACCGTCAGGTCGCCACCGCAGAACAGCGGCCGTTCCCCCTGCTGCTGCAGCTTGTGGCGCATGGCCGTGCGGATGCGGGCCAGCAGTTCCTCGACGCCGAAGGGCTTGGTGACATAGTCGTCGGCACCGAGATCGAGCGCCTCGACCTTGCCGGCCTCGTCCACCCGGCTGGACAGCACGATGATCGGCAGGGACACGCCGCTGCCGCGCAGGCGCCGGACCACCTCCAGCCCATCGATGCCCGGCAATCCAAGATCGAGGACCAGGAGATCGGGAGAGCGCCGGCGCACCTCCTCCAAGGCCTTGGCCCCGTCCTCGGCCTCGATGATGTCGTATCCCTGGGCTGCCAGGCTGGTGCGCAGGAAGCGCCGGATCGGCGGCTCGTCGTCGACGACGAGCACGCGCAACGGGATGGAGTCCGACTTCATGCGGCGGCTTCCTCTTCAAATCCGGACAGATCGGCGGCCCTGGGCAGGGTCACGGTGAAGACGGCGCCGCTGCGGTCCCGGCGGTTGCCGGCGGTGACCGTCCCTCCCATCGCCTCCACGAAACCCCGGCAGATCGCCAGCCCCAGCCCGGTGCCGGCACGCTGCCGGTCCTGTGCGTGGACACGATAGAACTTGTCAAAGATCCGCTCCACGTCTTCCGGCGGAATGCCTCCGCCCTCATCCAGCACATCGATGCGGACGAGCCCGCCGTCCTGCCGGCCCCGCACGGTGATCAGCGAACCGGCCGGCGCGTATTTGGCGGCATTGTCCAGCAGGTTGAACAGCGCCTGCTCGATCAGCACCGCATCGATGTCCACCATCGGCAGGCCGGCGGCAAGGTCGACCACCACCCGATGACCGGCGAGGATGCGCGACACCCGCTCCAGCGCACTCCCGACCACCTCGGACAGGTCGACCGCCCCGGTGCGCGGCCGGATGGCCCCGGATTCCAGCCGCGTCATGTCGAGCAGGTTGGCGATGAAGCGGTTGAGGCGTTCCGCCTCCTCCTGGATCGTCGCCGCCAGCTCCCGCCGGTCATCCTCTTCCATCTTCGGTCCATAGCTGACGAGGCTGGTCGCCGAGCCGAGGATGGAGGCCAGCGGCGTGCGCAGATCGTGCGAGATCGAGGTGAGCAGGGCCGAACGCAGCCGCTCGGTCTCGGCCGCCAGTTTGGACCGGTCGACATCCTCGGCCAGCGTCACCCGCTCGATCGCCAGGGCGGCCTGATCGATCAGGGCGTCGAGCAGCCGCCGCTGGTCGGGGGTCAGGAAGCCGCCCGTCCGTCCCTTGTCGCCACCGGTGTCGATTCCGACCACGCCGACCACGCCCCGTCCGGTGCGCATCGGCAGGAACAGCCACTTGGCGCCGGGCAGCGTGTCGGCGCCCTTGCCGGTCGGCCGGTTGTTCTCCCAGGCCCAGACCGCCGCGGCCAGATCGGCATCCTCGATGACGTCCTCCGGCGGGTAGCCGGCCCGGACCGCCACGCTGCGTTCGCCGGGACCGCCTTCCGGCAGCAGCAGCACGACATGGACCTTCAGCATGGCGGCGATCTGATAGGCGGTGGCCCAGAGCAGGTCGTCCATGGTCACCACGCCGGCCAGCTTGCGGCTGAACTGGTAGAGATCCTCCGTCGTCTTGGCGCGCAGCCGCGCCGTCACCGCCTGGGCACGGACACGGGCGGTCAGGTTGCTGGCGATCACCGCGACGACGGCAAAGACCAGCAATGCCACGATGTTCTCCGGATCGGAGATGGTGAAGGTGTAGAGCGGCGGCAGGAAGAAGTAGTTGAAGGCCAGAACGCTGATCACGCTGGCATAGAGCGACGGCGCCAGCCCGCCGGTGACGGCGCTCGCCAGCACGGCGGTCAGGAAGACCAACGCCATGTTGTTGAGAGCCAGCACCCGGTGCAGCACATGGCCGGCACCCAGCGCCGCCGCCACATAGCCGGTGCTGGCGACATAGGGCCACCAGGCGAAGACCTGCTGCCGGGCCGCCTCGGTCCTGACCGTCTTGGCGGGAATCGGCTCGCCGGAACTGGCGGCGATCACATGCACGCTGATGTCGCCCGCCCGGCGGATCAGGCTGTGCGCCACGGAGCCGTGCAGCAGCTCCGACCAGCGCGGACGGGTGGATTTGGCGATGACGATGTGCGTGACATTGTTGGCCAGGGCATAATCGACGACGGTGTCGGCGACATCGCTGCCGGGCACCGTGACCGCTTCGCCGCCCAGCCGCTCGACCAGGCGCAGCGTGTCGGCGATGCGGTCGCGCTCGGCCTCGCTCAGGCGCAGCGCACGGCTCGTCTCGACATGGATGGCGCCCCAGCGGGCGCGCAGCCGCTCGGCCTGACGCCGGGCATAGCGGACCAGGGCGGCCCCGCCGGCATCCTCGTTGACGCAGACCAGCAGGCGTTCGCCGGCCGCCCAGGGACCGGAGATGGCGTGCGCCTGCATGTGCGTCAGCAACTGCTCGTCGACACGGTCGGCGGTGCGCCGCAGCGCCAGTTCGCGCAGCGCGGTCAGGTTGCCGGGAGAGAAATAATGCCGGATCGCCCGTTCGGCCGTACGCGGAAGATAGATCTTTCCCTGCTGGAGGCGCTGGATCAGGTCTTCCGGTGCGATGTCGATGACCTCGATGTCGTCGGCGCGGTCGAGGATCGAGTCCGGCACCGTCTCGCGGACCCGGACGCGGGTGATCTTGGCGACGACGTCGTTCAGGCTCTCGACATGCTGGATGTTCAAGGTGCTGTAGACGTCGATGCCGGCCGCCAGCAGCTCCTCGACGTCGAGATAGCGCTTGGGGTGGCGCCCGCCGGGGGCGTTGGTGTGGGCCAGCTCGTCGACCAGCACAATCTTCGGCCGGCGGGCGAGGATGGCGTCCACGTCCATCTCGGTCAGGACATGGCCCTTGTGTTCGACGGATCGGCGTGGAACGACCTCCAGCCCGGCGACCAGCGCCTCGGTTTCACGCCGGCCATGGGTCTCCACCACCCCGACGACGATGTCGGCGCCATCGCGGCGCCTGGCCTGGGCGGTTTGCAGCATCTCGAAGGTCTTGCCGACGCCGGGGGCGGCGCCGAGGAAGATCTTGAGCCGCCCCTGCGCCTCCTTCGCCGCCTGACGCAGCAGCGCGTCGGGAGAGGGCCGTCCGGTGCGGTCGCCATGGGTGCGGTCGCCGTGTTCGTCGCTCATGGCATCGTCCCCTTCCGATCCCCGGTTCCCGCTTTTCCCAGCGGCATTTCTAACCGATAGCCTATTCCTGGCTCCGTAAGAATGTGACGTGGCCGCTGCGGATTGGACTCGATCTTCCGACGCAGAGCGCGGATGGCGACACGCAGATAGGAAAGCCGGTCAACGCGTTCCGTTCCCCAGACCGCTTCCAGAAGTTGCCGGTGGCTCAACGCGGCCCCGTCCGCCTGAACCAGCCGGCGCAGCACCGCGAACTCGATCCTCGACAAGCGGACCAGCCGCCCCTGCGCCCGGATCACCCGATCCAGCAGATCGATCTCCAGATCAGCGGAATGGACGGCGATCACCTCACCCCGCCCGGCAGCCGCCCGCCTGAGGGTGTTGCGTATGCGGGCCAGCAGTTCGCGCAGGGCAAAGGGCTTGCGGACGACGTCGTCCGCTCCACGCTCAAGCGCCTGGGCGGCAAGCTCGCCGTCGGTGGTTGCCGACAGGCCGATGACCGGCAGGACTGAAAGGCGGCGTATCGCATCGATCAGGGCGAGGCTCTCCGCATTCAAGGCGTCGAGGTCGAGAAGCAGGAGGGACGGCGGCGCCTGGACGACCGTGCGCAACACCGAGCCGCCGTCAGCGGCAACCGTGACGGCATAGCCGGCGGCGGCGAGGCTCCGGCTGAGATGGAGCCTGATGCCGGGATCGTCATCGACCACCAGGATATGGGGATCGGTGTCGCGCATGCGGTCATCCACCTTGCTACTGGCCCGCGGTGGCCTTACCCGTCGCCTGATCCAGAGCGAGGTTGAGCGCCAGGACGTTGATGTCGGCTCGCCGAGGACC
>NZ_BADK01000746.1 GCF_000333595.1 Azospirillum sp. B506
TCTTGCCGGCGTTGTTGGCGTTCACGTCAGCGCCGCTTGTTTACCGTAAGCGCCCCGGGCGCGTAGGAGATGGCGTAGTGGCCGGAGTTGAGCCCGGACGCGGTCAGCGTGTAGGTGCCGGCGTTCACCGCGCCCTGTGCGGTGCCGCCATAGGCCAGCGTTCCGCCGAGCACCGCCGCCGTTTCGCCATTGACGAAGCCGCTGTAGCTGACGCCGTTGCCGCCGCTGTAGGCCAGCCCGTCGTAGGTCTTGCTGGCGTTGTTGGCGGTCACCGTCAGCGCCGCCTGGTTCACCGTCAGCGCGCCGGGCGCGTAGGAGATGGCGTAGTTGCCGGAGGCGAGGCCGGACGCGGTGAGCGTGTAGGTGCCGGCGTTCACCGCACCCTGTGCGGTGCCGCCATAGGCCAGCGTCCCGCCGAGCACCGTCGCCGTCTCGCCATTGACGAAGCCGCTGTAGCTGACGCCGTTGCCGCCGCTGTAGGCCAGCCCGTCGTAGGTCTTGCTGGCGTTGTTGGCGGTCACCGTCAGCGCCGCCTGGTTCACCGTCAGCGCGCCGGGCGCGTAGGAGATGGCGTAGTTGGCGGAGCTGAGGCCGGACGCGGTCAGCGTGTAGGTGCCGGCGTTCACCGCGCCCTGTGCGGTGCCGCCATAGGCCAGCGCTCCGCCGAGCACCGCCGCCGTCTCGCCATTGACGAAGCCGCTGTAGCTGACGCCGTTGCCGCCGCTGTAGGCCAGCCCGTCGTAGGTCTTGCTGGCGTTGTTGGCGGTCACCGTCAGCGCCGCCTGGTTCACCGTCAGCGCGCCGGGCGCGTAGGAGATGGCGTAGTTGGCGGAGCTGAGGCCGGACGCGGTCAGCGTGTAGGTGCCGGCGTTCACCGCGCCCTGTGCGGTGCCGCCATAGGCCAGCGCTCCGCCGAGCACCGCCGCCGTCTCGCCATTGACGAAGCCGCTGTAGCTGACGCCGTTGCCGCCGCTGTAGGCCAACCCGTCGTAGGTCTTGCTGGCGTTGTTGGCGGTCACCGTCAGCGCCGCCTGGTTCACCGTCAGCGCGCCGGGCGCGAAGGCAATGTCATAACTGGCCTGGCTGGAATAGAGCCCGCTCAGCGTGTACGCGCCACCGGAATAGGTGCCGGCATCGGCGCTGTTGGCGATATAGCGCGCTGTTCCGCTGACCAGAGCCGTGTTGTAGCCCCCTGGCGCATAGGTCAGCGTGCCGGCGCTGGTGGTGCTCGCACTGCCGTCATAGGTCTTTGTGCCGCTGCCGCCGGTCACCGTCAGGCTGGTCAGAAACCCCCGCAGCAGCGGCGCCGTATAGCCGTCGTAGACCCGCCACGTCGTTGCGGTGCCGCCCTGATCGTCGGCGCTCCAGCCGGCGGCGGTGAAGTTCGACAGCGTCTTCATGCCGGCGGCATCGAGCCCGGTGACCCCGGCGACCGTCCCGGAACCGACGCCGACGCCAAGGCCGGAACTGGAGGTGTTCCAGAAGCTGCCGCTGGCCGCCCCGCCGGTCAGTTGCCCGATCAGCCCACCGATGTTGGTCCCCGATCCGCTGGTGGCCGCCGTACCGGTTGCGTAGCTGTTGGTGACAGTGGCGGTGCCGCTGTTCAAGCCGACCAGACCGCCGATGTGGTCTGAACCGCTACGCGTACCGCTCACCGCCCCGGTGGCATAGGAGTTTTGAATGCTGCCGGCGGCATCATTGGCCCCGGCCAGCCCACCCAGGTTGGAGCCGCCCGCACTGACCGACCCGGTGGCAAAGGATGTACCGATGGTTCCGCCGTTATTCTCGCCCACCAGATTGCCGACATAGGAGCCGTTAGCACTCCCGGCAACGGTGCCGGTGCTGTAGCTTCCCGAAATCACCCCCTGGTTCCGTCCGGCCAGCATGCCGACATAGCTTCGCCCGGAAACCGTCCCCGACAAGCGCGCGTTGTTGACGGTACCGCCGGCACCGATGACGCCGAACAGACCCACGTAATCGGTGGTCGGTCGGGCAATCGTCAGCCCCGAAATGGCGTATCCCTGCCCGTCGAAGGCACCGGTGAAAGCGGTCGTGCCGTCGCCGGCCGGAACGAAACCGGCCGCGGAATTCCAACTGGCCGTTCCACTGGCGTCAATGTCATTGCCAAGCCTGAAGCTCTTGGTCGCCAGCGCCGTCGATGCCATCCCCTGCAAACCGTAAGCGTCGGCGATCGTGTAAGGGGTCGCCGCCGAGCCATCACCGCTTTTGGCGCGGATGAAGCTGGCGCTGGTGGTCAGGCGGAAATCGGTGGCGCTGAAGCTGGGCAGGGAGGAGGCGATCTGGCTCCAGGAGCCGCCGGTCAGCGCGAAGGTGCCGACGCTCACGCTGCTGCTGGAAGTCGCCGTGCCGCCCGCGGAAATATTGAGCGTTCCCGACGTCCCACTGACCGTATTGCCCAGGGTGATGTTGCCGCTGCTGGTCGTGGCCAACGTCAGGGTCGAGGTGTCGCTCCACGACAGCGGGCTGTTCACCGACAAGGCGCCGGCTGCGCTCAACCCGACCGTGCCGCTGACCCCGAAGGTTCCGCCGCTGGTCAGCGACAGCAGCCCTGTCGAGCCCAGCGTGGTGTCGAGGGAATAGTCGGATGAAGCGTTGAGATAGACGCCATAGCCCGCCGCGGTCGTCAGCGTATTGAACGAGCTGGACGACAGGAACGACGACAGATCGGTGTCGCTGTAGGACCCGTAGGTCGCGCTGTAGGCCGTCCTGGTGGCACTCAGGCTGCTCTTGCCGGTCACCAGATGGATGGACGAGCCGTAGATGTCGAGGCCGGTGACGCCGGTCGCCGCCACGGTGTCCTTGAAGGCGGCCGCCTTGGTCGCCTGATTGTCGAGATAGGCCAGCGCGCCGTTGGCGTTGATCGACCCGGACGGCTTGAGGATGTAGTAATAGCCGTTGGCCCCCGTGACGGCGGAGCCGAGCGAGACACCGTTCGAGATGGCGGTGACCGTCGCCCCGGCCAGCGCGGTGGTGCCGGCGTCGCTGTACGCCCTTCCCGTCACCGCGACAGGCGTCGCGCTGTATTGCCATTTGAAATAGGGGTAAAGGCCGGTCCCGGTGCCCCAGATGGCGGATGAAAAACCGGTGGGCAGGCTGCCCTGCAATTGGGCCGTGGCTCTGGTCGTCCCTGGGCCAACGCCTGTTCCCGAGGTCTGGCTGTCCCAGTAGCTTTCGGTGACGGTTCCGGTGCCTCCCGAAGTCAGTCCGCCCTTATTTCCAGGCCCAGAGACCCTGGCAGTAGAATAGGCGTGACTTATTGTCCCGCCATACATGGCGCCAACGAGGCCACCGATCCAATTCGCGCCGCTGACCGAGCCGGTGGCGTAGGAATCGGAAATGGTCCCCGAAAGAAGGCCGCCGACCAAGCCCCCAACCACTGAACCGGTGGTGGTCACCGCCCCGCCGAAGGAGGACAGAGAGATCGCGCCATCGTTCATCCCGACCAGACCACCGATGAAATTGCCGGTGCCCGAGACCGAGGCGGTCGAATAGCTGCGCGTCACCGTACCCGTCGATGAAATACTGCCGACCAGCGAACCGCTGATGTCACTGGCCGTGATGCTGCCGCCGACGAGACCGACATCGGAAACCGCCCCCGTCAAGACGCCGAACAATCCGACTTCCTGAGTCGAACCGCGGTTGATGGTCAGCCCGGCGATGGTGTGGCTCTGGCCGTTGAAATTGCCCGAAAAGTACCCGACTGGACTGAAACCGGCTGAACCCCAGACGTCGCCATAATAGCCGCCGCTGGCGGTAAACGCCGGCGTCATCGACAGGTTGGCGCCCAGCTTGTAGCTGGCGGTCAGATCCTGCTGCATCAATTGCAGGGCGTGCGGCGTAAAGATAACGGTCGAATATTCGCTGCGCAGCATCGGCCGCGTCTCGCCGGCCAGCATCACCCATTTATTGGTAAAGTCGAATCCGGTATAGGTCGCTTGGGTGAAGGCGTTCGTGTTGGCGATGCCGGTGCCGGTGTTGCTGCTGCTCTGCCCGGTGGAATTCACATCCCAATAGCCGTTGGTCGTCGTCACCGCGCTGCCATCGAGGGAACCGCCGACCAAACCGCCGACGCTGGTCGTGCCGGTTACGGCCCCGCTGGCATAAACATTGGTCAGGGTGCTGCCCGACACCTGCTGGACGCTCCCGACCAATCCGCCGACATAGGTGGATGTGCCGGTCACGGTTCCTGTCGCATAAGAATCGGTGATCGATCCGCCGCGCATACGCCCGACCAGTCCACCGACTTCGCCGGAACCCGTGACGGTCGCGGTGGAAGACGAGCCGGTAATCGTACCCTGATCGGACCAGCCGACCAACCCCCCGGTTTGGCCGCCGCTGCTGTTCGTGGTGACGCTTCCGGTGACGTGGACATTATTGACCGTCGCGCCACTCAACCGATTGGCTAACCCCCCAGCTCGGGTAAATCCGATAACTGAAACATTGGACAGGGTCATGTCCCGTATGGTTCCAGACGTAATATCGAAAAGCCCACCGGGGTCGCTGAAGGGTCTATTGGCGGTCAACCCGTCAATCGCGTGTCCCAGGCCAGCCAGGGTGCCGGTGAAGCCGGTGATCGACGCAAAACCCTCACCGGAATTCCATGTGCTGGTGGCCGACGCGTCGATGTCGTCGGCCAGGGCGTACAGCCCGCCGCCGCTCATGCTCTGCAACGCCGTCACATCGTGAACCAGCGTATAGGCGGACCCGTTCAGGCTGAGCGCGGCGCTCGCACCCGACAGGGTGACGCGGGCGCCACCGCCGAGGATGTAATTACCACCATAGGTCAGGCTCAGGCCGGCGCTGGTTCCGGTCGCCGTGATGTCCTTGTTGATGGCGATGCTGCCCGCCGCGTTGAGGGTCAGGGTGGTGTTGGCGCTCCAGCTGATCGGCGCCGCCACCGTGATGTTTCCGGCTTGGCTGCCGCTTGATCCGGTCGAAACGGTCACCCCGGTGGACGCCAGGGCGTTGGTCAGGGTGGTGACGTTGATCACCGTGTCGTCGGCGGTGGCGGTGAAGCCGGCCCCGCTGTCCGCCGCCGTGGAGATGGTCACGTTGTAGGGGTCGATCAGCCAGTTGCCGGTCTTGCCCTTGGCCGCCAGCGTCGTCACCTTGGCCGATGGGGCCACCGTCACCTTGGCGGCGGAGGTTTCCACCGCCCCGCCATTACCGCCGGAAGGGGCCGATGCGTCGATGGTTCCGGCGACCTTGACCTCGCCGCCCTTCATCCCGGCCAGCAGCGCCACCTTGCCGGCCCGCGCCCCCAGGGTCTGCGCCTCGACGGTGCCGGTATTGGACACCACGGAGGACACCGCCTCGCTGGCGCCCTTCGCCGTCATCACCACCTGTCCGCCGCTGGCGGAAATCAGGCCGCCATTTTCCACCAGCGCCGCCGTGGTGGCTCCGTCAACCTCAATCTTCAGGTGGCCGTTCGCCCCGGCATCCAGCGTCACCTTGGCGCCGGCCGCCAGCACCGCGTTGCCGTTGCGGGCGTTGATGGTTCCCTGGTTCGACACGGTGCCGCCGATCAGCACGACGGCACCGCCGTCGCCGGCATTGATCGTGCCCTGATTGATCACCGAGCCGGTGGCACCGTTGCTGGTGAACACCTCCCGCCCGGCCATGAAGTCGTTGTCGGCGATATCGGCGGTCGAGGCGACCAGCCCGCCGACATCGACCCGCGCGGTTTTCGTGAACAGCACGCCGTTGGGGTTGACGACATAGACCTTGCCGTTGCCCGACAGCTTGCCGGCGATCACGCTGCCCGCTCCTGCGGTCACCCGGTTCAAGGTCACCGACGAAGAGTCGGGCTGCTTGAAGGTGACGCTGGCGTCCGATCCGACATCGAAGCTCTTCCAGTTGACGATGCCGCGCGCCGACTGCTGCGTCACCGTCATGCTGGAGCCGTTGGCGCCGATGCTCACCGACCCGGCGACCACCTGCCCGCCCGTTGGCAGAGCGGTCGTGGCGGGTTCCGCCCGCGCTGGGCCGGTGGATGCCATCAGAGCGGCAACCGCGACGGCGCCGACTGTCCATCCGCCTCCCTTCGCTGTCTCAGGTGCGACGACCCATCGCCCCTTGGCGCGGTTCCAGATCAGCCGGTAGGCCCGGTTCATGCCGCCGTGATCATACATCGTCGCCTCACACCTAGAACATCGTGGTGACGGAGAACCAGACCCAGGGACCGGTCCGGCTTCCATCCTGGTTGTAGCCTGAGGTAGCCGCCCCCTGGTTCGCCCCGACCGGCACCGCGGCGGTCAGGGCGATGCCGAGGCGCCCCGACACCGCGTAGGAAGCGCCGACGCCGGCACCGAACAGCGGGTAGCTGTTGGGGATGTCGCCGCGTGCGTCCCAGCCGTCCCATCGGTCGGCATGCTGGCGGATCACGCCGGCGTCCACGAAACCGAACAGGTCGAGACCGGAGGCCCAGCCCTCGGTGAACGGCCGGTGCAGCTCCAGGCTACCAAGGAGACCGCTGTCCCCCGACGCCTCGTTGACCGGATAGGCCCGGACACCACCCGGACCGCCCAGGGCGAACTGCTCGGAGCTGTCGAGATTGCCGCCGGACCATTGGCCGGCGATGCGGGCGCGGAGAAACAGGTCGGTGGCGAGCGCCTGATCGCGCTGGACCTCGAAGGAGAGCTTGGTGAACCGGCCGTCGCTGCGGCTCGACTGCGCGTCCAAGGCAAGGTCGGCGGCCAGCCGCGACAGATCCAGGACGCCGCTGGTCAGCACGAACTGATAGCTGCTCAGACCACCGCCGCCCCAGCCGTCCGATCGGTCCCCCACCACTGCCAGGCTGCCCTTGTTCATCCGCTTGCGGTGAAGGGGTTCGCCGAGGACGTCGTCATCGAAGCGGCCATGCTCGTAGGAGGCGCGCAGCCGTAGCGTCTCCGCCGACCTGCGGATCAGCGGAAAGGAGACGGAGGCACCCTGTGTGAGCGCGATTCCGTGCCCATCGCTATCCTCGTATGGGCCGCCGAGCCGGTAACGAAGCGCCGTCATCAGCAGCCCGGCCTGCCAGCCGTCCGGCCCCAGCGGGACGCTCCACCCCGCCTGGCCATAGGTCAACCGGGTCGATGCGATCGTCTTGACTGCCAGTTGGTCGCCGTACCCGGTCAGGCCGTTCAGCGACAGCCCCGCGTTGGTGCGGTAGCGGCTGGTGCTCCGCGTGCCGGCGTTGTCGGCGCCGATCTGGGCCGTGGCGACCGGCGCGTCGCGGACGGTAAGCTCCAGATCGCTGGTGCCCGGCGCGGCCCCGGCTTTCAGGGTACCGTCCGCGTTGACGCCCGGCAGGTCGTTGGCCAGCAGAAGACCGCGCTCAAGATCCACCAGGGAATAGGGTTCTCCCGGCTTCAAGCGGGCGGCGACCACGGATTCGACGAAGGCCCCATCGGTGCGGGTCGACTCGTCCTGCCGGATCACCCGCCCGAAGCGCCCCTCGACCACCTGGATGCGCACGATGCCGTCGATGACATCCTGGGCCGGAAGGAAGGCGCGGGCGAAATAGCCGCGATCGCGGTAGGCGTCGGCGATGTTCCGTGCCGCGTCCTGGAGATCGCGCAGGCTTTGCTCCTTGCCGATACGACCGCGCAGGAGTGTTTGAAGCTCGGCCTGTGGGATCAGCGTCGCGCCATCGATTAAAAAGCCTTTCACCAGCAGGCGGGGGCCGGTGTCCGGCGTCTCCTCCGGTGCGGCTGGTGCCACCGGCGGCCGCTGCGGGGCGAGGTCGGGCACGCCGTCCCGCAGCATCCGTTGCAGGGAGCCGGCGTTGGGCAGTGTCTGCCCCATGGCCGGAACCATCGGCAAGACAACACCCGCGACCGACAGGAGCAGCGCAAGAGCGTGGGTGGCTGCGGTTCTTTCCGGCATCTTCATCAATAATCCTTTGCACCCACCGAACCGACCATCAGGTTGGATACAGTTGGATTGGGTACTTCTAAAATCATGTCCGAATTCCAGAAAGAACATCTTCCATATCTCTGATGTTCACACCTGCTGTACGACAGTTGCACGGCTTCTCCGTGCGACAAAGCCGCGACATGGATGCAACAAGAGCAAGGAGCAAAGTGCATGGAAAGCCATCGGCTTGAGGCCCCTCCCGAGGATGCCAGTGCGACAAAGGCGGGGGTTGCGGG
>NZ_BADK01000745.1 GCF_000333595.1 Azospirillum sp. B506
GTCGGCCGGGGCCCCCAGCATTTCCACGGTGGCGTCGTTGACGTTGGTGGTGCGGATCGACGCGCCGGTCTCGCGCGCCCAGCCGGGATTGAGCTGCATGTGAACGGCGATGTCCGCCACCCCGCCGGCACGCAGGGCATCGAGTGCCGCCTTCACGGCGGTGAAATCCTGCTCCCACAGGGAAATGCGCGCCTGTTCGAACATGCAGCGGTAGCGTTTTTCGCTGCGCGCCAGCGCGCTGTTGGTCCGGACCAGCAGCGCCCTCGAGTCATGGTTCCGGAGCAGCAGCGCGCCGGTGGTGAGAATGGTCGCCAGCGCCACGCCGCAACGCAGGACCGACGACAGGTCGATATCCCGCCAGTGCGACAGCAGGAAGGACAGCACCGCCAGCAGCGCGCAGCCGGCCGCCGCGCGCAGAATGCCCTGGCGGTGAAGCGCGCTGGAGGCCAGGAGGAGCACCAGGGCATACAGGACGGCGATGGCGCTTTCGATGTCGGTGAAGGTGTCGACGACGAACACCGTGAGCGCCAGCGGGATGGCAAGGATGCCGAGCCAGCGTTCGCCCGGCCGTCCGGCCAGAGGCGGAGACCATCCCGCACCTGACTCCGCGCTCATCCCTGCGCTCATATCCGCCCGCCTCCAACCACGAGCCGCACCGTTTGGATTCGGTTCGGTTCGGGCAGAATGCCTGCGGATGCCGTCCGGTTCTTGAATGAAATGACTGCGCCTTGAACGCTTACGGCACTTTGTCGTGAGTGCGGCGGCTCCCGGATTGGCGCCGGGAGCCGCCGGAGCGGCCGGGGCGCCAATCCGTCGCGGTCCGGTTCAATAGGTGAAGATCGCCGCCAGTTCGAACACCGTGCTGTCCTTGTTGCCGCGCAAAAGCTGCTTGCCGCCGTCTCCGGCGAAGAACTGGCCGACCGCCGCCGAGACCAGCAGGTTGGGCGTCGCCGCCCAGTCGGCCGCAAGGTTGATCTCGTTGCCGACATGGCCGCTGGTCACGCCGGCCGGCTTGCGATCGAAGCGGAAGTCGTACA
>NZ_BADK01000744.1 GCF_000333595.1 Azospirillum sp. B506
CCGACCGAAAAAGCCAATTGAAGGGCGGAATTTGCGATAAAATCGGCTTGGGTGCGCGCGTGTCGACATGGCAGGGCAGGGTGGGTTGAACCAGCATCGGGTAACGGTACGGGACGATCTGGTCGGCTGCCCCGATTGCGGACGCCTTCATCGCGTCCGTGAACTGCCCCGTGGCGGCCGGGCCGTCTGCACGCGCTGCGGCGCTCTGCTGTACCGGCATGTGGCCGGTGGACCGAGCCATGCATTGCCGATGGCGCTGACCGCGCTGCTGCTGCTGGGCCTGATCGCCGTCAATCCGCTGATGGCGGTGCATATCCAGGGCAACGACCGCGCCGGTCTGGTCACCACCGGGATCGAGGCGCTGGCCGACCAGGGCATGTGGCCGCTGTCGCTTCTGGTCGGGCTGCTGGTGCTGGGGGCGCCGCTGGCCCGCGTGGCGGGGGTGATCGCCGTGATGCTTCGCCTGCGCGGCGGACGCCCGCCGCAATCGCTGCGGGCCACCGCGCGGCTGTTCGCCCTGACCGAGTCGCTGCGCCCCTGGGCGATGCTGGATGTCTTCCTGCTCGGCCTGTTGGTCGGCTATTCCAAACTGCATGGGTTCGCCAATGCCGAGCTGCTGACCGGCGGGCTGGCGCTCGGCGGCTATGTGCTGGCGATCTCGGCCATGGATCAGGGGCTCGACCGCCGGGCGCTATGGTCGGCCATCGACCAGAGTCCTGTCGGCCAGGGTCCTGCCGAGCCTGCGCTGCCGCCCCGGCACTGGGTCGCCTGTTCTGTCTGCCAGCGGGTCCATGGTCACGACCATGGCCCGGCGCCGCAGCGTTGCACCCGCTGCGGCAGCCGCCTGCATGCGCGGGAACCCGACAGCCTGGGGCGGACCACGGCGCTGGTGACGACCAGCGCGATCCTGTATGTGCCGGCCAACCTGCTGCCGGTGATGACCGTCGTCAATTTCGGCCAGGGCGACCCCAGCACGATCCTGGGCGGGGTCGGCGAACTGGCCGGATCCGGCATGTGGCCGCTGGCCCTGCTGGTCTTCGTCGCCAGCATCGCGGTGCCCTTGTTGAAGCTCGGTGGGTTGGCCTGGTTCGTCATCGCGGCATGGCGCGGCTCGTCCGCAAGGCTGCAAGGACGGACCAGGCTCTACCGCTTCATCGATGCCATCGGGCGCTGGTCCAATGTGGACGTATTCATGATCGCCATCCTCACGGCACTGGTGCAGTTCGGTGCCGTCGCCTCCGTCCGCGCCGATGCCGGCGCCATCGCTTTCGCCGCCGTGGTCATCCTGACCATGCTGGCAAGCCACATCTTCGATCCGCGCGTGATGTGGGATCGGGCGGACGGGGTGCGGCATGACTGACGCCGGCCAGCAATCCGCTCCCGCCGTTCCGCCGCCTCCCCCGCCTTCGCCGTTGCATCCGCCCGAGGTTGCGGTCTCGACGCGCCGTCGGCTGTCCCTGCTGTGGCTGCTGCCGCTGGTGGCGGCGCTGATCGCCGGCTGGCTCGGCTGGCGCTGGCTGGAGGAGCGGGGACCGCAGATCGTCATCACCTTCCAGTCCGGCGACGGTCTGGAGGCCGGGCGGACCCGCATCAAGCACAAGAATGTCGAACTCGGCGTGATCGAGTCGGTCCGGCTGTCCGACGACCTGTCCCAGGTGATCGCGACCGCCCGCATGGACCGCACCGCCACCCGTCATCTGAAGGACGGCACCCGCTTCTGGATGGTGGCGCCACGCCTCAGCCTGGGCGGGGTGTCGGGACTCAGCACGGTGGTCTCCGGCACCTATGTGGAGATGGAACCCGGCGGTGGCGACGACCGGCGGGAGTTCGACGCGCTGGACGAGCCGCCGGTGGTTCGCGCCGACGTGCCGGGCCGCAGCTTCAACCTGAAGACTGAGCAGCTCGGGTCGCTGGCCCAGGGTTCTCCCGTTTATTTCCGCGGCGTCCAGGTGGGTGAGGTGATGGGCTACAACCTGTCGCCGCAGGACCGGACGGTCGCGGTGTCGATCTTCATCCGCGCGCCCTATGAGGGGCTGGTGCATGAGGGAAGCCGCTTCTGGCGGTCGTCGGGCATTCAGTTCACCGCCGGTGCCGACGGCATCAAGTTCCAGACCGAGTCCCTGAAGACGCTGGCGCTGGGCGGCGTGGTGCTGGAGACTCCGCCGGACCCGGAGGCCGGTGGCCAGGCGCTCGACTGGGCAAGCTTCACGCTTTACGAGGATCAGGCGGCGGCCGCCGCGGCGCGCGACCGGTTGCGCGTACGCTACCGGCTGGAATTCCCTGGATCGGTGCAAGGGCTGCAGGCCGGGGCGCCGGTGCTGATGCGCGGCCTGACCGTCGGCCATGTCGCCGCGGTGCGGCTGGTGTTCGACGAGGCCAGGCAGGAACTGCACATCCCCGTCGACGTCGACATCGAACCGGATCTGGTGGCGCGCACCTATGCCGTGATCGACGGCAAGCCGATGGACGAGGCGGCGGTGCGCAAGCTGATCGCCACCCAGGTGGGCAAGGGGCTGCGGGGGCGGCTTGCGTCCGGCAACCTGCTGACCGGGCAGAAGCTGGTGTCGTTCGACTTCGAACCCGAACCCCCGCCGCCCGCGCCGGGAACCGAGCGGTCGGAGCTGCCGACCGTCGCCTCCAGCGACATGGAGTCCCTCACCCGGTCGGCCGGTGCGGTGATGGACAAGGTCGCGGCGCTGCCGCTCGACGGGCTGGTCGCCGATCTGCGCGGGACCTTGCAGTCGGTCAGCGGGCTTGCCGGATCGCCGGACCTCGCGCGGTCGTTGGCGGCCCTCGCCAAGGCGCTGGGCAGCGCCGACATGTTGATGCGCGATGCCGACCGGCAACTGCCGGAGCTGGTGAAGAGTCTGCGTGGCGTGGCGAGCGCGGCGGAGGGCACGCTGAAGAATGCCAGCGGGCTGTTGGGCGGCGGCGGCGGTCAGGCCGATCTGGCCGGTGTGATGCGGCAGCTGAACGATGCCGCCCGGTCCTTCCGCGTGCTGGCCGACTATCTCGAACGCCACCCGGAAGCGCTGCTGCGGGGCAAGAATTGATGGAACGGAGAGGGCAGGGGATGACTTCGGTGCGCGGATTGCGGCCTGGACTGGGGCTCCTACTGCGGCTCCTACTGCGGCTCCTACTGCAGCCCGGAATAAGGATGGTCGCGCTGGCGGCGCCGCTTCTCGTGCTGGCGGCCTGCCAGTCGACGCCGGACAGCCGGCTCTACACGCTGGCGGTGGTTCCGCCCGCCGGGACGGCGCAGCCCGTGCGTTCCGCGCCCCAGACGCTGGCCCTGGGTTCGCTCGACCTGCCGATGCTGATCGACCGGCCGCAGATCGTCCGCCGCATCGACGGCAACCGGGTCGAGGCCCTGGAGTTCGACCGTTGGGCCGAGCCATTGGCCGACGGCCTGCGCTCCACCCTGGCCGGCGATCTCACGGCGCGCCTGCCCGGCACGACTGTTCTGCCGGTGGCCGGCAGTTCGGTGGGGGACGGCACGGCGGTACTGGCTGTCACAGTGCTGCGGTTCGAGGCCGAGGCGACGGGCCGTGTGGTGTTGGATGCGCAATGGACCCTCTCCGCCAGCAGCGGCTCCGGCGGGCGCAAGAGCGGCCCGACGCGGGAAACGGTGGAGGTGTTCGCCAGCGGCGCGGACCCCGAGACCCAGGTCCGTACGATGAGCCGGGCGGTCGGCGTGCTGGCGGACCGCATCGCCATTGGGGTGCGGCGTTGAACTGCGGCGTTTCAGTGCAGCAGGGTGGCGCCGCGGTCGACGGTGGGGCTTGGTCGGTCTGCATGCCGGTCTGCTCGGGCGGAGGCTGCTCCATCCTCTCTGTCGAAAATGGCCCGGCTGGGCATCCCTGAACCTTCCGCCGGATCCGGAAGATGCAGCCCGGCGCGGGTGAGGGCGGCGGACAGGATGCAGAGCGGGGCCATTGCCATCCGCACGCCGGCCAGCGGCAGCCAATCATTCATCAGCAAACCGGCCTCGCCATGCTGGCCCTGCTGTGCCAGCCGCAGCATGTCGAGCAGCCGAGCCTCGTCGGTGCCCAGCGACGGGCAGGGCGGCCGATGCAGGTCGAGCGGACGGGTGGTGGCGGCCAGCACGATGCGCATCAGCGTGTCGAACGCCACTGCCGCGTCGTTCGACAGGCCGGCGGCGGTCATGCCGTCCTGCCAATGCGGATGCCGCCGCTCCGGTTCGCGCAGCGGCTCGGCCCACAGCCGCAGCGCCAAGACGACCAGCGCCTCGGCTCCGCGCAAATCCTGGAAGCGCTCGCGGGCGGGCCAGATGCGGCAATGGGACTGCATGCTGGACATGACGGA
>NZ_BADK01000743.1 GCF_000333595.1 Azospirillum sp. B506
GACGATCCTCATTGTGCCGATCCCCAAAAGAACCAACCCCACAAGGCCGCAACGGGTACCAACTGCCGCCGCTTGCGCATCCCTTCTCACAACACGGTATAAACTTGTCAAAGAACCCGCCCGATGCAGAAACCGGAAGCTCGCCCGAACCCTGGGGTTCGGATCGCAAGCACCGGTTTGTCGGGCTTCCCGTTCGCGTGTCGGTCGCTGCCGGTTCGGCGGCGCCGGCGTCGTTCGCGTCGGGAGGCGCTTTATAGGCGGCACCCCCCGACCCATGCAAGAGCTTTTTTCGTCCCTATGGCGTTTTTTTTGATCGGCAGACCTCAGAAGGCGGCCGACGGGATCTCGTCGTCGTGCCAAGTGCGGCCATCGCGCTCGATCAGAGCGATGGATTGGGACGGTCCCCAGGTGCCGGCAATGTAGGGCTTCGGCATCTCATGCCGGGCCGTCCAGCCGTCGATGATAGGCTCCGCCCACTGCCACGCCGCCTCAACCTCGTCGCGACGCATGAACAGGGTGGAGTTGCCGCGGACCACATCCATCAGCAGACGCTCGTAGGCATCCGGGAAGCGGCCGCCGAACGTCTGGGCGAAGCTGAGGTTCAGCGCCGCCGGACGCAGGCGCATGCCACCCGGCCCCGGTTCCTTGGTCATCAGATGCAGGCGGATGCTCTCGTCGGGCTGGAGCCGGACGATCAGGCGGTTGGCCTGCAGTTCGCCGGCTCCTTGCGGGAAGATCGAATGGCGGATCGGCCGGAACTGGATGACGATCTCCGACATCTTGGCCGGCAGCCGCTTGCCGCTGCGCAGATAGAAGGGCACGCCGGCCCAGCGCCAGTTGTCGATCTCCAGCTTCAGCGCGACGAAGGTCTCGGTGCCGCTGCCCGCCGGGATGCCGGGTTCGTCGAGATAACCGGGAACCGCACCGCCGGCAACCGCACCCGCGCGATATTGCCCGCGGACGGTGCAGCCGCCGACCTCGTCCGCCCCGATGGGCTTGAGCGAGCGCAGGACCTTCAGCTTCTCGTCGCGCACCGATTCCTGGGCGAGCGAGATCGGGCATTCCATGCCGACCAGACAGACGAGCTGAAGCAGATGGTTCTGCACCATGTCGCGGAGCGCGCCGGACTGGTCGTAATAGCCACCGCGCTCCTCAACGCCCACCGTTTCGGCGACGGTGATCTGCACATGGTCGATATGGTCGGCGTTCCACAACGGCTCGAACAGGGAGTTGCCGAAGCGCAGCGCCAACAGGTTCTGCACCGTCTCCTTACCGAGGTAATGGTCGATGCGGTAGATCTGCGGCTCGGTGAAGACGGCACCGACGCGGTCGTTGATCTCCTGCGCCGAGGCAAGGTCGCGGCCGATCGGCTTTTCCAGCACGACGCGCGAGTCCGGCGTGGCGAGGCCGAAAGCGCGCAGCTGGTCGCTGACCGGGCCGAACAGGCTGGGAGACGTCGCGAGATAGAAGATGCGGACCGCGCCGCTGCTGCGCGACGGCGGATTGTTCAGGCGGCCGGCCAGTTCATCCCAGCCGTTGTCGGAGGTGGCATCGACCGGAACATAATCCAGCCGCTCCAGGAAACGGGCGACCAGCGCGGTGTCGCGTTCGTCCGCGGGAACATGCTCGCGGATCGCCTCCTCCGCCTTGGCGCGGTAATCGGACGGGGCGAGCGGGCTGCGCGAGACGCCGATGATGCGGCTGCCCTCGGCCACCTGCCCCGCCTTGTCGCGCAGGTACAGCGCCGGCAGCAGCTTGCGCAGAGCCAGGTCACCGGTGCCGCCGAACACCGTATAGTCGAAGGGAGGCAGTGCGGGGGCTGCGCCAGTGGAGCGTGGGGGCATCTTCGGACCTCTCGACGTCGGTGGCACGGTGGCTTGGGCAGCCCGTGCATCATGGTGCCATAGGGATGGGCCGGTCACAATGCGGGCCGCCCTGGCCCTGCGCCGGCCCAGTTTCCAGGATTTTCTTCCGCCGGTTCAGCCCAGCAGGTTGAGGACGGACGCGCCGCTCTCCGCCGGGCCGGCATTGTTGCGGAACAGGGAGAACAGGTCCCGGCCGCAGCCATGGGAGGCATCCTCGCTCGGCGCGGCGGGCG
>NZ_BADK01000742.1 GCF_000333595.1 Azospirillum sp. B506
GGGGCGAGGCGGCGACATAGACCAGCGCCTTTACCCGCTCCTGGTCGCCGATCTGGGTGATGACGGCACCGCCCCAGGAATGGCCGGCCAGCACCACCGGCCCCTTGGTCCGGTCGATGGCGCGCTGGACATGGGCGACGTCGTCCTCCAGCGAGACCAGCGGATTCTGCACCGCGACCGCGCCGAAGCCTTCGGCCTGCAGGCGGGGAATCACCCGACCCCAGGAGGAGCCGTCGGCGAAGGCCCCGTGGACGAGGATGACGGTCGGATTGGAACTCATGGAGGCGGCTCCCGCTGGCGGTCGGACCCGTCAGTCAGAGCATGGCGGGGACCGGGCCGTCCAGCCGGAACGGGGAGCTTTTCCTCTGTGCGGAAAAGGGCTTGGCCTCTATTCCGCCGGCTGGCGGGCCGTCCGGCGGCCGAAGGTGGCGACGCGATAGACGTACCAGAGGGCGATCCCGCCAACGACGATGTTGGACATCGGGTTCACCCAATTGGCGATCTGCTGATAGCGGTCCTCCAGCAGATAGCCGGCGGTGGCGAGGAAGGTCGTCCAGATCGCGGTGCCGACGGTCGTGTAGAGCAGGAAGGGTGCCAGCGCCATGGTCGAGACCCCGGCGGGAATCGAGATCAGAGTGCGCACCGCCGGGATCATCCGGCCGATCAGCACCGCCCGGCCGCCATGCTCGCGGAAATGGGCGGCGGCTTCGTCCACCTCCTCCGGTGCGATGGTCAGCCAGCGGCCATGGCGGGCGGCCCACTGCTTCAGCCGGCCGCTGCCGACCCAGCGGCCGATGCCGTACCAGAACAGCGCGCCCAA
Source organism: Azospirillum sp. B506 (assembly GCF_000333595.1). Classification (GTDB taxonomy): domain Bacteria; phylum Pseudomonadota; class Alphaproteobacteria; order Azospirillales; family Azospirillaceae; genus Azospirillum. The sequence goes on from NZ_BADK01000742.1 coordinate 821, forward strand.
TACCGCGCCTGTCGTGCCGGAGACGATGATCATCGGCAGGCCGAGGTCGCCGCGCGCGGCGGTGAAGCCGGCCAGGGGCAGGATCAGCTCCGACGGGATGGGGGGAAACAGATTCTCCGCGAACATCAGCAGAGCGACGCCGGCGTAACCGGTCTGCTCCACCATCGAGACGATCCAATCGAACACGCCCTTTGTCCTCCCACCCTGGCCGCTCTGGCCGCCCTACCGTCACCCACCGCCGGAGCAACACCGGGACGGGGGGATTGGTTGCATGGAAGGGCTCGCAGCGGCGGCCGGCTCTGCTTATGTTTGCAGATGCAACGATTGGATGGACGGAGAAGGTGCCAATGGCGGCGATCAAGCTCGACCGGCATGAGAAGGGCATCCTGGCGGCCCTGCAGGAGAATGCCCGCCTGACCATGCAGGAACTGGGCGACACCGTCGGCCTGTCGGCTTCCCCCTGCTGGCGCCGGGTGCGGTCGATGGAGGAAATCGGTGTCATCCGCCGCTACACGGTGCAGCTCGACCCGCGCAAGCTGGGGTTGGGAGAGTGCGTCTTCGCCCATGTCACGCTGGAACGTCACAAGGAGAATGCGGTCGACCAGTTCGAGACCGCCATTGCCGGCATGCCGGAGGTGCTGGAATGCTTCGCCGTCACCGGCGACGCCGACTATCTGCTGCGCATCGTCGTCCCGACCACCGAGCATTACGGGCGTTTCCTCAGCGAACGCATCTTCTCCATCCCGGCCGTGTCGCACGTCAAATCGAGCGTCACCCTGAAGGAGGTGAAGTTCGAGACCCGGCTGCCGTTGGACCATCTGGAGTGAGCGGCCAACTCTCTTGAACAGCGCCAATGAAAAAGCCCCCGCTCCGATGGAGCGGGGGCTTTTTCACATCACAACGACCGATGAGAGATCAGGCCATCTCGACGCGCTGAGCCTCGGGGCCCTTGGCGCCCTGGCGGATGGTGACGCGGACCTGCGCACCGTCGTCCAGGCCGTTGATGCCCGACCGCTCCAGCGCACGGATGTGCACGAAGATGTCCTTGCCGCCGGTCGACGGGGCGATGAAGCCGAAGCCCTTCGACACGTTGAACCACTTCACCGTGCCGTCGACGACCTCGCCGCTGTCCGAATCGCCGTAGCTGTCGGCGCCGTAGCCGCCGCGGCTGCCGCCGCCGTAGCTGTTGCCGCCGCCGTAGCCGCCGTCGTTGCCCCAGCTGTCACGCTCGCGCGGGGCGCGCGACGGACGGCTCGGAGCGGCGGTCGAGGTGTCGACCGCGTGGATGGTGGCCACCTGCGGGCCCTTCGGGCCGCGCGACAGGTCGCAGGTGATGGTGGCGCCTTCGGGCAGGCTGTCGTGTCCGCAGAACTGCAGAACCGTGGAGTGCAGAAAGCGTCGGGCGAGCCATCGTCGGGGGTGACGAAGCCGAAGCCCTTGGTGGCGTTGACCACTTGACGGTGGCGCGGATGTCGCGCTGGGTGATTTCAGGAGCGCGGAAGGAAGAGCGCTGCGGACGGTCGAACATCAGTTATCGTCTCATCTGTCGTGTTAAACCCCATCCCGGCAAAAACCAAAGAAGGGACACCCGGAACAGGGCGAGCGAAGGATGATCGGTTCCGACCCATAATTCAATCAGGATTGCGCAATTTCACCATCTGCGCACAACAAAAGCTCCGCCGCCGCCTGACGGGCAGGCGGGGCGGGGCGATTTCGCCGCTTTTGTGCAGGTGCAGCGTGACGATTCAGCCGCGACTCAAAGGACCGGACAGTCAGGCGCCGTGGCACTTCTTGTACTTCTTGCCGCTGCCGCAGGGGCAGGGATCGTTGCGGCCGACCTTGGGGCCGCTGCGCGGACGGGCGCCCAGCTGGCCGTCCACATAGTACCAGCGGCCGTCCGTGTGGGTGAACCGGCTGGTCTCGTGGTGGGTCATCGGCTTGCCGTTCATGCTGAAACGGGCGACGAACTCGACGATCCCCTCGCTGTCGCCGGGCTGGCCGGCTTCGGTCGAGCGGATCTCGACACCGGTCCACACGCTGTTCTTGGCCCAGGTTTCGATCTCTTCGCGGTTGAAGTCGTCGCGGGTGCTGGGCAGCAGCGTGTCGTGCAGATAGTCGATGTTGCCGGTGGCGAAGGCCGAATAGCGCGAGCGCATCAGCGCCTCGGCCGTCGGGGCGGGCATGCCGGCCAGATAGGGTCCGCAGCAGGCGTCCAGCGGCTTGCCGGAACGGCAGGGGCAGTCGGCGGCGGTCTGGATCGTGTCGGTCATGGCCTGCTCTCGGGTGATGGCGGGGCGGGTGATGGGTGCTGTCCGGCTTTGCGGGGCGCATCCATAGCGCAGCCATGCGCCGCTTCTCAAGAGGCAGGTTGACGCGAATGGCTGCCAACCGGCCCGGTCTTGCGCCGGGACTCCCACCCGGTTATCAAGCGGCCCCATCCCGCTCCACACTCCACTGCTGCCCGGAAGGCTGCCCGCTCCCATGCCTGCCAAAGCGCCCCGCAAAGCTGCCGTCCCCCGGCAGCGTCCCGACCTGTCGCTGGAGGCCGGCTTCGGCCCCGGCCGCCGTGTCTGCGGCATCGACGAGGTCGGGCGCGGCCCACTCTGCGGCCCGGTGGTCGCCGCTGCGGTGGTGCTGCCGCCCGAAGGGCTTCCGCCGGAGATCGCCGCGCAGATCGACGACAGCAAGGCGGTCACCCGCCGCCTGCGCGAGGAGATCGAGCCGGCGATCCGGGCGCACGCGCTCGCCTTCGCCATCGCCGAGGCGTCGGCCCAGGAAATCGACGAGCTGAACATTCACAAGGCGACGCTGCTGGCGATGAAGCGGGCCTATCAGGCACTGCCCGGACCGCCCCCCGACGCGGCGCTGGTGGACGGCAAATTCACCCCCGACATCGCGTGCGAGAGGGTGGCGGTCGTCAAGGGCGACAGCCGCAGCCAGTCCATCGCTGCCGCCTCTATTCTCGCCAAAGTGGCGCGCGACAGCGAGATGTTGCGGTTGTCGGTCCAGTATCCCCACTATGGATGGGAGCGAAACGCCGGCTATCCGACACCGGAGCATCTGGACGCGCTGACCCGCCACGGTGTCACGCCGCATCACCGAGTCAGTTTTGCACCAGTGAAACGTCAAAAGGCACTAAGCGGCTGAGCCGTCGTCACTTGGCAAAGAAAGCTGTTGACGGCGACTCGGCCGAGACTCATTGTCCGGCCGAGTCCCAGTTCTTTGCCGGTCGTATCATGCTCCCTGAAAACCGTATCCTGGTCGGCGATTGCATCGCTCTCATGAACGATCTGCCGCCCGCATCGGTCGATCTCGTCTTCGCCGATCCGCCCTACAACTTGCAGTTGGGGGGTGAGTTGCTGCGGCCGAACCACACCCGCGTCGCCGGGGTGGATGACGAGTGGGACAAGTTCGACGATTTCGAAGCCTATGACCGTTTCACCCAGGACTGGATGACGGCGGCCCGCCGCATCCTGAAGCCGGAAGGCTCGCTGTGGGTGATCGGCAGCTATCACAACATCTTCCGCGTCGGCGCCACGCTGCAAAATCTGGGCTTCTGGATTTTGAACGACATCGTCTGGCGCAAGACCAACCCGATGCCGAACTTCCGCGGCACCCGCTTCGCCAACGCCCACGAGACGATGATCTGGGCGGCCCGCGACAAGGACGCGCGCTATCGGTTCAATTACGACGCGATGAAGAGCCTCAACGAGGATCTGCAGATGCGCAGCGACTGGCTGCTGCCGATCTGCAGCGGCGGCGAACGGCTGCGCGATGAAGAGGGCAAGAAGACCCACCCGACGCAGAAGCCGGAATCGCTGCTGTACCGGGTGATCCTGTCCTCGTCCCGCCCCGGCGACGTGGTGCTGGATCCCTTCTTCGGCACCGGCACCACCGGTGCGGTCGCCAAGCGGCTGGGCCGCAAGTGGATCGGGCTGGAGCGCGACGACACCTACGTCAAGGCGGCCCAGGCCCGCATCGACGCCGTGGAGGAAGCGCCGGAGGCGGCGATCCTCGACACCCCGCCGAAGCGCGCCGCACCGCGCATTCCTTCGGCTGG
>NZ_BADK01000741.1 GCF_000333595.1 Azospirillum sp. B506
GATTCGAGCTCGGACCGGGGACCTCTAGAGTCTTCATCCGCTCTGCGTCTGGTTCTGCCACCGCCGCGACGGGACGCTCGCCGCCATCATCCATGAGGTGACCAACACCTTCGGCCAGCGCCACGCCTATCTGATCGCGGCGGCGCCGGGGGCGGACGGGCTGGTGCGCCAGCACTGCGACAAGGGGTTCTACGTCTCGCCCTTCATGGACATGGAGACCGCCTATCACTTCCGCATCCGTCCGCCCGGCGGGCAGGCGGGGGAGGCGCTGGCGGTGTCGATCCGGCAGACCGATGCCGAGGGGCCGGTGCTGCATGCCTCGCTGACCGCGGAGCGGGTGGAGCTGACCGACGGCGCCATCCTGCGCGCCTGGGCCCGCCATCCGCTGATGACCGCCAAGGTGGTCGCCGGCATCCATTGGGAGGCGCTGCATCTGTGGCGCAAGGGGCTGGCGATCCGCCCGCGCCCGCCGGCTCCGGCGCACCCTGTCACCGTCGTGACAAGCACAATCGCGAGGGGGGCCGGCGTAACGAGCCTTGGCCCCACCCGTTCCTGACCGTTTCCGAGAAGGCATTCCGCCCATGAGCGACATCGCTACCGACATCGCAGCAAGCGCGCTTCGACGTCAGCCCCGGTGGCTGCGGCTGGTGACCGGACGCGACCTGTGGACCGCCGCCCTGGTGAGGATGGCCGGCCGCATCCGGCATGGAGAGCTGACCCTGCGCCTGCCCGACGGGCGGACCATGTGTGTCGGCGATCCGGCGCTGGGGCCGCAGGCCGACCTGACGCTGCTCGACGATGCCGCCGCGCGCCGGCTGCTGCTGGGCGGCGGCATCGGCATGGCGGAGGCCTATGGCGACGGGCTGTGGCGCACCGGCGACCTGCCGGCGCTGATCGAACTGGCGATCCGCAACGAGACCGAACTGGGCAGCGGCCTGGACGGCAGCCTGATGGCCGGGCTGGTCAACCGGCTGTTCCACCGCAGCCGTGCCAATTCCCGCCGGGGCAGCCGCCGCAACATCGCCTTCCATTACGACCTGGGCAACGACTTCTACCGTCTGTGGCTCGACCCCGGCATGACCTATTCCTCCGCCCTCTACCAGCAGGACGGACAGAGCCTGGAGGACGCGCAGGAGGCCAAGATCGCCCGCGTCGCCGACCTGCTGCGAACCGGCCCCGGCGACCGGGTGCTGGAGATCGGCTGCGGCTGGGGTGGGATGGCCGAGCATCTGGCCGGCCGCCGTGGCGCCTCGGTCGTCGGGCTGACCCTGTCGGCGGAGCAGCTGGCCTTCGCCCGCGACCGGCTGGAGCGGGCCGGGCTGGCCGGGCGGACCGATCTGCGGCTGATGGACTACCGCGACGTCGGCAATGAATTCGGGGGCAGCTTCGACCGCATCGTCTCCATCGAGATGATCGAGGCGGTGGGAGAGGAGCATTGGCCGCGCTATTTCGCCACTCTGCGCGACCGGCTGGTTCCCGGCGGGGCGGCGGTGGTGCAGGCGATCACCATCGACGATGCCCGCTTTCCGGCCTACCGCCGCAACTGCGATTTCATCCAGCGCCACATCTTCCCCGGCGGCCTGCTGCCCTGCCCCTCGGCCCTGCGCGCCGAGGCGGAGCGGGCCGGGCTGGCGGTGGATCATGTCGAGACCTTCGGCGCCTCCTATGCCCGCACCTGCGCGGAGTGGCGTCGGCGCTTCCTGGAGGCCGGGCCGCAGGTGACGGCGCTGGGCTTCGACGAGCGCTTCCGCCGGCTGTGGGACTATTACCTCGCCTATTGCGAGGCCGGGTTCCGCGCCGGGACCATCGATGTCGGTCTCTGGCGCTTCCGCCGGCCGTGAGCGGAGGAACCCTGCGATGAAGATCGGGGATTTTGCCGCCAACACGCCCGAATTGCGGATCGAACGCTATTTCGCTGGCCGTACCCATGCCTGGGGGATGTTCGAGGACCGCTTCGGCACGCTGCGCCGCAGCTTCACCGTCGCCATCGACGGGACGTGGGACGGTCGGGAGCTGGTGCTGGACGAACGCTTCGTCTATGCCGACGGCGAGACCGACCGGCGGGTCTGGCGCATCGCCAAACTCGCCGAGGGTCGTTATGAAGGGCGGGCCGACGACGTGATCGGCAGGGCGGTGGGACAGTCGGCCGGCAACGCGCTGAACTGGAGCTATGAGATGGCGCTGAAGGTCGGCGGCGAGCGCTGGCGCGTGCGCTTCGACGACTGGATGTGGTTGCAGCCGGGCGATGCGCTGATCAACCGGGCGAATGTCTATCGCTGGGGCCTGTGGATCGGCACGGTCAGCCTGTTCTTCCTGCCCGAAGGCCGGCTGATGCAGCCGGACGCCGTCAACGCGGCGGAAACGCGCCCAGCCGCTGCCGAATGAGGCGCAGCGGCGCGCCCAGCAGCGGCAGGCGCAGATAGACATGCTCGCCGGAATCCCAATGGTCGATGTGCTCGGCCACCCGGCCGTCGGCGGCCTGCCGCACCTCGCTGGTGCCGATCACGTCCATGCGGCCGATGCCGGCCACTGTCGCCTCGAACCGCCAGCGCAGGATCGCCAGATCGGCGGCGAACAGCCGGTGGGTGACGGTGAAGCGCAGGTCGCGGCAGCCGTTCAGCGTGTGGAGCAGCACCGCGCGCACCGCGTCGTGCCCGTGGGCGTCGTTGAAGGGGTCGCGGAACCGGACCTCCGGCACCGTCAGCGCCGGCAGCCGGTCCAGCGTTTCAAGGCTGAGCGTCTCGAAGAAGCCGGCCCAGGCCGCCAGCCCCTGGTTCCGAGGATCGTCCGTCATGCTCCCGTCGCCTTGCGCACCAGGGGGAAGTAAAGCCGATAAGGCAGGCAGCGCGCCAGCTTCAGCTTGCGGGTGAAGCGCCTGGGGAAGGTGATCTCGAACCGCTCGCCATCCAGCCCGTCGGCCAGTTCCCGAACGGCCTCCGCCACCGGCATCAGGTCCGGCATGGGGAAGCGGTTGCGGGCGGTCAGCGGCGTGTCGACGAATCCGGGGCAGACCAGCTGCAGCCTGATCCCGGCGCGGTCGCAATCCGGCTTCAGCGATTCGCAGAGATTGATCAGCGCCGCCTTGGTCGGGCCATAGGCCGCCGCCGTCGGCAGGCCGCGATAGCCGGCGACCGAGGCCACAACCGCCACCTGTCCGCGCCCACGGGCGCGCATGCGCGGCAGCAGCGCCTCCAGCCCATGGACGACGCCCATATAGTTGACCTCCATCAGCCGGCGGGCGGTGTCGGCGGAGAAATCCTCCAGCGACATCGGGCTGTGGGTGCCGGCGTTCAGCACCGCCCGGTCGATGGGTCCCAGCCGGCTTTCGATGGCGGCGACGGTGGCGGCGGTGGCGCCGCGGTCGGTCACGTCCAGCGGGAACATCCGCATCCGCTCCGGCACTATCTGAACGGCTGAGGTCAGATCCTCGATGGTGCGGGCCGAGAGCGCCACCCGTGCGCCCGCATTGGCGAGGTGGATCGCCAGCTCCCGGCCGATGCCGCTGCCGGCGCCGGTGATCCAGGTGACGGATCGCGACCCGCTCGCCGCTTCGTTCCCGCTTCCGTCCCCCGGCCGTTCCATGGCGCGCGCTCCTTCACTGTCCGTCGGCCGGTACGCAGCCGGGGGGATGCCGGATCACCGGAGGCGGCGGGCCAGCTCGGCGCCGCGCTGCGAGAGATCGCGCATCAGGGCGCGGGCCTCGTCCTCCCCGGACGCTGTCTTGCCCGGCGGTTCAACCGGCGGGACCGCCGGAAGGTTGCGCGACATCGGGTCGCGCCGGACGGGCACAGGCGAGTTTCCCGGAGACAACGGCAATGAACGATGGTAGTGAGACTTATTCGCACTTTATCGCGATGGCGGTTCGGGTGTCCGGTATGGTTCGGCAGGCGAACAAAACCATGGTCGAACAGCGCCGAATCCCCACAAAAAACGAAAGACTCCACGCCGGGCACGAACGATTTTCAGTGCGAGTGCGAGTCATTCGCACTATAACCGCGGTGGGGTATCTGCTCCGGCGCTTTGCTCCGGAGCGGCATCGGGTTTTTGCAGGGCGCGCGTCCGAAGCGCGCCGAGGGGGAGTTGGACCGCCATGCCGACATCGTTTCGCCACCGTCCTGTCCTTGCCGCCGCTGTTGCCGGCGCCGGGACGCTGATGGCCGGCGCAGCCTGCGCGCAGGAGGCTGCCGCGCCGGCCGCCGCGCCGGTGGTGCAAGGTGCGCCGGACGCAGTGGCAGCGGGCGCGGCGGCCCTGGCCTCGCTGCCGCACGACCTGTCGCCCTGGGGGATGTTCGTCACCGCCAGCCCGGTGGTGCAGGCGGTGATGGTCGGTCTGGCGCTCGCCTCGGTCCTGACCTGGACCATCGCCATCGCCAAGACGGTCGAGCTTTCCGCCGCCAAGCGCAAGGCGCGGGCGGCGCTGGCGATGCTTGAGGAATCGCGCTCGCTGTCGCAGGCGGCGGAGCGGGTCGGCTTCAGCCAGGGCACCGCGGCGGTGCTGGTCCGCGCCGTGCTTGCCGAGACCCACCTGTCGGCCGATGCGCCGTCGCGGGACGGGCTGATGGACCGCGCCGCCTCCCGGCTGGAGCGGATCGAGGCAGCGGCCGGCCGGCGCATGGCGCGCGGCACCGGCATCCTCGCCACCATCGGGTCCACCGGTCCCTTCATCGGCCTGTTCGGCACGGTGTGGGGCATCATGACCAGCTTCATCGGCATCTCCAAGGCACAGACCACCAACCTCGCCGTCGTGGCACCGGGCATCGCCGAGGCACTGCTGGCGACCGCCATCGGGCTGGTCGCCGCCATTCCCGCGGTGGTGGTCTACAATGCCTGCAGCCGCGCCATCGGCGGGCACAAGGCGCAGCTGACCGATGCGTCGGCCGCCGTGCTGCGCCTGCTGAGCCGCGACATCGACCGCCATACCCTGCCGCGGCCCCATGCGGCCCAGCCCCATGCCGGTCAAGCCCATGGTGCGCAGGGGCATGGCAATTCCCGCGCGGCGGAGTAACGGCGATGGGTGCGCGCCTCGGCTCCGGCAACGACGACGATCTGACCGAAACCCATGAGATCAACGTCACGCCCTTCATCGACGTCGTTCTCGTCCTGCTGATCATCTTCATGGTCGCGGCGCCGCTGGCGACGGTGGATGTGCCGGTCGACCTGCCGGCCTCCACCGCCACGCCGACGCCACGGCCGGACAAGCCGCTGTTCCTGACCATCCAGGCCGACAAGACGCTGTCCCTGGGCGAGACCGCGACGACCAGGGAGGCCCTGGGCGCAGCGCTGGACGCCGCGACCCACGGCGACAAGACCCAGCGCGTCTTCCTCCGGGCCGACAAGACCGTCGATTACGGCGCGCTGACCGACGTGATGAACAGCCTGCGCGCCGCCGGTTACCTGAAGATCGGCCTCGTCGGGCTGGAAGCGGCGCCGACGCCATGAGCGCGGCCTTCGACCACGGTGCGGTGGACTGGTCCGCCGGGGACGACGAACGGCCGGTGCGCGGGGCGTTCCGCTGGGGTGGCAGTCTGATGCTGGCGCTGGGCGTCCATGCCGCCGCGGGTGTCGCGATGGTCGCCTGGCATGTGCCGGTCACCCCGTCCGAGGCGGAGCCGCCGGCCGTGCTGCTGGAACTCGCCCCGCTGCCCGTCGCCCCGCCGGAACCGCCGCCGGCCATCGACATTCCCCTGCCGGAACCGATGCCGGAGCCGGTGATCGAGCCACCCCCGCCCGAACCCGAGCCTGAACCGGTGGTCGAGGAGCCGCCCCCGCCCCCGCCGCCGGAGCCGCCCCCCGTGGTCGAGCCGGAGGTCGTGCTGCCCAAGCCGCCGCCCGAACCGCCGAAGCCCAAGCCCGAGGTGAAGAAGGAAGCGCCGAAGCCCAAACCGGAAAAACCGAAGCCGCCCCGTCCGGTGGCCCAACCGGTGCAGCAGGCCCCGGTGGTGGCGCCGCCGGCTCCCGCTCAGGCCCCCGCCCCCGCCCCGGCGGCACCGGCACCGTCCGCCGCGCCCAGCCGGGCGGTGCCGACATGGCAGGGCCGGCTGCTGAGCCATCTGGAACGGCACAAGCGCTATCCGCGCTCCGCCCAGGCCCGCCGGCAGGAGGGGGTTGCCCAGGTCCGCTTCACCATCGACCGCGACGGCAACGTGCTGTCGGTCCAGCTCGACCGCAGTTCCGGTGTTCCTTCGCTGGACGAGGAGACGGTGGAGATGGTCCGTCGCGCCTCTCCGCTGCCGGCACCGCCGGAGGAGATGGCGAAGGACCGCATCGAACTGGTGGTTCCGGTCCAGTTCTTCATCCGCTGATCCGCGGCCATTCCGACGGCCGGCAACACCAGGTCTGCAACACCAGTGACGCCCGGCCCGGGATGTGTCGCCCCCCAGGCCGGGTCCGTCAGACCGTTACCGAAACCAGCCCACCGGGAGAGCCGCCGGCCGCCGCAGCGCTGGCGCCACCGGTGGCCGGAGCGGCACTACCGGACGCCGCCGTCGTGCCGGCCCCCCCGCCTCCATTGCTGCTGCCACCGCTGCTGCTCGCGAAGGACACGCCGATGGAGGGAGTGGCCGATCCGGAGCCGTTCGCGGTTGTGATGAAACCGGTTCCCGACGCCGTGCCGGCGTTGTCGCCGGAGCCGCCCGTCGAACCGTTCTGATCGTCCGCACTGCTTTTCGCCGATGCCGACTTCCGCTCGCCCTCCTGGGCCAAGCGGCTGGCGGTGCGGCGGTATTCCTCGACCACGCGCCGGGACGGGATCTGATCCTGGGTTTCGCCGGTGTCGAAATCGCGGAAATAGAGAACGGCCACCCGAGCGCCCTGGTCGTAGCGCAGGAAGGGGCTGATGTAACCGCTGCCGGAGGCCTTGCCCGCCTGACCACTGGCGGCGGTGCCGGAGTTCTCGGCCGGGTCCGCAGGGGAAGCGGTGCCGGCTTCCGTCGGCTGGAGCGCCGTCGGGCGGATTGCCGTCGTGCTGGAAACGCCACGGATCTCCATCGGTGCCTCCCGCGCTGCTTGCCCGATGTCCAGGCGTTGGTCCAAAGGCAACGCCTTACCGGGCACTGCCCCGATTCACTCCCCGACCGCCCTTGCCGCGTGATCCGCTGTGGATCAGACCGTGATGTTCAGGTTCTGGCCGCGGGTGGCGGTGGTGTTGCCGCCGCTGGAACCGCTCTGGACGGTCTGCGCATCCTGCTGGCGGCGGTTGCGCTCCGTCTCGTCTTCCTGCGCGGATTCCACGGGCGAGGTGGACCGCTGCGCCGCGGCCGGGCCGCTGCTGAGCGGGGTGACGTATGGCTGCTGCTGGTAGCCGCCGATTCCGCCGATGCTGCTGACGCCCATGATCGTTCCTCCCGTCGCCGATGCGACGTTCTTTCACTCACACTAGGCAAATTTTGCCCGATCGGGCGGGGTAGCGCCAGCTAAATCGCGTTAGCCAGAAGCCTTTTTTGAGAATGTCAACGATCAAAATGACTTGGCTGCCGCGGCTCACAACTCTTTTTCCATGGCGACCTCGGCTCCGGCAACCGGGGCTGTCGGTTCCACCGGCGACTCGGCGTTGCGCCACAGGGCGGCTTCGACCGCGAGTGTCCAGAAACTCTCGGCCGCCTTGCTCTGGCGTGCGCGCGGACGCACCAGCCGGATCTGCACCGGCACGGTCCAGCGCTCGTCGCCGGCCGGAATCCCGGCGCGGACGAGGGTTCCGCGCGCCAGATCCTCGGCGATCAGGCTTTCCGGCAGCCAGGCCACGCCGCGCCCGTCGCGCGCCAGCGTGCGCAGAACCGCCGCGAGGTGGGAGGTGAAGACGGTGTCGAGTACCGCGGGCAGCGGCTGTGCCGCCCGCACCGCCTCCAGGATGCGGCCCATGCCGGATTCGCGGCTGTAGGACAGGTGTGGCAGCGGCGCGTCCTGACCGTCCGCCAGCAGATGGCGCGGCCGGCCGCCGGCATCGGGCGCGGTCACCGCCAGCAGTCGGTCGCCGCCGACGACGACCGAGCGGAAGGACTCCGCATCCAGCCGGCCGGCCGCCGCCGGATGGGCGTGGCAGAGCAGGAACTGCGCCTGACCGGCCAGCATCAGCCGCTCGCAGGCTTCCATGCTGTCAGACGACAGGGTGATGGCGCCCAGCCGCGCGCGGGCTTCCAGTGCCCGCAGCCAGGAGGGGAAGAAGGTCAGCGACAGCGCATGGGTGGCGGCGAAGCGCAGGGTCGCGGCTTCCGACTGGGCGGCGAGCCGGGCCTCCTCGCGGCCCTGCAGCAGGCGGCGCACGGTCTCGTCGGCGAAGGGGCGGAAGCGGCGCCCGGCCTCCGTCAGGGTGACCGGCTGGGCGCTGCGGTCGAACAGCGGGGTGCCGGCCCAATCCTCCAGCGCGCGGATGCGGCGGCTGAAGGCGGGTTGGGTCAGGTGGCGCGCGTCGGCGGCGCGGGAGAAATTGCCGCAATCCACCAGCGCCAGGAAATCGTCGAGCCAGGAGAGTTCCATCGCCCAATCTTCATCACGTCTGCCGGGCCGGGCCGGAGTCCCGCCGCCCTATGCCGAACCCGCATGATGCGTTCCGACCTTGGCATTGGCCCGGCGGCCGGCATCATCCCTACAGTGCCGCCACGAAACGCGCCACCACGCTGCAAGGGGAACCGCCATGCGCATCGTCGAAATCCGCGAGCAGACCGCCGGCATCAAGTCCGACATCGCCAATGCCTTCATCGATTTCAGCCAGATGACCTGCAGCGTCGTCGCGGTGGTCACCGATGTGGTCCGTGACGGCAAGCCGGTGATCGGCTACGGTTTCAATTCGAACGGCCGTTATGCCGCGGGTGGGCTGCTGCGCGAGCGCTTCATTCCGCGGCTGATGTCGGCGGCGCCCGACAGCCTGCTGGACGACACCGGCGACAACCTCGATCCGTTCCGCATCTGGGCACGGCTGATGACCAACGAGAAGCCGGGCGGCCATGGCGAGCGCTCCGTCGCCGTCGGCACCATCGACATGGCGGTGTGGGATGCCGTGGCCAAGATCGCCGGCGTGCCGCTCTACCGCCTGCTGGCCGACCGTTTCCGCGGCGGGGTGGCCGATGACAGCGTGTGGGTCTATGCGGCCGGCGGCTATTACTATCCCGGCAAGGACCTGAAGGCGCTTCAGGACGAGATGCGCAGCTACCGCGACCGCGGCTACAAGGTCGTGAAGATGAAGATCGGCGGCGCCCCGCTGGCGGAGGATCTGCGGCGCATCGACGCGGTGCTGGAGGTGGTCGGGTCGGGCGAGAATCTGTGCGTCGACGCCAACGGCCGCTTCGACCTCGCCACCGCCGTCAGCTATGCGGAGGCGCTGAAGCCCTATGGCCTGTTCTGGTACGAGGAGGCCGGCGACCCGCTGGATTACGCGCTGCAGGCCGAACTCGCCACCCATTACGACCGGCCGATGGCGACCGGCGAGAACCTGTTCTCCCACCAGGACGCCCGCAACCTGATCCGCCATGGCGGCATGCGGCCCGACCGCGACTGGCTGCAGTTCGACTGTGCGCTCAGCTACGGGCTGGTCGAGTATCTGCGCACGCTGGACATGTTGAAGGACAATGGCTGGTCCAGCCGGCGGGTGGTGCCGCATGGCGGGCATCAGATGTCGCTGAACATCGCCGCCGGTCTGCATCTGGGCGGCAACGAATCCTACCCCGATGTCTTCAAGCCCTTCTGCGGCTTTGCCGACGGTATCGCAGTCGAGGACGGTCGGGTGCGGCTGCCCGACCTGCCCGGCGTCGGCTTCGAAGCGAAGTCCGAACTGTTCGCGACGATGAGCGGGCTGCTGGAAACATGGTAAACCCGCTCAAGCCCAGGATCCGGACCTGTTCCATTGGGAGACTGCATGGCGATTGCTTGAATCGGCCATTGACCGAGCGCTGTGCTGTGTCAATCTGTTGGTGGTCGCAACGTTTCAGAAAGGAGGTGATCCAATGTCACATGGAGCCAGTCCGGTCGTCGCCGCTTTGTTCGGTCTCGCCACTCTCCTGACGGCGGGGATCGCCAACGCGGACTGTTCGCCCAACCACAGCGCGAGCGCGTCGCCGCCGCCGGCCTCCAGCACCGTCGGGTCGGCCGGAACACCGGCGCCAAGCACCACGCGCGGCGGGTGACGGCCGAACGCTGACGACCGGAAAACGTCCATGCCTGGAACAGGCCGCTCCATGCGAACGGAGCGGCCTGTTTCTTTTGGTCCTGCTTCGTTTCGCATGGGCTTTCCAGAAATTATCAATGGTCCGCAGTCTATTCGATGGATCATTTCTGAATTTTCATGGATATGACGTGAAGTCCTGGCATAAATTTGTGACAAAAGACAGAATGGACTGTAAACATGTCGTATTTTTCTGCGATACGGGAAATCCCTAACAATAAACCTTGTGGATGGAGTTTCCTTTAATTCGCGATTACCCTCCACCTGTTCAATAAATCAGGGAGGGCTTTATGAGGGATCTGACAACGCATCAGGCCGCCGGGCAGGGCCATGAGTGCTGCCACGCTCCGCAGAATTCGCGCCGCGGCTTTCTGAAGCTGGCGACGTTGACCGCCGGGGTGACGCTGCTGACCCCGATGCTGACGCGGCCGGCGCAGGCCGGCGGTGTCGACACGCTGCTGCTGACCTGCATGGATTACCGGCTGATGGCGCGGGTCGCCGAGTATATGGACGGGCGGGGCCTGAAGGACAATTACGACCACATCGTTCTGGCCGGCGCCAGCCTGGGCGCGCTGAATGACAAGAAGCCGTCCTGGGGCGAAGCCTTCTGGGACGAGGTCGAGATCGCCCGCGACCTGCATCACATCAAGCGGCTGATCGTGATGGATCACCGCGACTGCGGCGCCTACAAGGCCTTCCTCAACCAGGACCTGGCCGGCGATCCCAAGCGGGAAACCGAAGTCCACGGCCAGTATCTGGGCAAGCTGAAGGCGATGGCCAAGCAGCGGCATCCCGAACTGGATGTCGAGCTGCTGATGATGGATCTCGGCGGCAAGGTCGAGACGCTGGCGGTGTGACGCCGCGGCCGGCACTCCCGCTTCCGGCGCGGGAAAGGGAGTGCCGGCGGGCGGGCGTCACATATCCAGTCCCAGATCGAGGTTGGGGGCGCTGTGGGTCAGCCAGCCGCAGCTGATCATGTCGACGCCGGTCTCCGCGATGGCGCGGACGGTGGCGAGCGTCACATTGCCCGACGCCTCGGTCAGCAGCCGGCCATCGACCATCCGCACGGCACGGCGCAATCTTTCCGGATCCATGTTGTCGAGCAGCACGACATCGACCGGCAGGGCCAGCAGCTCGTCCAGCTGGTCGAGCGTGTCGACCTCGACCTCCACCTTCACCATGTGGCCGATGGCGGCGCGGACGCGCTCCACCGCCGGACGGACCCCGCCCGCGACCGCGATATGGTTGTCCTTGATCAGCACGGCGTCATCCAGGCCGAAGCGGTGGTTGAAGCCGCCGCCCAGCTTCACCGCATGCTTTTCCAGAACGCGCAGGCCCGGGGTGGTCTTGCGGGTGCAGACGATGCGGGCCTTCGTGCCCTCCACCTCGCGCACCAGGGCGCGGGTGGCGGTGGCGATGCCCGAGAGACGGCCCATCAGGTTCAGCGCCGTGCGCTCCGCCGTCAGCAGGGCGCGGGCCTTGCCGGTCAGCGTGGCGATGGTGCCGCCGGCGGGGACGTCCTCGCCGTCGATCCGTTCCAGCGCCACGGCGATGTCGGAGTCGAGCAGGCGGAAGGCGATCAGCGCCGCCTCCAGCCCGGCGACGCGGCCGTCCTTGCGGGCGGCGATGCGGGCGGTCGCCCGCGCGTCGGCCGGGACGATGCTGTCGGTGGTGATGTCGCCGGCCCGGCCGAGATCCTCCGCCAGGGCGGCACGGACGATGGGCTCGATGGTCAAAGGATGCAGCATGCGGCGTCTCCGGGCAGCGGGGCGGCGAAACCGGCCAGATCGCTGAGGGTCAGGGTGCGGGACATGGAGGCGGGAGTCGGCAGCGGATGGTCGCTGCGGCAATGGGCGCCGCGGCTCTCCTCCCGCGCCAGGGCGGCATGGACGACCAGCCGGCCGACCAGCAGCCGGTTGCGCGCCTCGCCCCAATGCCGGACGATGGCGGGCGGAGCTTCGGCATCGTTGTCTTCACAGCGGAGCGTGTCCAAGGCCGCCGCCAGCCGGTCGAGCTTGCGTCTGGCGGCCAGCAGCCCAAGCCCGTCGCGGACCAGACCGGCGCCGTCATAGAGCGCGCTGCGCGCCTCCGCTCCGATGGCGTCGAGCAGGATATGGCTGACGTCGGCGGCGACCGCCGGCGGACGGGGCAGGGCGAAGGGCGGCAGCGGCGCCAGAGGGCGCTCCGCCACGTCGCGGGCGACGCGGGCGCCGAAGACAAGCGCCTCCAGCAGCGAATTGCTGGCAAGCCGGTTGGCGCCGTGGACGCCGGTGCAGGCGACCTCGCCGCAGGCCCACAGCCCCTCCAGGCTGGTGCGCCCGTCGGCGTCGGTGACCACCCCGCCCATGTGGTAGTGGGCGGCGGGCGCCACCGGCATCGGCTCGGCGAAGGGGTCGAGACCATGCTCGGCACAAAGTGCCAGGACAGTGGGGAATCCGCCGGGCTTGGCGGCCAGCGCCGGGCGCAGGTCGAGAAACACCGGCTCCCCCGCGGCGACGCGCCGGCCGATGGCGCGGGCAACCACGTCTCGTGGCGCCAGCTCGGCCAGCGGATGCTCGTCCGGCATGAAACGGTGGCCCTGGCCGTCGAGCAGCAGGGCACCGGCTCCACGCAAGGCCTCGGTCAGCAGCGGCACCGGGTCGGCATCGACCGCCAGGGCGGTGGGGTGGAACTGGACGAATTCCAGGTCGGCCAACCGGGCGCCCGCCCGCGCCGCGATGGCGAGGCCGTCGCCGGTGGCTTCCGCCGGGTTGGTGGTGCGGGCGAAGGTGGCGCCGATGCCGCCGGTCGCCAGGATCACGCGCGGTGCGCGGTGCAGCACCCAGCCTTGCCCGTGGCAGGCGAGCAGGCCGCAGACCCGGCCGTTGCGCAGGACGAGATCGACGGCGAAGGCGTCGGTCTCCACCCGCACCGAGGGGGTGGCAAGCACCCGCTCGGCCAGGGCGGTGACCAGCGTGCGGCCGGTGGCGTCACCGCCGGCATGGACGATGCGGGCGGCGCCGTGGGCGGCCTCGCGGCCGAGCAGCGGCGAGCCGTCGGGCGCGCGGTCGAAGGGCAGGCCGTCCGCCAGCAGCCGGCGGACCTGGGCGGCGCCGTCTCGGGTCAGCAGGGCCGCCATCGCGGCATCGACCAGCCCGGCCCCGGCGGCGACGGTGTCGGCGGCATGGTCCTCCGGCCGGTCGCCGGGGCCGACGGCAGCGGCGATGCCGCCCTGGGCGTAGAGGCTGGAGCCGCCGGGCAGGCCGGCCGTCTTGGTGATCAGCGTGACCGCGCGCGGTGCCAGTTGCAGCACCGCGGTCATCCCGGCAAGGCCGGAGCCGACGACGATCACCTCGGCATCGCGGACATCGTAAGGCGTGCTGGAGGTCATGGGAGGACTCCTGGCTCTCCCTCTCCCGCCATGGGAAAGGGATATTCTACGCACTCACTTCGGCTTCACCGCCAGCATGCGCTCGACGGAGCGGCGGGCACGGGCGGCAAGCGCGTCCGGGATCTCGACGCGCGGCTCCAGGGTCTGCAGCGACGCCAGGATGCCCGACAGCGTCACCGTCTTCATGTGCGGGCACAGGTTGCAGGGCCGCACGAACTCCGTTTCGGGCGAGGCGGCGGCGACGTTGTCGCTCATCGAGCATTCGGTGACCATCAGCACCCGCGGCGGCTTCTCGGTGCCGACGAAGTCGATCATGCGGGCGGTGGAGCCGACGAAATCGGCGGCTTCCAGCACATCGGGCGGGCATTCGGGGTGGGCAATCACGGTCAGCCGGTCGAACCGGCGGCGGAACTCGTCGATCTCGGCGCCGGTGAAGCGCTCATGCACCTCGCAATGGCCCTTCCAGGCGATGATCCCGACCTTGGTCTGGGTGGCGACGTAGTGCGCCAGATACTCGTCGGGCAGGAAGATCACCCGGTCGACGCCGAGCGATTCCACCACCTCCACCGCGTTGCCCGACGTGCAGCAGATGTCGACCTCCGCCTTCACCTCGGCCGAGGTGTTGACGTAGGCGACCACCGGCACGCCGGGATGCGCCTCGCGCAGAAGCCGGACGTCTGCGGCGGTGATGCTGTCGGCCAGCGAGCAGCCGGCATTGCGGCTGGGGATCAGCACCGTCTTGCCCGGATTGAGCAGCTTCGCCGTCTCCGCCATGAAATGCACGCCGGCCAGCACGATCACGTCGGCGTCGGTCTCGGTCGCCTTGGCGGCCAGCGCCAGGCTGTCGCCGACGATGTCGGCCACGCCGTGGAAGATCTCCGGCGTCTGATAGTTGTGAGCCAGGATGACGGCGTTTCGTTCGCGCTTCAGCTCGTTGATGGCGTGGACCAGCGGTGCGTGGAAGGGCCACTCGATGGCCGGCACGACGCGCTTCATGCGCTCATAGACCGGTGCGGTCGCCGCGGCGACGGCAGGGGTGTAGGCGAGTTCGGCGACCTCGGGCATTTGACGGCTCCGCTCTGTGCTCGTTCTGAGCAAAACCATATTTGCTCTATAAGAGCATATCAAGAAGAAAAGGCGAGGCGGAAACAATCTGGCGCGGGCGGTGTTGTTCGATGGCGGGAGAGGCCGGCAGCGCGGCCACGCCCCATCGGCGCCGTGTGGAGATATTTCGATGAAAGCCTTCCTCGCCGCGCTTTGCGCCATCGTCATTCTGGCCGGCGGCGCCTGGGCAGTCCTGCCGGCCCTGTTCGCCCGCAGCGCCGACGAGACCTTCGCCTCATCCGGCGCGCGGGTTGGGGAGGAGGCGTCGGTCGCACACCGCAACTTCTCCGGGCGCCCGCAGATCGACCCCCAGCAGGCCGGCAATCCGCAGAAGTGATCCAGCCGACAGGGAAAAAGGATGATCCCGGCAGGGTAGCCCCGAACGGGTGAGGCAACCTTTGCCCCTGGCGACTGTTAACCAAGTTCGGGCTGCCCATCGCCCATGCATGAATTCCGGAGCGGCTTGCGGGAGTGTGATGACGGTTCATGATCCGGAAAGCGGTGCGGATGCCCTCCGTGCCGACGTCTACCGGCTGCTGGCGCTGACGCTGGCCGCCCCGCCGGGCGCCGCCCTGCTGGCGTTGCTGGCGGGTCTCACCGGCGACACGACGCCGCTCGGCCGGGCGTTCGACGATCTGGCCGCCCGCGCCCGCGCCACCGATCCCCAGGCGGTGGAACGCGCGTTCAACACCTTGTTCATCGGTGTCGTCCAGGGCGAGCTGGTGCCCTACGCCTCCTATTACCGCACCGGTTTCCTCACCGACCGGCCATTGTCGGCCCTGCGCGCCGACCTCCAGGCCCTGGGGCTTGAACGCGCCCCCGACGTGTCCGAGCCGGAGGACCACATCGCCGCCCTGTGCGACGTGATGGCCATGCTGATCCGCGAGGGGGCCGACCCGGCGGTGCAGCGCCACATGCTGGACAGCCACCTGACTCCCTGGGCCGGGCGATTCTTCCAGGACTTGGAAAAGGCGGAGGCGGCAGCCCTCTACCGCCCGGTCGGCACCATCGGCCGCCTGTTCCTGGAGATCGAGCAGGAAGCCCTGAACAGACAGACCGAAGAACTGGAGGGAGCCGACGCATGAAGACGCCGCCAGAACCCCCGCGCAATCCGCTTCAACGCCGCGACATCCTGAAAACGCTGGGGTTGGGTGCGGCCGGTGCCGCTGCGGCAGCCGTGCTTCCGGCCGGCGACGAGGCGCAAGCGATGGAATCGCCGCAGGAACAGGTGAAGGCCCGCTACCGCGAAACCGAACATGTCAAGCGCTTCTACGCGCTGAACCGCCTGTAGGGCGATCCGGAGACTATCCATGCTGGTCAAACGCAGTTCGGCGAAAGCGGCGGGAGGAAAACGGTCCGGTCTGGTCGCGGCTCTGGCCGACAGTCTTGAGTCGGGAGTCAGCCGCCGCGGCTTCCTGCGCCGCTCCGGCCTTGCCGCGGGCGGCATCGCCGCTGTCGGCGCCTTGCCGGGTGCCATGATCCGCAAGGCGGAGGCCGGTCCGATCCTGCCGAATGTCGAGGTGGTGACGCGCAAGAATGTCTGCACCCACTGTTCGGTCGGCTGCACCGTGATCGCCGAGGTGCAGAACGGCGTCTGGGTCGGGCAGGAGCCGGGCTGGGAAAGCCCGATCAACCAGGGCACCCACTGTGCCAAGGGCGCCTCGGTGCGCGAGCTGACCAAGGGCACCCGGCGCGTCAAATATCCGCTCAAGCTGGTCGATGGCGTCTGGCAGCGCATCGGCTGGGACCAGGCGATCGAGGAAGTCGGCAACCAGCTGATGGACATCCGCAAGGCGTCGGGGCCTGACGCGGTGTTCTGGCTCGGCTCGGCGAAGTTCTCCAACGAGGGCGCCTATCTCTACCGCAAGCTGGCGGCCTTCTGGGGGACCAACAACGTCGACCATCAGGCGCGCATCTGCCACTCAACCACGGTCGCCGGCGTGGCGAACACGTGGGGCTACGGCGCCATGACCAACAGCTACAACGACATCCAGAACGCCAAGGCGCTGCTGATCGTCGGCGGCAACCCGGCCGAGGCGCATCCGGTGTCGATGCAGCACATGCTGCGCGGCAAGGAGCACAACCGCGCCCCCTTCATCGTCATCGACCCGCGCTTCACCCGCACCGCCGCGCATGCCACCGAATATGTCCGCATCCGGCCCGGCACCGACATCCCGGTCGCCTGGGGCCTGCTCTGGCACATCTTCGAAAACGGCTGGGAGGACAAGGAGTATATCCGCCAGCGCGTCTACGGCATGGACGAGATCCGCGCCGAGGTGAAGAAATGGACGCCTGAGGAGGTCGAGCGGGTGACCGGCGCCCCCGGATCCCAGCTTCGCCGTGTGGCGGAGGCGCTGGCGAAGAACAAGCCCAGCACGGTGATCTGGTGCATGGGCGTCACCCAGCACACGGTCGGCACCGCCAATGTCCGCGCCCTGTCGATCCTGCAATTGGCGCTCGGCAACATCGGCGTGGCCGGCGGCGGCGCCAACATCTATCGCGGCCACTGCAACGTGCAGGGCGCCACCGACTTCGGCCTCGATGTCAGCACGCTGCCCGCCTATTACGGGCTGGCGGAGGGGGCGTGGAAGCATTTCGCCCGCGCCTGGGACGTCGAATACGACGATCTGAAGGGCCGCTTCGCCACCAAGGATCTGATGGAGGCCAAGGGCATCCCGACCACCCGCTGGTTCGATGCCGTGCTGGCGAAGCCCAGCGAGATCGACCAGCCCAGCCCCTTGCGCGCCATGATGTGCTTCGGCCATGGCGGCAACACCGTCACCCGCATGCCGGAAATGGTGAAGGGGCTGGAGAAGCTCAGCCTTCTGGTCATCGCCGACCCGCACCCGACCACCTTCGCCGCGATCAAGGAACGGCGCAACGGCACCTACATCCTGCCGGCCTGCACCCAGTTCGAGACCGACGGGTCGCGCACCTGCTCCAACCGCTCGATGCAGTGGGGCGAGAAGGTGGTGGAGCCGATCTTCGAATCGAAGGACGACTACACCATCATCTATCTGCTGGCGCGCAAGCTTGGCTTCGCCGACGAGATGTTCAAGCACATCACGGTGGAGGACACCCGCCCGGTGCCGGAGGACATCCTGCGCGAGATGAACCGCAGCTGCCTGTCCATCGGCGCCACCGGCCAGTCGCCGGAACGGCTGAAGATGCACATGAAGCATCAGGCCGATTTCGACAAGATCACCATGCGGGCATCCTCCGGCCCCTGTGCCGGCGACTATTACGGGTTGCCCTGGCCGAGCTGGGGCCATCCGGAGATCCGGCATCCGGGGTCGGCGGTGCTCTACGACACCTCCCGCCATGTGATGGACGGCGGCGGCGTCTTCCGCGCCCGCTTCGGGGTGGAGCGCAACGGCGTCTCGCTGCTGGCCGACGGCTCCTATTCGAAGGGGTCGGAGATCGAGGACGGCTATCCCGAATTCACCATGGCCGTGCTGAGGAAGCTG
Source organism: Azospirillum sp. B506 (assembly GCF_000333595.1). Classification (GTDB taxonomy): domain Bacteria; phylum Pseudomonadota; class Alphaproteobacteria; order Azospirillales; family Azospirillaceae; genus Azospirillum. The sequence continues at coordinate 18,095 of NZ_BADK01000741.1, forward strand.
GGCTGGGACAAGGACCTGACGCCGGACGAGATGCGCGTCATCCAGGCCATCGGCGGCGGCGGGGCTGAAGTGGACACTGTCAGCTGGCAGACCGACCTGTCGATGGGCATCATCCGCGTGGCGCTGAAGCATGGCTGCGTGCCGCACGGCAACGCCAAGGCGCGCGCCGTCGCCTGGAACCTGCCCGACCCGGTGCCGGTCCACCGCGAGCCGATCTATTCCCCGCGTTCCGATCTGGTGAAGTCCTTCCCGGCCATCGAGGACCGGCGCGACTTCCGTCTGGTCCAGCTTGCCCGCTCGTTGCAGTTCAAGGTGGCGGACAGCGACCTGCGCCAGCGCTTCCCCATGGTGCTGACCTCCGGCCGGCTGGTCGAATATGAGGGCGGCGGCGAGGAAACCCGGTCCAACCCGTGGCTGGCCGAGCTGCAGCAGGACATGTTCGCGGAGATCAACAGCAAGGACGCCGAACGGCTGGGGATCAGGGACGGCGCCTGGGTCTGGGTCTATGGGCCGGAGGATGGCGGCAAGGCCAAGGTCAAGGCGCTGGTGACCGACCGGGTCGGCAGCGGCACGGTGTTCATGCCCTTCCATTTCTCCGGCTTCTGGCAGGGCGACAGTCTGCGCGGCAACTACCCGCCCGACACCGACCCCATCGTGCTGGGCGAACCGGTGAACGGGGTGACGACCTACGGCTACGACCCCGTCACCTTCATGCAGGAAACCAAGGTCACCCTCTGCCGGGTCGAGCCGGCGTGACCCACAGGAGCTGAACAGAACGATGGCCCGGATGAAGTTCCTGTGCGACGCCGAACGCTGCATCGAGTGCAACGCCTGCGTCACCGCCTGCAAGAACGAGCATGAGGTCCCCTGGGGCATCAACCGCCGCCGGCTGGTCACGCTGAACGACGGCAAGCCGGGCGAGCGGTCGATCTCGATGGCCTGCATGCATTGCAACGACCCGCCCTGCGCCGCGGTGTGTCCGGTCGACTGCTTCCTGCAGACAGCCGACGGGGTGGTGCTGCACAGCAAGGATCTGTGCATCGGCTGCGGCTATTGTTTCTATGCCTGTCCGTTCGGGGCACCGCAATACCCGCGCACCACCGATTTCGGCAGCCGCGGCAAGATGGACAAATGCACCTTCTGCGCCGGCGGCCCCGAACCGGACGGCAGCGTCGAGGAGTACCAGAAATACGGCGCCAACCGGCTGGCCGAAGGCAAGCTGCCGCTCTGTGCCGAGATGTGCTCCACCCGCGCGCTGATGGGCGGCGACGGCGCGGTGCTGGCCGACATCTATCAGGAACGCTCGCTGCGCCGCGGCTACGGCTCGGGCGCGCCGGGCTGGTCGACCGCCTATGGCCGCAACGACCGCGGCTCCCCCTTCGCGCCGGGCGGGCCGGGCACGGGCATGGCGGGCACAGGCGGGGCGTGAGCGCCTCCGCAAGTAAAGTCCATTCCGGGAGACCATCATGCGTCCCACCAGACTCCCCCTGCACGCCCTGCTGCTGGTCGCCCTGCTGGCCGTCCAGGGTCTGGGCGCTCCGACTTTCGCACAAGCGCAGCTTCACCAAGTACCCGGCCAGAACTCGCCGACCAGCAAGGAGCAGGTGCCGCTCTACGTCCCGCAGGACGACAAGCTGATCGGCCGCGTCAGCATCCCGGACCAGAAGCTGGCGGTTCTGATCCAGCCTGAGGGGCGGGAGTGGCGGGAGTGGCGCAGCCACACATTGCGGCTTGCCATCGGCGGGCTCGCCATCGGCATGACGGCGGTGCTGGCGATCTTCTTCCTCTATCGCGGCACCATCCGCATCCATGGCGGCAAGGCGGGACGGCTGGTGCTGCGCTTCAATTGGCTGGACCGCTTCGCCCATTGGACGATGGCGGTCAGCTTCCTGACCATGGCGCTGACCGGGGTGATCCTGACCTTCGGCCGGCCGCTGCTGATCCCGCTGATCGGCCATCGGGCCTTCACGGCGCTGGCGGAATTTTCCAAGTCGATCCACAACTTCGTCAGCGTGCCCTTCGTCGTCGGGCTGCTGATGATCATGGGCCTGTGGCTGCGCGACAACATCCCGGAGAAGGCCGACTGGGTTTGGATCAGGACGGCGGGCGGCCTCTTCTCCAAGGCCGGTGGCCATCATCCGGAAGCCGGGCGCTTCAACGCCGGGCAGAAGCTGGTGTTCTGGAGCATCGTGCTGGGCGGCATCGGCATGGCGGCGACCGGCTACCTGATGATGGTGCCCTTCGCCTTCACCGGGATCGGCGGCATGCAGATCATCCACGTCATCCACGGGCTGCTGGCGGCCGGGCTGATCGCCGCGGTGATCGGCCATATCTACATCGGCACCATCGGCATGGAGGGCGCCTTCGACGCCATGGGCTGCGGCGTGGTGGACGAGAACTGGGCAATCGAGCACCACCGTCGCTGGTATGAGGAACAGCTGCGCAAGGGCTATGTCGAGGGGCGCCAGCCGGCGGAGTGAGGCGCCCGACGGCCCCGGCAATGGGTGGGACACGAACAATCACACCCGCCGACCGTCTCCTTCCATAGTACAATTTACCCCTTCCCTCTCAGAGTGGCTGAATGGCCCTCGACAAACGCGCTGGACCGGAGACCTGACCGGTTCACCACACTGAGAGGAACGGCCCAAATGCTCCACCAGGCTCTCGAAACGCTCCAGAAGCAGATCGCGCTCCGCCCCCGCTACGACAACTATATCGGCGGCCAGTGGGTGGCTCCGGTGGATGGCCAATACTTCACCAATCTCACCCCGATTACCGGCAAGCCGCTGTGCGAGGTCGCCCGTTCCCAGGCCGCCGACATCGAGCTGGCGCTCGACGCCGCCCATGCCGCCAGGGCTGCCTGGGGTCGCACCTCGCCGACCGAGCGCTCGAACATCCTGCTGAAGATCGCCGACCGCATGGAAGAGCGGCTGGAGGTCATCGCGCTGGCCGAGACGCTGGACAACGGCAAGCCGATCCGCGAGACCCGCGCCGCCGACGTGCCGCTCGCCATCGACCATTTCCGCTACTACGCCGGCTGCATCCGCGCCCAGGAGGGTTCGATCGGCGAGATCGACCACCACACCTACGCCTACCACTTCCATGAACCGCTGGGCGTGGTCGGCCAGATCATTCCCTGGAATTTCCCGCTGCTGATGGCGGCCTGGAAGCTGGCTCCGGCGCTGGCCGCCGGCAACTGCATCGTGCTGAAGCCGGCCGAGCAGACCCCGATGGCGATCATGGTGCTGGCCGAGATCATCGGCGACCTGCTGCCGCCCGGCGTGCTGAACATCGTCAACGGCTTCGGTCTCGAAGCCGGCAAGCCGCTCGCCACCAACAAGCGCATCGCCAAGATCGCCTTCACCGGCGAGACCTCGACCGGCCGCCTGATCCTGCAATACGCCGCGGAGAACATCATCCCGTCGACCGTCGAGCTGGGCGGCAAGTCGCCGAACATCTTCTTCGAAGACGTGATGGCCGAGGATGACGAGTTCCTCGACAAGGCGCTGGAAGGCTTCGCGATGTTCGCGCTGAACCAGGGCGAGGTCTGCACCTGCCCGAGCCGCGTCCTCATCCAGAAGTCGATCTACGACCGCTTCATCAAGCTGGCGGTCGAGCGCGTCAAGAAGATCGCCCAGGGCCATCCGCTGGATGGCGGCACGATGATCGGCGCCCAGGCCTCGCAGGAGCAGCTGGAGAAGATCCTCTCCTACATCGAGATCGGCAAGGCCGAGGGCGCCAAGGTGCTGCTGGGCGGCGAGCGTGCCCATCTGGGCGGCGAGCTGGAGGGCGGCTACTACGTCCAGCCGACCATCCTGGAAGGCCACAACAATATGCGCATCTTCCAGGAGGAGATCTTCGGCCCGGTCGTCGCCGTGACCACCTTCGAGACCGAGGAAGAGGCGGTGGCCATCGCCAACGACAGCGAGTTCGGCCTGGGCGCCGGCGTGTGGAGCCGTGACGGCAGCCGTTACTTCCGCATGGGTCGCGCCATCCAGGCCGGCCGCGTCTGGACCAACTGCTACCACCTGTACCCGGCGCATGCCGCCTTCGGTGGGTACAAGAAGTCCGGCATCGGCCGCGAGACGCACAAGATGATGCTCGATCATTACCAGCAGACCAAGTGCCTGCTGGTCAGCTACAGCCCGAAAGCGCTCGGCTTCTTCTGAGCCTCGCTCCTCCCTATCGGGCAAACCTGGGCCGGGGGCGTGTCCCCCGGCCTTTTTTCTTTCTCCGCGTGGTTTCGTGATAAAGGATCGCCATGACCGACCGCGTTACAGCCACCCCCGAAGCCGTCGCCCTGCTGGACCGCCTGGCGGCGAAGCACGGGCCGCTGATGCTGCATCTGTCGGGTGGCTGCTGCGACGGGTCGGCGCCGCTCTGCCTGCCCTTGGGGGAATTCCGCATGGGCGGGCGCGACCTGTGCATCGGGAGAATCGGCGACACGCCCTTCTGCATGTCCGACGACACCTTCCAATGGTGGCGCAACACCCAGGTCATCCTGGACGTTATCAAGGCGCGCGGCGGCGGCTTCTCGCTGGAGGTGCCGGACGGTGTCCGCTTCACCGCCAAGGCCCGCCTGTTCATCGACGAGGAGCTGGCCATGCTTGCCGATCCGCAGCCGGCCGAGACCGTCTAGGCAAAGAACCCCTGGGAGCCGCACCGCATCATGTCCTCCTTCACCGGTCCGCGGATTGGTCTTGCCCGCCGCCATCCCTGGAGTACCCTTGCCGGATCGCATCAGCGGACGGAGAGGGAGGCGCAAGCGGCAGCGATGTCCTCGCAGGGGAACTCCGCGGACGGTCCGGTAAGACCAGCCTCCGGCGACGGCATGCCGCGCGCCGTCACCCATGCCGAATGCCCCGACGAGGCGGCGAAGGAACTGCGCGCCGGGCTGGGCGAGGTGGCGTTGGAATTGGTGGTCGTCTTCTGCGCACCCAGCTATGACCGCGAGGCGCTGGCCGACGCGCTGGCGGCGCAGTTCGGCATGGTGCCGGTGATCGGCTGCACCACGGCGGGGGAGATCGGCCCCGGCGGCTACACCACCAACGCCCTGGTGGCGGTGGGCTTTCCGACCGAGGATTTCTGCATCGTCACCGCCCTGGTCGACCATGTCGACCGGTTCGAGATTGCCGACAGCACCGCCATCGCGCGGTCCCTGCTGTCGCGCCGCGACCGTGCGATGGCCGCCGGGCCGGTGCCGCTGGGCGAGGAGGCGCGCAGCTTCGCCATGCTGCTGATCGACGGGCTGTCGATGAGCGAGGAGACGGTGGTCAGCGCGCTGCACAACGCGCTGATCGACATCCCGCTGTTCGGCGCATCCGCCGGCGACGACCTGCATTTCGAGCGCACCTTCGTCCTGCATGAGGGCGCCTTCCACCCCAATGCCGCGGTGGTGGCGCTGTTCACCACCAACCGGCCCTTCACCGTCTTCCGCACCCAGCATTTCGTCAGTTCCGACCGCAAGATGGTCGTGACCGGCGCCGATCCGCAGCACCGCATCGTCCATGAGATCAATGCCGAGCCGGCCGGCCGCGAATATGCCCGGCTGGTCGGGCTGGAGGGGGAGCCGCTGACCCCGATGATCTTCGCCGCCCATCCCGTCGTCGTGCGGGTCGGCGGTCAGTATCATGTCCGCTCGATCCAGAAGGTGAATGACGACGAGAGCCTGACCTTCTTCTGCGCCATCGACGAGGGCATCGTCCTGACGGTGGCGGAGGGGGTCGATCCGGTTTCCAACTTCGACGGGCTGATCGAGGGCATCGAGGCGGAGGTCGGCGCGCCCGACCTGATCCTCGGCTGCGACTGCATCCTGCGCCGGCTGGAGATGGAGCAGAGGCAGCTCAATGCCGTGATGTCGGACCGGCTGGCCCGTCACCGGGTGGTCGGTTTCTGCGCCTATGGCGAGCAGGTCAACGGCATGCACGTCAACCAGACCTTCACGGGCGTCGCCATCGGAGGGCGCTAAGCCATGGCCGGCATGCAAACCCGCAACTGGACCCTCGACCCCGCCGACCGCATCGCCGAGCTGGAGCGGGAGAACGCCAAGCTCCAGCGCATCAACAAGGTGCTGATGGACCGTGTCGAACGGTCGATGGATTTCCAGGGCGGCGCCTTCTCGCTGTTCCAGACCGCCATCGTGCTGGAACAGAAGATCCGCGAGCGCACGCTGGAGCTGGAACGCGCCCTGCACAAGCTGGAGGACAGCAACCGCGACCTCGCCCGCGCCAAGGAGCTGGCGGACACCATGCGCACCCGCCTGTTCGAGGCGATCGAGTCGGTGAACGAGGGGTTCGCCCTGTTCGACTCCGCCGACCGGCTGGTGCTGTGCAACCGCAAATACCTGTCCTACTGGCCGTCGGTGGCGGGCCGCATCCAGGCCGGAATCCGCTTCAACGATCTGGTGGCGATGGTCGCCGCCGCCGGTGCGGTCAGCGAGCCGCCGCCCGACGTCTGGCTGCGCGAGCGGATGGAGCACCGCCACGACCTGAAGGGCGTCTTCCTGAACCGGCTGGCGGACGGCCGCTGGATCCAGGTGAACGAGCGGCGGACCCGCGACGGCGGTATCGTCGGCGTCTACACCGACATCACCGACATCAAGCGCGAGGAGGAGCGGCGGCGCGAGTCCGAACAGGCGGAGAAATCCGCGCTGATGCTGCTGAACGACCAGCTTCAGCAGGCGAAATCCCAGGCCGACCAGGCCAACCTGTCGAAGACCCGCTTCATCGCCGCCGCCAGCCATGACCTGTTGCAGCCGCTGAACGCCGCCCGCCTGTTCGTCTCGGCGCTCGCCGACCTGGAGCAGCCGGCGGCCAATGCGGAGCTGGTGGACAACATCGATGTCGCCCTGGCGTCGGTCGAGGATCTGCTGTCGGCGCTGCTGGACATCTCCAAGCTCGACGCCGGGGCGGTGACGCCGGAGGTCACCGACTTCCCGTTGCGCGGCATTCTGGCGCCGCTCGCCACCGAATATGCAGCGGTGGCGGCGGAGCGCGGCATCGACCTGAAAGTGGTGGGGTCGGGCGCGGTGGTGCGCAGCGACATGCGGCTGTTGCGCCGGATCGTGCAGAATTTCCTGTCCAACGCGCTGCGCTACGTCCAGGGCGGCCGGGTGGTGGTCGGCTGCCGCCGGACCGGCGACGGCATCCGCATCGAGGTGTGGGACAACGGCCCCGGCATCCCGCGCGACAAGATCGCCGAGATCTTCCAGGAGTTCCGCCGCCTCGACACCCCGGTCACCAAGGGGCGCGACCGCGGCATGGGGCTGGGGCTCGCCATCGTCGACCGGGTTGCCCGCATGCTGGGCCATCCGATCACCGTGCGGTCGGAGCCGGGACGTGGCTCCGTCTTCGCCGTCACCGTGCCGCGCGGGACCGAACGCCGCGCCGTCCGCCCGGCCAGCATCGCCGCCCGGCCGATGACCAACCGGCTGGCCGGAACCTCGGTGCTGGTGCTGGACAACGAGCCGGCGGTGGTGGCGGGGATGGAGGCGCTGTTGCGCGGCTGGGCCTGCGACGTGGTGTCGGCCACCAACGGTGACGAGGCGCTGGCCCTGCTGTCCGGCATGCCGCAGCCGCCCGACCTGCTGATCGCCGACTATCACCTCGACGACGGGGCGCTGGGCGTCAACGAGGTGGCGCGGCTGCGCGCCGCCTGCGGCCGCATCCTGCCGGCGGTGATCGTCACCGCCAACCGCACGCCGGAACTGGCGGACGAGGCCAAGGCGGCCGGCTGCCTGGTGCTGAACAAGCCGGTGAAGCCGGCGCAGCTGCGCGCGGTGATGTCGGGGCTGGTGGGCTGATCCGGCTGCCGATGATTTACCGGTAACGCCTTACCGGTCCGGCTGTTGTCGGTTCTTATGACCGACCCGGCTGCGTTGCGCGACAAGGCGCTCGAAGTTCACCGGCTGCTGCAGCTCTGTCCGACGGCAAGGCGCTGCGCCCGCCCGAGGTGGAGCGGGAGAGGGCGTGAGGGTTGGGCGATCGGGCAGTGGGAATGCCGGATTGACCTGATCCTGCTATAATGTACCGTCGTCAGGTACATATTGCCGGAAGAGAGGTCGTCATGGGCTATGCTGAGCTGATCAAGAAGCTGCAGGCTTTGCCCGAAGACAAGCAGGCCGAAGTTTTCGATTTCGTCGAATTCCTGGCTGCCCGCTTCGCTGCTTCCAAGGATGCAGGAAGGGAAGAATGGTCCGGTAATCAATTCGCCGAGTTCAGCATGGAACAGGCGATGCGGGGGATGGAAGATGACCCAGTCACCTACAGCCGTGAGGATCTGCGGGAAGTCTGGCGGCGAAACGGGCGGGTCAGATTGCCTTGGTGTCCTTCCCGTTCACCGATCTGAATGGGAGAAAATTGCGGCCGGTATTGCTGATCCGGCGGGTATCCGCTCAGTTCGATGATTGGCTTGTCTGTATGATTTCATCACAGGTCCGGCAGGCTGAACCCGGTCTTGATGAAATACTCACTCCCGAAGACCCCGACTTTGGTGATGCTGGCTTGAAAGTGACCAGTGTCTTGCGGTTGGGTCGGCTCGCCGTGATCGATGGCGCGCTGTTGAGCGGTTGGATCGGCGAAATTGGCAATGAACGATTGGTTCGCCTGCGCCACCGGCTGGCAGCCTGGTTGACCGACATGCCGATTTCATCGGACTGAGCGAGTTGCCTGCGTCGTTTTGTGCATTGCAACACGCAGCCATTCCCAGAATGCAGGGCCAATCACCACCGGCAGAGCGCATATAAGATTGTGAGAGCGACGAAGACGCCGCTCCGATCTTCATAAGACGAGGCCTGAGGTGATTCACAAGATTTTGGACGCGATCGACACCATCATCGCGGAAAAGCGTCAGAACGGCCAGCTCGATGACTGGTTAAAGAGCGGAGCTGCACGCCGTTTCTGCGAGAAGATTTCGTCCGAGCGCAAGCACTACTATCCCGCTCTGCTCCTCTATTTGGAGCACAATGGCGGGCAGCGCGTGTGACAGTATGCCTGTAACGGGAACGGGCCGCGGCATTCCGCGGCCCGCCCGTTTTTGAGGGGGCCTAGTCGGCTGCCGGCTGCGCCGGCATCATGCTGCCGGTCTGCTGGAAGCGGGTGTGCCAGGCGAAGGCCTCCTCCAGCAGGTGCGGGGTGTGGCCGCCGCGCTGAAGCGCCCGGCGCTGATAGTCGGCCGCCAGCTCGCGATAGCTGGGGTGCACGCAGTTGCGGACGATGGTTTCCGCCCGTTCGCGCGGCGCCAGTCCGCGCAGGTCGGCCAGCCCGACCTCCGTCACCAGCACGTCGACGTCATGCTCGTTGTGGTCGACGTGGGTGACCATCGGCACGACGCTGGAGATCGCGCCGCCCTTGGCCAGCGACTTGGTGACGAAGATGGCGAGATGGCTGTTGCGGGCGAAATCGCCGGAGCCGCCGATGCCGTTCATCATCTGCGTGCCGTTGACATGGGTGGAGTTGACGTTGCCGTAGATGTCGCACTCCAGCGCCGTGTTGATGCCGATGACGCCCAGGCGGCGGATCACCTCGGGATGGTTGGAGATCTCCTGCGGCCGCAGCAGCAGCCGGCCCTTGTAGGAGCCGATCTTCGGCAGCACCTCGGCATATTTGCCGGCGCTGAGCGTGATCGAGGATCCCGACGCGAAATTCAGCTTGCCGGCGTCGAACAGCTCGAAGGTGCTGTCCTGCAGCACTTCGCTGTACATGGTCAGGTCGTGGAACGGCCCGTCGATCAGCCCGTGCAGCACCGCATTGGCGATGGTGCCGATGCCGGCCTGGAGCGGCGCCAGCGAGCGGCCGAGCCGGCCCTGCTTCACCTCGCGGCCCAGGAACTCGATCAGGTGGCCGGCGATGGCGTTGGTCTCGTCATCGGGCGGCAGGATGCTGGCGGAACTGTCCTGCTTGCGCGTCACCACGATGGCGGCGATCCGCGACGGATCGATGGGGATATAGGGCAGGCCGGCGCGGCTTTCCGCCGTCACCACCGGGATCGGCTCGCGGAAGGGGCGGCGCGTCGGGATGTATACGTCGTGCATCCCCTCCAGATCCAGCGGCTGGGTCAGGTTCAGCTCGATGATGATCTTCTCGGCGAGGATGGCGAAGGTCGCCGAATTGCCGATGGAGGTGGTGGGGACGATGCCGCCATTTTCGGTGATGGCGCAGGCTTCGATCACCGCGACATCGACCGGCCCCATCTGGCGCGAGCGCAGCAGTTCCACCGTTTCCGACAGATGCTGGTCGACGAACATCACCTCGCCGCGGTTGATCGCCTTGCGCAGCACCGGGTCGGCCTGGAAGGGCAGGCGGCGCGACAGCACCCCCGCCTCGGTCAGAATCCGGTCCACGTCGTTGCCCAGCGAGGCGCCGGTCATCAGCGTGATCTTCAGCTTCTCGGACGCGGCGCGTTCGGCCAGCGCCAGCGGCACCGCCTTGGCGTCGCCGGCACGGGTGAAGCCGCTCATGCCCACGGTCATGCCGTCCTTGATGAGAAAGGCGGCCTCTTCCGCCGGAACCACCTTGCCCCACAGGGATTTCAGGCGGATGCGATCTCGGTACATCGGGCGTTCCTTTTATGAATGCTTTTTTGCGAATGGCGAACGATCCGTTCCCATGCGGTCGTATTTCTTGTTTGAAAATACTCATAAGGAGGCGCTGTCCGATGCCGCAATTGTTCGTCCGGAATATCAGGCAATGCTCAAGTGAATGGGTGGGCGAATATCGGCGGATCTGTGCGCAATCCGGACAGACACTTCGGAAATGTGCGAGGGTATTTGCTGAAACTCAGTTTCGGATATTGGTATTTGTGCCAGGCTGCCGATCCCGCGCCTGCGTGCCCCTGGGCTTGTCGATGCCGGGGAGGAGGGCGTACCATCGGCACCTTCGACCGATTTCAGGAGTCCGCCGGCGTGGCGTCCCCGCATCGGCCGACCGTCAGCACCCGCAGTTACGACGGGCATGAACGGCGGCACGCGCATGACCATCACCAGATCGTGCTGCCCATCGCCGGCATCCTCGACATGGAGGTCGGCGGCGCCTGCGGCCGGGTCGGGGAGGGGCGCGGCGTGCTGGTGGCGGACGGGGTGCCGCACAGCTTCCGCAGCGGCGGGACCAACCGCTTCGTCGTTCTGGATGTGCCGGCGGCCGGGCTGATGCCGCAGGCAGCGGTGCGCGCCTGCGACGCCTTCTTCGCCATCGACGGCGCGCTGGATGGGCTGGTCCGCTATCTGGCGGCGGAGGCCGCCGACCGGCCGCTCGATCCGGTGCTGGCGCACCATTCGGCGGGGCTGCTGCTGCGTGCGCTGGAGGCCCGCCAGCCGCCGACCGTGCCCAGCGACCCCATCGACCGCACCCTGGCCCTGATGGCGGAGCGCTGCGCCGAACCGCTGACGGTGGCGGAGCTGGCGGAGGCGGCCGGTCTGGCCCCCAGCCGCTTCCATGAACGCTTCCGCGCCCGCACCGGCAGCACCCCGGCCGCCATGCTGGCGGACCTGCGGCTGGATCGGGCAGAGGCGCTGCTGCGGGACGGCCGCCTGCCGCTGGCCGAGGTGGCATTGGCGGTCGGCTTTTCCGACCAGAGCGCCCTGACGCGCAGCCTGAGGCGGCGGCGCGGCACCACGCCGGGGGCGGTGCGGAACTCTAGATAGCGCGGGCGGCCTCGACGATCACCGCCGCCACGGCATCCGGGCGCGACAGGTGGGGGGCATGGCCGCTTTCGACCTCCACCGTCCGGGCGCCGATGCGCGCGGCGGTGGCGCGCAGGAAGTCCGGCGGCAGCATGCGGTCCTGGCTGGCGACGACATACCAGGCGGGTTTGGTCTTCCAGGCGGCGGCGCTGACCTTGGTGGCGAAGCAGGCCGCCGCGACCGGCCCCTGGGTGGCGGCCAGCAGCGCGGCCTCCTCGGCCGGCAGATCCTGGGCGAAGTTGCGGGCCATGCCCTCCGGCGTCAGGGTCAGGAAGCGGCCCTTGTCCACCGAGACGCCCGACAGGCCGGCCGAGGGCGGAAAGGGCTTCAGCGTGTCGTTCGGCGACTGCCCGACGTCGGGGGCGAAGGCGGCGACATAGACCAG
>NZ_BADK01000740.1 GCF_000333595.1 Azospirillum sp. B506
GCCCATCGGGGATGCCGCTGATGGTGATCGTCAGCGCTTCGGACCCGTCGGTGTCGGTCAGCGCCGGGGTGATCGTCAGCGCAATGGCGGTGTCCTCATCGCCACGCGCAGCAGCCACCGACAGGGTCGGCATGTCGGTCACCGGATCGACCGTCACATGCAGCGTCTGCGTCGTCGTCGCAACCGCCGCACTGCCGTCCTTGGCCGTCGCCGTCACGGTCAGATCGAAGTCCACGTCGCTGTTCAACGGCGGCGTGATCTTCAAGCCGGCAAGCTGCGCCGGTGTGAGGGTGACCGAGCCGTTGCTGATCGTCAGGGCAGTGCCGGCATCATTGCTGAGATGCGCACCGTCGGGGATGCCGCTGATGGTGATCGTCAGCGCCTCGGACCCGTCGGTGTCGGTCAGCGCCGGAGTGATCGTCAGCGCAATGGCGGTGTCTTCATCGCCCCGCGCGGCTGAAACCGTCAGGGTCGGCGTGTCGGTCACCGGATCGACCGTCACATGCAGCGTCTGCGTCGTCGTCGCAACCGCCGCACTGCCGTCCTTGGCCGTCGCCGTCACGGTCAGATCGAAGTCCACGTCGCTGTTCAACGGCGGCGTGATCTTCAAGCCGGCAAGCTGCGCCGGCGTCAGCGTGACCGAGCCGTTGCTGATCGTCAGGGCAGTGCCGGCATCATTGCTGAGATGGGCACCGTCGGGAATGCCGCTGATGGTGATCGTCAGCGCCTCGGACCCGTCGGTGTCGGTCAGCGCCGGGGTGATCGTCAGCGCAATGGCGGTGTCCTCGTCACCCCGCGCGGCCGAAACCGCCAAGGTCGGTGTGTCCGACACCGGATCGACCGTAACCACCAGTGATTCGCTGACGCTGACCGGAGCGGCACTGCCGTCCTTGGCCGTCGCGGTGACCGTCAGGGTAAAATCATCGTCGCTGTTCAACGGCGGCGTGATCTTCAGACCGGCCAACTGGCTTGGCGTCAGCGTGATCGAGCCGTTGCTGATCGTCAGGGCAGTGCCGGCATCATTGCTGAGATGCGCACCATCGGGGATACCGCTGATGGTGATCGTCAGCGCTTCGGACCCGTCGGTGTCGGTCAGCGCCGGGGTGATCGTCAGCGCAATGGCGGTGTCTTCATCGCCCCGCGCGGCTGAAACCGTCAGGGTCGGCGTGTCGGTCACCGGATCGACCGTCACATGCAGCGTCTGCGTCGTCGCCGCCACCGCCGCACTGCCGTCCTTGGCCGTCGCCGTCACAGTCAGATCGAAGTCCACGTCGCTGTTCAACGGCGGCGTGATCTTCAAGCCGGCAAGCTGCGCCGGTGTGAGGGTGACCGAGCCGTTGCTGATCGTCAGGGCAGTGCCCGCATCATTGCTGAAATGGGCACCGTCGGGGATGCCGCTGATGGTGAT
>NZ_BADK01000739.1 GCF_000333595.1 Azospirillum sp. B506
TCCCCTACCACTTTATTGCGAAATTCTTGCCGGAAGCGGTCAAGCTCCGGGTTGGCGTGCCCGCTCCCTCTGTCGAAAGGCCGGGGTGGCGTCCCACCGCCCCGACGCGCTATGACAGACGCCCTTTCCTCTCGTCACCAGTCCGCAGGATCCCTGCCTCATGCTGTCCATCAGCCAGCGCATTGCCGACGAACTGTCGGTCCGCGAGTCCCAGGTCGCCTCCGCCATCGCCATGCTCGACGAGGGATCGACCGTTCCCTTCATCGCGCGCTACCGCAAGGAGGCGACCGGCGGCCTGGACGACACCCAGCTCCGCACCCTTGAGGAACGGCTGGGCTATCTGCGGGAGCTGGAGGACCGCCGTGCCAGCATCCTGTCGACCATCCAGGAACAGGGCAAGCTGACGCCCGAACTGGAACGCCAGATCAAACAGGCCGACACCAAGACCCGGCTTGAGGATCTCTACCTCCCCTACAAGCAGAAGCGCCGCACCAAGGCCCAGATCGCCCGCGAAGCCGGGCTGGAGCCGCTGGCCGACGCGCTGCTGGCCGATCCCAGGAAACAGCCGGACGCCGAGGCTGCCGCCTTCGTCAGTGCCGACAAGGGGGTTGCCGACGTCAAGGCGGCGCTGGACGGCGCCCGCCACATCCTGGTGGAGCGCTTCGGCGAGGACGCCGAACTGGTCGGCCGCCTGCGCACCGCCATGGCCGACAAGGGCGTCGTCACCTCCAAGGCGATCGAGGAGAAGAAGGCCGAGGGTGCCAAGTTCTCCGACTATTTCGACTTCTCGGAGAGCTGGTCGAAGCTGCCGTCGCACCGGGCGCTGGCGCTGTTCCGCGGCAGGGCGCAGGGGGTGCTCGACATCGGCCTCGACCTGCCGGTCGAAGAGGGGCGGCCCCATCCCGCGGAGGGCACCATCGCCACCCACACCGGCATCCGCGACCAGGGACGCCCGGCAGACAAATGGCTGTCCGACGTGGTGCGCTGGACCTGGAAGCTGAAGATCGGCCCGCACATCGAGACCGACCTGATGGGATCGTTGCGCGAGCGTGCCGAGGACGAGGCGATCCGCGTCTTCGCCCGCAACCTGCACGATCTGCTGCTGGCCGCCCCGGCCGGTCCGCGCGTCACCATCGGACTCGATCCCGGCATCCGCACCGGCGTGAAGGTGGCGGTGGTCGATGCCACCGGCAAGCTGGTGGAGACGACGACGATCTATCCGCACCCGCCGCGCAATGACTGGGACGGCTCGCTCGCCGTGCTGGCGGCGCTGGCGGCGCGGCACAAGGCGGAACTGATCTCCATCGGCAACGGCACCGCCTCGCGCGAGACCGACAAGCTGGCCGCCGACCTGATGAAGCGCCATCCCGAGCTGTCCCTGACCAAGCTGGTGGTCAGCGAGGCCGGCGCCTCGGTGTACTCCGCCTCGGAAACCGCCGCGCACGAGTTCCCCAACCTGGACGTCAGCCTGCGCGGTGCGGTGTCCATCGCCCGCCGCTTGCAGGATCCGCTGGCCGAGCTGGTGAAGATCGAGCCGAAGTCCATCGGCGTCGGCCAGTACCAGCATGACGTCGCCGGCGGCAAACTGGCGCGGTCGCTGGACGCGGTGGTCGAGGATTGCGTGAACGCGGTCGGCGTCGACCTGAACACCGCCTCGATCCCGCTGCTGACCCGCGTGTCGGGCCTGAACGAGACCATCGCCCGCAACATCGTCGAGCATCGCGACCGCAACGGCGCCTTCCGCTCGCGCAGCAGCTGCTCGACGTGGCGCGGCTGGGGCCGAAGACCTTCGAACAGGCCGCCGGCTTCCTGCGCATCCGCGACGGCGAAAATCCGCTCGACGGCTCCGCCGTCCATCCGGAAGCCTATCCGGTGGTCCAGCGCATCGTGAAGACCACCGGCCGCGACCTCGGCAGCGTCATCGGCGACGCCCGCTTCCTGCGCGGCCTGAACGCCGAGGAGTTCACCGACGAACGCTTTGGCGTTCCGACCGTCGAGGACATCCTCAAGGAGCTGGAGAAGCCCGGCCGCGACCCGCGTCCGGAGTTCAAGACCGCCACCTTCAAAGAAGGCGTGGAGGAGTTGAAGCACCTGCAGCCGGGGATGATGCTGGAGGGCGTGGTGACCAACGTCACCGCCTTCGGCGCCTTCGTCGACATCGGCGTCCACCAGGACGGGCTGGTGCATATTTCCCAACTCGCCAACAGCTTCGTGAAGGATCCCCACACGGTGGTGAAGGCCGGCGACGTGGTGAAGGTGAAGGTGCTGGAGGTGGATATCCCCCGCAAGCGCATCGCGCTCACCATGCGCATGGGCGAGGAAGCCCCGCGTCCGGCCCGCCGGGAAGAACGCCGTGAGGACCGCCGCGATGACCGTGGCCCGGCGCGACAGCCGCAGCAGCAGGATCGCCGCCCCTTGGCGCCTGCGGCCAAGGCTGCGCCGAAGCCGGCCAAGGCGCCGGAGCCGGTCAACAGCGCCTTCGCCGAGGCGTTCGCCCGCGCGCAGTCGGGCAAGAAGAAGTAAGGGTCAGGGAGGGGGCACAGCGTCCGCCATCAGGCGGACGCCGAGTCCGCCGATGGCGGCGGCGGCAACCCGGTCGACCCAGCGCTTGGACCGCAGGTAGGCGGCGCGCGGCCGGCCGGCGGAAAAGGCCGCGGCGACGATGGCGTACCAGCCGGTTTCGATCAGGAAGATCGCCGGCGGCAAGACGACGAACAGCCAGACCGGCGGTTCGGCCGGCATCAGCGCGGCGAAGATGCTGCCATAGACCAGTGCCGTCTTCGGGTTGCTCAACTGTGTCAGCAACCCGAACAGCAGCGGCCGCGACACCCCGGCTGGCGCTGTCTGCCCCTCGTCGGCCACCACGAGAGCGTCTGCCGCCCCGCGCCAGATTCGGATCGCGAGGTACAGCAGATAGGCGCCGCCCACCAGTTTCAGCCCCGCATACATCCAGCCGACCTGCGACAGCAGGGCATGCAGCCCCAGCAGCGCCAGGGATGCGAAGAACACGCCGCCGATCCCCATGCCGAGCGCCGTGGCCAGACCGGCCCGGCGCGACACCGCGATGGAGGTGCGGGCGACCAGCACGAAGCTCGGCCCCGGACTGGCGGCGCCGACAGCGATGGCGCCGACGATGCTGGCGAAGGCAAGTACGGGATCCATGCTCGCTCCCTTCCGGCTTTAAGGCGGAGACGATAGCACAACCGCGTCCTCCCGCGATCGCCAGGCAAAAAATATCCTCGTCCGCGGGAGGACGAGGGAGAAAGGCGCGATCGACTCGAACCCGCAGCGATTTCGCAGTGCAGCCTTGGACTCTGCCGGAGCGGCCCCATCTGTGCGGCATCGAAGCCATCAGCAAGGAGTTGCAGTCATGATCGTCACCAGCACCGAGTCCGTCGAGGGGCGCCAGATCACCCAGTATCTCGGCATCGTCGCCGGCGAGGCGATCATGGGCGTCAACGTGTTCCGCGACCTGTTTTCCTCCGTCCGCGACATCGTCGGCGGCCGGGCGGGCGGCTATCAGGCGGCGCTGCGCGACGCGCGTGAGGCGGCCTTCGCCGACCTGGAGGAGTCGGCCCGCGCGCTGGGCGCCGATGCGGTGGTCGGCGTGGATGTCGATTACGAGGTGCTGGGCAAGGAGAACGGCATGCTGATGGTGTCGGTCAACGGTACGGCCGTGCGTCTCCGCTAAAGACAGCCCCTGCCCACGGATCCGAACCTCGACCGCGCCGATCTCTATCGCACCAACTACGAGGCGACCAAGATCGCCATCGGCCGGGCGATGCGCAACGAACCCACCCTCGACGAGC
>NZ_BADK01000738.1 GCF_000333595.1 Azospirillum sp. B506
GGACGGCAGCAACCTGGCGTTGAGCGAGACGACCAGGCGCTATTCGCCCCAATTGCCCAGCCGGATGCTGGGATGCGGCTGGGTCGAGGCGATCCATCCCGACGACCAGTTGAACGCCGCCAATGCCTGGTTGAGAACGGTTTATGGCAACGCCGATTATGATCTGAACCTCGCCTACCGGCGGCATGACGGGACCTATCACCGCTTTGCGGTGAAAGCCATCCGCTATGTCGACGCCGATGCGGGCCAGCCCCATTGGCTCGTGATCTCGGAGCCGCTCAGGTAGAAAGAGCCGGGCCTTGCCGACGATCAGCGCGGCCGGTGGCGGGCCAGGGCGTCGGCGATGTCGATGTCGCGGAACGGCTTGCCGATCACCGGCCGCGCGCGATGGGCATCGGGCAAGCCCTCCGCCCCATGGCCGGTGGTGAAGACGAAGGGGACGCCGGCCGCGGCCAGACGGTCCGCCACCGCATCCACCCGTTCGCCGCGCAGGTTGACGTCGAGCAGCGCAATGTCGAAGCCGCCGGCTTCGATCATTTGCAGGGCCGCTGAGACCGAACCGGCCGGGCCAAGGCAGGTGACGCCCCGGTCGATCAGGGCGTCCTCCAGGCTCATGGCGATCAGTGGTTCGTCCTCGACGATCAGGACGGTGAGGTTCGACAGATCAACGTCGGTCACTGCGGGCTCACTCGCGACGATAGAGGGATGACAAGCCGGCATCGCACGCCGGCGGGGTCGAACGCAAGGGCAACATCGCCCTCCAACTCATGGGCAAGACCGCGCTCGATCAGTCGCGAGCCGAAGCCGCGCCGGGTCGGCGCCACCACGGACGGCCCGCCACTTTCGCGCCAGCGCAGTACCAACGCGCCGGCGGCGCCACGGATGGAAGGACCGGGGCCGTCGGGAGCGATGTCATCCATCACCGCCAACTGGCCCGGCTGCGCGATCTCCCAATCCAGATCGACCCGGCCGTTTTCCGCCGACAGGGCACCGTATTTCGCCGCGTTGGTGGCGAGCTCGTGGAAAGCGAGGTGCAGCGACACCGCCACGCCGGTGGTCAGAGTGACCGGCGGACCGCCGACCCGGACCCGACCGGCATGAACATGCGGCTCCAACGTCAGGGCGGCGATCTCGCTCAGCGAGGCGCCCTGCCAATGGCGGCGGGTCAGCAGGTCGTGCGCCTGTGCCAACGCACGCAGCCGCGACTGGAAGGCATCGGGGAAGGCCTCCACCGACGGGGCGGCGCGCAGGGTCTGCCTGGCGATGGACTGCACCATCGCCAGTGTGTTCTTGACCCGGTGGTTCAGTTCCTCCAGCAGCAGCAGTTGCCGCTCCTCGGCCTTCCTGCGGGCGGTGATGTTCAGCGAGACACCGGCCAGACCGGTCGGCATGCCGTCCTTGTCATAGACGGCGCGGCCGCGCACCTGGACCCAATGGACGCTGCCATCGGGCCAGATCGTGCGGTATTCCATGTCCAGCGGCGAGCCGCTGGACACCGCCTGCCGGACCGTCGCCTGCTGATGGTCGCGGTCCTCGGGATGGACGCGCTCCAGCAGTTGCCGATAGGTCGGGATCGCCTCCGGGCCGGGAAGCCCGAGATTGGCGGCGCAGATCGACGAGACGCGCAGCCGGCCGGTCGCCAGCGTCAGCTCCCAGGAGCCGAGCCGCCCGGCCTCCAGCGCGAAGCGCAGCCGCGCCTCGCTCTCCGCCAGGGCCGCGCGCTTGTCGGCCAGTTCGTTGCGGTCGCGCGCCTCCACCAGGGCACGGCGGACGACGACCTGCAGCCGCTCCATGCGCAGTTTCACGACATAGTCGGTGGCGCCCTTCTTCAGCGCCTCGATGGCATTCTCCTCGCCCAGCATGCCGGACACGAAGATGAAGGGAACCCGCGGCAGATGCTCACGCGCGATGGCCAACGCCGACATGCCGTCGAAGTCCGGCAAGTCGAAGTCGGAGAGGATCAGGTCGAAGGGTCCGCTGCCGATGACGGCGTCGATGAAGGCCTGCCGCGTCTCGACCCGCTCGATGTCGAAATCATGGCCCTCGACCATCAGCAGATGTTCGCGCACCAGATCGGCGTCCATGCCGCTGTCCTCCAGCAGCAGGACCCGGCAGCAGATCGGCGGGTCCGAGCCGGCCGGACGACCGGCGGAGGGGTCCATCACCTGCGCCATCAGCTGCCGCGCGGTCTGCGGGGGTGGCAACCGGGCGGCGGCTCGTTCAGGATCGCCCAGAAACTGCCGATGTCGCGGATCGCGTCGAAGAACTCCTTGAAGCCGACCGGCTTGACCACGAAGGCGTTGACGCCCAGCCGATAGCTGCGGACGAGGTCCTGCTCCTCCTTGGAGGAGGTCAGCATCACCACCGGAATGGCGCGGGTGCTGTCATTCGCCTTGATCCGCTGGAGCACCTCGATGCCGTCGACCTTCGGCAGCTTGATGTCGAGGATGATGACGGCCGGGTATTTCGGATCGGTCGGCTTCGACACCGCCTGCCCGTCGGAATGGAACAGGTAGGACAGCGCCTCGGCCCCGTCGCGGGCGACGACGATGTCGTTGGCGAGCTGCGCCTCGGCGAAGGCCTCCAGCGTCAGCTCCAGGTCCTTCGGGTTGTCCTCGACCAGCAGGATCGGTTTCAGCGGGGCCATGGGCCTACCTCGATTCGGCGGCTGCGCGCCGCGGCAGGGAGAAATGGAAGGTCGCACCCCGGTCCAATTGGCCTTCCGCCCAGACCTGCCCACCGTGGCGCTCCACGATGCGGCGGACATTGGCGAGGCCGATGCCGATGCCCTCGAACTCCTCCTCGCGGTGCAGACGCTGGAAGACGCCGAAGAGCTTGCCGGCATAGGCCATGTCGAATCCACGGCCATTGTCACGCACGAAGAACTCGTGCGCATCCGCGGTGGTGCGGCAGCCGACCTCGATTTCCGCCTCGGCACGGTCGCGCGTGTATTTGATCGCGTTGGACAGCAGATTCTGCACCACCAGCCGCAACATGGTCGGGTCGCCGTTGACGCTCGGCAGCGGATGCACGGTCCAGCGCATGTCCCGGCCCTGCAGGTCGGGGTCCAGCAGGTGGCGCACCTCCTCCACCAGCCGGCCGACATCGACCTCCACCCGCGCCAGCGTGGCGCGGCCGAGCTGCGAGAAGTGCAGCAGCCCGTCGACCAGCCGGCCGGCCGAACCCGCCGCCTCGATGATGCTGTCCAGATAATGGCGCTCGCGCTCGTTCAGCTTGTCGGCGGCGCGGGAGCGCAGAAGCTCGGCATAGCTGGTGACGTGGCGGAAGGGCGCGCGCAGGTCGTGCGAGACCGAGTAGGAGAAGGCGGCAAGCTCGCCGTTGCTGCGGCGCAGCTCCTCGTTCAGGGCGGCCATCTCCTCCGCCTTGCGCAGCACGATGCTGACGATGGCGTTGCGGAAATCGCCGGCCGCCTCGATCTCGCCATGGCGCCAGGGCAGGGACTGGCCGCGCACCGTCTCCTTCCACGCCTCGAAGGAGCTGCGCGGGGACAGCCGTCCGCCGGGGTCGTGCGGCTTCTTCGGATCGCCGGCCCAGTCGATGGACTGCACGATCTCCGGCCGGAACCACAGCAGGTAGCTGGGGTGGAGCTGCGAGATCGAGATCGCCAGCAGGCCGCTGGCGGTCCGCTCCATCCCGGCCGCTGCCGGCATCTCGACCGGCAGCTGGTGGCTGACGAACAGCTCCCTGACACCCTGTCCGGCGAGTTCGGCGGCGATGGCCTCGACCACCTCCTGCGGTGGGGTGCGGCCGATCAGCCGGCAGTCGCCATCGAACAGGATCGCGGCACCGTCGGCATTGACCAGGGACAGAAGATCTTCGCCGTCCTCGCCCAACCCGTCGACGAAATGCTCCGCCGCCGCCATATGGGCGAGCAGCCGCGCCTGGGTGCTTTTGGAGCGGATGCGGTGATCGGCGTCCAGCGACCGCTCCAGCGCGATCATCTGGCTGGACAGCACCTGCCCCAGCAGGTCGCAGGCGGTGCGCACCGCGAAGGAGACCTGCCGCGGTTCGGCATGATGGCAGGAGATCAGGCCCCACAGCCGCTCGCCATCCATCACGGAAATCGACATGGACGCCAGGGTGCCCATGTTGCGCATATAGTCCAGATGCACCGGCGACACGCTGCGCAGCACCGAAAAGCTGAGATCCAGCGGCGGGACATCCCGATCGCTGGACAACAGGGGAACCGGCCGGTAGCGGGCATCGGCGATCAGCCGCAGGCGATTCAGCGCATAGAGCCGCCGGGCCTGCTGCGGAATGTCGGAGGCCGGGAAACGCAGGCCGCGGTAGGAGGGCAGGCGGCCATTGCCGTCCTCTGCGATGACCGTGCCGTTCCATTGCTCGTCAAAACGATAGACCAGCACGCGGTCGAATCCGGTCAGCATCCGCACCTCTTCAGCGGTGCTGGCCAGCAGGGCGTCGAAGCCGTGGGCGGCCTGCATGCGCCGGATGCCCTCGCGCATCTGCGGATACAGCGCCTCCAGCGTGCCGACACCGCTTACGGGCAGCTCCTCCAGCTCCAGGATCGCCAGATCGCCGGAGCGGTGGGCGATGACCTGAAATTCCTTGCCGTCGCGCAGGCGCAGGATGTCGAGCTGCACCGGTTCGGTGGGAGCGGCACGCAGCCCGCGGGCGAGCGACGGCATGGAGCTGGCATCGATCAGCCGGTCGACCGGCAGGCCGAAGGCATCGGCGGGAGAGCGGTTCAGCACCGCCCCGGCTTGGGCGCTCGCGCAGACAAGGCTGAGGCTGTCCGGTTCCAGCGCCAGAAGATGTCCATGCGGCTGGATGCTGCCGGGAATGTGGATCGGTTCGCGCGCGCAGGCGTCGAGGTCAAGCATGCCCGCCATGGTCTTGGGCCATGGTTCCGGTCCGGTTGCAGGCGTCACGGTCGTCCTTCGTTCGTCTCGATTACACGTCCGGCGGGCCATTCCCGAAACGGACCCGAAATCGATCTGGGCACGCTGATAATAGCCAATGGTTTCCGCCAATATTCAGCAAGATCATCCGCTTAGAAACCCTGTTTTCGCCGCGCGCACTCGCATCGAGGCGAACGAAGCAACAGGATATCCCGTCAGACCCTATAGTTCATTATCATAGGATACGTTTTATGATCGCCCTTGGATTTTCCGGATTTCCGCTCTTTTGTCATAGAGCGAAAATCATATCCCGTAAGATGCTTGTAACCATGCTGCCCACGGTGACGCCGCCACCGCGCCATCACGATGTCATCATCTGCCGCGGCATCCGCATCCGGGCTGGCGGGGCAGGGCAGGGCAGGTTCAGAAAATCAGCTTCAGGATGCCGGTGACGACCAACAGGCCGATGATGAAAATGATCAGGATGGCCCAGCCAAGAATCTTGAGCATGTCGTCGGTCCTTCTATAGCGTCGTTCGCGGCAGCGCCGGAGCGTCTCAAAGCTCCCCTGGCAACGCCACGGTCATGCTTGGATCAACCCGTCAGCCGGGCCACAGTTCCCGTCGGGCGGGGCAACAGGTCGGCCACGCCCCGTGTCATGAGAGCATTCTCCGATAAGCGAGCAAAAAAAACGCATAATCTATCTTATGGAAATTACTGTATGGCGGGACTCTCAGGGAATACCCCTATCGGAAATCTGCCGGCCACTGCGCAGGACATCCGGCCCTGGCCGCGTATAAATCAACAACAGCAACCGGGAGCGGGCGGAAGACGGCGTGGAGCCTACCGAGGAGACGGTAACCGACGAGGCGTTGATGGCGGACGCCGCGGCCGGTGACCGGAAGGCATTTGGAACACTCACGCGCCGACATCTGCGCCGCAGCATCGCCTTGGCTCAACGGGTGGTCGGAAACGCCGCCGATGCCGAGGAGATCGCGCANGACGCCTTCCTGCAGATCTGGGCCAATGCCCACCGCTGGCGCGGCGACGGAACCCGCTTCACAACCTGGCTGTACAGGATCGTGGTGAACCGCGCCATCGACTACAAGCGGCGGCGCAACTTCGCCCCCCTTGATGCCGCCGACGAGATCGCGACCCCGCCTGGAGTGCCGAGACGGTGATAGACGGAATCCGGATCGGTGCAGCCGTCGATGCGGCGATTGCCGCGTTGCCCGAAGCCCAACGGGCGGCGCTCAGTCTCTGCTACCATGAGGAGATGACGTGCGCTGAAGCATCGGAAATACTGCAGGTATCTGTTTCGGCTATGGAAAGTCTGCTGGTCCGGGCGCGCCGCGTCGTGCGGGCCCGGCTTCACCCCCTGATCCGTCAGAAGGACGGTGTACGGTCATGACGCTCAAAGAGTTCAAACGCTACGCCGAGGCCTACGGCGCCGATCTGGGCCGCTGGCCACGCTCCGCCCAACTGGAGGGGTTGGATCTTCTGGACGGCAACGCCGAGGCCCGGACCTTGCTGGCCGACGCCGCGATCACCGACGCGCTGTTGGATGCCGCCTCGACCCCACTGGTCTCCGCCCGGCGCGAGGCGCAGGTCTATGACCGGATCGCCGATTGCCTGGCGCAGCGGATCGTGCCCGAATTCGTACCGTGGTTCCTGTCACGGCCGCCCTTCCGCCCTGCCCCGCTGGCCGGATTCCTGGCCGGCATGGCGCTGGTCGGGTTCCTCGTCTACAGCCAGGGGGTGATTTCCTTCGAGAAGACGAGCGCGCCGGACCTGTCGGGCGTGATGATCGTCAGCTATCTGGGAGACACGCGATGACGCCGTCAATCCGGCGCCGCTGGCCCTGGTTCCTCTTGGTCGGTTCTCTTGCGCTCAACATGCTGGCCGTTGGCTTCGTCGTCGCCCACAGCTTCCGCCCTCCCCCGCCACCGATGGGGCCGGACCAGATGCTGGAGCGCTTCGTCGAAGACGTGTCGCAACGCCTGTCGCCGGCTGACGCCACGGTTCTGCGCAAGGCGCTGGACGATGCCCGTCCGCTGTTCGTCCGCATGCGGGTCAGTCGCGAGGAGTTCATCCCCCGCCTGCGCACCGCCCTGATGGCCCAGTCCTTCGATGCGGTCGGCCTGAAGGCGCTGTTTGACCGTGTACATGCCAACGACGCCGCCTTGCGCAGCGAGATCGAGGCACGCTTCGTCGATTCCCTTTCCCGTCTTTCCCCCGAAGGCCGCCTGCGTCTGGCTGAAAGCCGCCTTCCCTGATCCTTTCGGTTTCGACCGGCGGCAGACATCTTCGGGGTCAGGCCGGGGCGGCATGTCTGTCCCGGCCCTTTTTCTTTGGCGAGACGAAAGTGAGCCAAAAAGAAAAGGCGGCCTGACGGTATCGCCGCCGGGCCGCCCTGAGTTGGTTCGGGAGGAAACGCAACCAAGTTGCACGTAGAGGTATATGGCCGATATGGTTAACGTCCAGTAAATGGCGGAAAGGAAACATCCCCTACCACTTTATGCGAAATCTGCCGAAGC